>NZ_JAIUIB010000007.1:0-354832 GCF_020165375.1 Mesorhizobium sp. BR1-1-4 | reverse complement strand
ACCGCGAAATCGCAAACACGTTCAGTCGCATAAAACAAAACCCCGCCTAAAATAGACGGGGTTTGTCAGCGATCTGAACCCGCCTTGCGGCGGGTCATCGGCGCATATCGGCACCATGTTAAAAATGGTAGCATAACTGCACTCGGCAATCAATCTCCGGTCGCAAACGGTTCGGGTGCGCAACGACACCCGAACCGGGCCAGCGTTCTCAATCGATGTCGAACGAGACGCCCTGGGCGAGCGGCAGCGCCTTGGAATAGTTCACGGTGTTGGTGGCGCGCCGCATATAGGCTTTCCACGCATCTGAACCGCTCTCGCGGCCGCCGCCGGTTTCCTTTTCGCCACCGAAAGCGCCCCCGATCTCCGCGCCGGAAGTACCGATATTGACGTTAGCGATGCCGCAATCCGAACCGTCGACACCGAGGAAGCGCTCGGATTCCTGCAGGTCGCGGGTGAAGATCGACGACGACAGGCCGGCGCCGACCGCGTTGTGCTCGTCGAGCACGGCGTCGAAATCGGAATACTTCATCACATAGAGGATCGGCGCGAAGGTCTCTTCCGTCACCGGTGCAACCTGCTTCGGCATTTCAACCAGCGCCGGGTGCACATAATAGGCATCGGGATGGCCGTTCTCGACCCGGCTGCCGCCAGTCACCTTGCCGCCATGCGCGGCCGCCTCCGTCAGCGCCTTCTGCATGGCGTCGAAGGCGGCCTTGTCGATCAGCGGACCGACCAGTGACGAGGTCTCCAGCGGATTGCCGACCGAGACGCTCTGATAAGCCTTCTTCAGCCGCGGCACCAAGGCGTCGTAGACGCTGTCATGGACGAACAGGCGGCGCAGCGTCGTGCAGCGCTGGCCGGCGGTGCCCATGGCGCCGAAGGCGATGGCGCGCAGCGCCATGTCGAGATCGGCCGTCGGGCAGACGATGCCGGCATTGTTGCCGCCCAGTTCCAGCACGGCGCGGGCGAAACGCTTGGCCAGGCGCGGACCGACATCCCGGCCCATGCGAGTCGAACCGGTGGCCGAAACCAGCGGCACCCTGGGATGGTCGACCAGGATCTCGCCGACCGCTCGGTCGCCGATCAGAACCGGTGCCAGTCCTTGCGGTGCGTCGGTGCCGAAGCGCTTGACCGCACGCTTGAAGATCGCCTCGCAGGCAAGCGCGGTCAGCGGCGTCTTCTCCGACGGCTTCCATACCACTGCATCGCCGCAAACCAGCGCCAGTGCGGCATTCCACGACCACACCGCGACCGGGAAGTTGAATGCGGAGATGACACCGACGACGCCAAGCGGATGCCAGGTTTCCATCATGCGGTGGCCCGGACGCTCGGTGGCGATGGTTAGGCCGTACAATTGCCGGGACAGACCAACGGCGAAATCGCAGATGTCGATCATCTCCTGCACTTCGCCGAGCCCTTCGGACGGGATCTTGCCGACCTCGATCGACACCAGCCGGCCAAGCTCGGCCTTGTGCGTGCGCAGTTCCTCGCCCAGCAGCCGCACCAGTTCGCCGCGCTTGGGACCCGGCACCAGCCGCCAGGACTGGAACGCCTTGTGGGCCGCATCGATGGTCTTTGCCGCGTCGGCCGGCGAGATCGTCTTCAGCGCCGCGATCCGCTCACCCGTCACCGGACTGCGCACGATCAGGTCGCCGCCGTCAAGCGCCTCCTTGGCCACGCCCAGTTTCGCCAGAAGCTCGGCCGTTTCCTTCGCTATCGTCATTTCTGTCCCTTTCAGAATCCCGCCGCTCATAGGGCGCGGGTCAACGCCTTGCGCCATGCCTTCCCGGCGCCGTCGCGGCTGGAAGGGGCTGTCATGGCGTGCCATTACCTGTTTCAGGGGAGAATCGCCACCCCGGCATGGTCCAAGCCCGGGCTGCACGATTGAGCCAGGCGATGCTCGGGCCGACCGGGCGTAGGGGCCTAGTTTGCCTTTTTCGCCGGCGTGCGTACGGCGCCGTCCTTGATCAGACGGTCGATATGCATGCGGATATGGGCAGCTTCCGCCGCCGTATTGGCGAGCGCGATGGCGCGGTCGAAGGCAATGCGTGCCTCCTCGCCCCGGTCGAGTTGCATCAACAGCCCGCCCTTGAGGCCGAAGAAATGGAAATAGCCCGAAAGCCTCGGCTCGAGCGGCTCGATCATCGCCAGCGCCGCTTCCGGTCCGCGCACCTTGGCGACCGCGACCGCACGGTTGAGCGTGATGACCGGCGACGGCTGCATCTGCTCGAGCAGGCCGTAGAGCAGGTCGATCTCCACCCAGTCGGTGTCCTCGGCTTTCTCGGCCCGCGCGTGGAGCGCTGCGATCGCCGCCTGGACTTGATAGGGACCTGGCTTGCGATGGCGCAGCGCCTTGTCGACGAGCGCCAGCCCTTCGTCGATCATCTTGCGGCTCCACAGGCTTCGATCCTGGTCCTCAAGCAGCACGATCTCGCCATCATCGTCAAAACGTGCCGGTGCGCGTGCGTGCTGCAGCAGAAGCAGCGCCGTCAGCCCCATGATCTCCGGCTCGGTCTGGAACAGCCGCAGCAGCAGCCGGGCAAGCCGGATCGCTTCCTCGCACAAGGGCGCGCGAGCCGGCGCCTCGCCGCTGTTGGTCGAATAGCCCTCGTTGAAGATCAGGTAGACCATGGACGCGACCGCAGCGAGCCGCTCGGAGCGCTCGACCGCGCCCGGCGTCTCGAACGGCACGCCAGCGTCCGCGATGCGCGCCTTGGCGCGGGTGATGCGCTGCTCCATCGCGCTCTCGCCGACCAGGAAGGCGCGCGCGATCTGCTTGACGGTGAGGCCGGAGACGACGCGCAGCGCCACCGCGATCTGCTGCGTTGTGGGCAAATCAGGGTGACAGCAGATGAACAGCAGCCGCAATATGTCGTCGCGGTAATGCGCTCCGTCCAGCCGCTCGGCGATGTCGCTTTCGGCGTCCTCCAGATCGGAAACCTGGTCCTCTTCCGGCATCGGCGCCTGCTTGGCACGCTTGCGCACCGCGTCGATGCCGCTGTTGCGGCCGACGAAGATCAACCAGGCCGCCGGATCGCGAGGCGGTCCGTTTTGCGGCCAGTTCTTCAGCGCCTTGAGGCAGGCGTCCTGGAAAGCTTCCTCCGCCGTGTCGAGATCGCGGAAATAGCGCAGCAGCGCGCCCATCGCCTGTGGGCGGGCAGCGCTGATCGCGGAGCTTATCCAGGCGAGTTCGGTCATGCCGGAACCCTGGTCGGATGGAACACCGATACCGGGCGGATTTCGTAGGAACCGCCGCTTGGGTTGACCTCGGAGAGCTCACGGGCGAATTCGACGGCCTCGTCGAGGTCGGCGCAATCGAGCGTGTAGAAACCGAGGAACTGTTCCTTGGTCTCGGCGAACGGCCCGTCGATGACCAGCGATTCACCTTTCACTTTCCGCAGCGTCGTTGCCGCCGTCGTCGGCAAAAGCCGCGCCACGGGCCCAAGCCGGCCGGCGTTGGCATACTTCTCCTGAACGCCGAGCAGGTCGGCCATGACCTTGTCGTCCTGTTCCTTGCTCCAGGAACAGACGACATCTTCGGAGGCGTAGCAGAGGATGGCGTAGAGCATGGACGGTCCTTTCTGTAGCAAAGGACGAAACAGTAGGGCCGATGCCGACATGGCGTCGATAAAAAAATCGAGACGCCGCGGATTCAGCGGCCGCCGATTGCCGCCGATCGGTCCTCCTGCGTCTTCAACCATCTCAACACGAGCGCTTCCTCCTCATCGAGGCCTTCGATGGATCGCTTGCGCTTGTTGGCTTCCGCCATTTCGGCAAGCAGTCGTCCTTCGCTCCAAGCCTTGAAGACCTGCGGATGGATATAGCATTGGCGGCAGACCGCGCGCGTATTGCCCAGCCGTTCGGCCACCTTGTCGATGACGTTGTTCATCACCCGTTTTTGCTGTGCCTGGCTCTCAGGCAGTTCCGTCTGTGCAAACAGCGACGCGGCGTGGATGGTGCCGCCCCATGTGCGGAAGTGCTTCGAACTGAACGCATCGCCGACCGCTTCGCGGATATAGTGGTTCACGTCGTCGGAGCGGACAGGGCGTCTGTTGCCGTCCTCGTCGAGATACTGGAACAGTTTCTGGCCCGGCAGGTCCTGCGCGCCCCGAACGATCCCCGCGATCCGGCGGTCAACCAGCTTCAATTTCCATTCCTTGCCGGACTTGCCCTTGAAGGCGAAGCGCAGGCTCGATCCCTTGATATCGACATGCCGGTCCCGCAAAGTCGTCAGGCCGAAGCTCTTGTTATCGCGGGCATAGGCGGCATTGCCGACGCGGATCATCGTGTTGTCGAGCAGCCAGACCACCGCGGCGGCGACGCGTTCGAGCGGCAGGCCGTGACGGCGCAGGTCGCTGTCGATCCTGCGCCGAAGGTCCGGCAGGCTTTCGGCGAAAGCCACGAGGCTCGAATATTTGGCGCCGTCGCGCTCCTCGGCCCATTGCGGATGATAGCGATACTGCTTGCGCCCCCGCTGATCCCTCCCGGTCGCCTGGATATGCCCGTTCGGATCGGGCGAAATCCAGACATCGGTCCAAGCCGGCGGTATGACGATCGCCGCGATGCGCGCTCTGTCGGCATCGGAGACCGCTTTCCCGTCCGGTGCCTTGTAAGCGAATCCCTTGCCTGCCTTCAGCCGGCGGATGCCGGGCTCGGCATCGCTGACATAGGTCAGCGCGGCATCCCTGGCGGAAATCTGTGCTCCATTCTTGGGTACGCTATCACCGTCGGCCAATCGGCTCCGCGACGATCCGGTTCTCTGCAGCATGTAAGCTCCACACGAAATATGCGTAGATAAGCTGCGGGCTGACCGCTGGTTCCACACCCCGCCTGGAAACAAGGCAATCCCGGTGGCGTCGGTCGGGCCTACAATGCGCGCTGCATCTGTGTCGGCGGAAGGGACAGCCGGCGGCGCGCCGCGAGTTTGAATTTGTAGCGCAGGCAGCGCCAGGCTTCCGAGCGCCGCTTCGGCGCCACTGAGGCTATTGCGAGAAAGCGCGCGGCCATGTCCAGGTCGCCTCGCGCATAATGGACACGGGCGATCTTGAGCGCGACGAGGCCCTCCCTTGCTTTCAGTGCCGAAATCGGGATGCCGCAATCGGTGAGCGTACGCAGCTCCCGGCGCCAGTCCAGGAAGCGCCGCACCGGGTTGACCGTGAAGCGATCGTCCGAACGCTCCGCTGAAACTTCGTAGATCATGACGGGGCGCTGAATCATGACCAGCGACGCCTTGCTCATCAGCCGCGCCCAGAACAGCGTGTCCTCGTCGAAGGCGAGCCCGACGGGGAACCGGGTCTCGCCGATGAGACGCCGGGAAGCCAGCACGCTGCCCACCGCCACCGAGCGTATATCCCCCTTCACGTAGGCGGAGGCGTTGGTGAGGCAGGCCGCGGTATAGCCGTTTGGCACCTTGATCTGCCGGTCCTGACCGTTCACCCTGCGCCGGAAGGCGCCGACGATCATGTCGGCCTTGGGCTGGCTTTCCGCCTGCGACAGCAAGGAGCTTAAGCCGCCCTGAAGGTGCAGGTCGTCGGCGTCGATCAGGTAGACCCACGGATGGGCTGCCTCATCAAGCGCCAGGTTACGGGCGCCGCCGGCGTCGCGGCAACTGGCGGGCAGCACACGCAAAGGCAGGGATGATTGCGCCGCGGCCTGCCGGGCTGCATCGGCCGTGCCATCGGTCGATTGATCGTCGACCAGCAGGACCTCGCCGATAAACCCGGCCTCTCCGCCAAGCGAGGCCAGCGTTTTAGCGATCGTTGCCGCCGCATTGTAGGCGGGTATGACGACGCTGACAGCTTTCAATGACAAACCTCATGCCTGTGCGCGGCAGCCTAAGACTATTCTCCCTTAAGGCGAATACAGACTAAGCACTTACAGGAAAAGTGTGAAACGGCTTTTCCGTCCGGAATTGCGCGAAATCAAAGACTTGGATCGGCTCGCCTTTTCCGTGAACCGGTGAGCTGCTCTAGTGACCGCATCGATGTTTGAGAAGTCTGCCCCATCCTTGTGAGAACTCGCGGCGCCGGCAAGTTAGTGCGCCCCGTTTCACGCCTTTTCGAGCACGACCGGGATGACGTCGACCGCCTGGTCGCCGACCTGTCCGCCAGTCGTCTTCAGCACGCCGACGATGGGCGCCACATCCGAATAGTCGCGCCCGTAACCAACGGTGATATGGTCGTTGGAGGCCCGCATGCCATTGGTCGGATCGAACTCCTGCCAGCCGGCATCACGCCCGCACCAGACCTTGACCCAGGCATGCATGGCATCCGCGCCTTCCAGCCGGGGCTTGCCTTTGGGCGGAATGGTGCGCAGGAAGCCACTGACATAGCCGGCCGGAATGCCAAGCCCGCGTAAGCCGGCGATCATGATGTGGGAGAAATCCTGACAGACGCCCCGCTTCAGCTGGAAGGCGTCGCTGGCCCGGGTCCGCACCGTGGTCGCCTCGTCATCGTATGTGAAATCGCGATGGATGCGATTGCACAGGTTCATCGCCGTCCCTGCGGCCGAGTTTCCGATGCTGCCTTGCGCGAATGCGGTGATCGCCGCATCGATGCCCGCATGGCTGCTGGCGGCCAGGAAATGGTGCGGCGAGGCAGGCGCAAGCGACCGCACGGCGGCCAGATCCTGTCGAAGGCGGCCGAGATCGGGCGACACGTCGAGCCCCGGCTCGGGCCGCGCCACCAACACACGCGCGCTCATCCTGATGTCGAGCGTGTCATGGGCGTCGCGAAACGCGATCGAAGTGACATTGTTGCCGAAGAAATCAGAAAAATCCGACCTTTCGTTGGGTGCCGGTGAAAAAGAAAGCGAAGCGGCGATGACACGCTGCACACCGTCAATGGTCGACGGCAGCACGCGCACCTGATGGCGTCCGCCGCCAGCAGCGGCAGCATAGTCGTAGTGGAGCAGAAGCCTGATGTCGTACAGCATGGCCATCTCTTTCTAGCCGAAATAGGCTTTGGCGAGGCTGCTGTAGAGCCCGCCTATTTCGCCCGCGAGATCGTTCAACGCCCTCACCGTCATGTCTGCCGGCTCCTTGATGGCGATGGACGTGTTGAGCTGCAGGATTTCCTTGGCCGCCGCCGACATGTGCCCCTCGCCGCCGGTCGCCGGCAACAGCCCTATCTCGGCTTTCAGCCTCTCCAATTGGAACAGGACGGAGCGTGGATTGAGCGGATCGAGCGCCAGGAGATCGATCACCGTGCGCCGGCCGGCCTGCACCGGATATTGCCGTCGATGGGTCATCACGCTGTCGCCGATCTCCAGCATCATGTCCAGCGCCCCGTCCGGCGCCTTGCTGCTGGTCACTCGGGCCAGAGTGCTGGCGATCTGGATGCCGCGCTCCAGCCGCCGGCCGATCTCGAGGAAACGCCAGCCAGCGAAGCGGTACATGTTCTCATGCAAAAGGCCCGAGAATCCGGCAAGCTTGCGCAGGATCACGGTCATGGCCCGCGTCGCATCGTCGCCGGGCGCCACGGTTGTGGCGAACTGATGGATCGTTTTTGACAAATCCTTGAGCGCCAGCCAGCCATCCGGCGAGAAACGATCGCGGATCTGGCCGGCGCTGTAGACCGCGCTGTCGAGCGTGCCGATCAGCCCTGGCGGGACCGCCGTTTCGACGTCGATGCCGAACGGTTCGAGATAGTCCCTGATATCGGCCAGCAGCGGCATGTCCGGATCGGACGTTTCGGCGAGCCGCACGTGATAGGCGCGCAGGATACGCACCGTGTCTTCCGAGCGTTCGATGTAGCGGCCGAGCCAGGTCAGGTTTTCCGCCGCGCGGCTGGGCAGGCTGCCGGGCCTGGTACGGTTGAAGCTGTCGCTCTCCTGCGGCAGCAGCGTCTCGCGCTCCACGGGTCTGTCGCTCACCACCCAGACATCAGCCGCCTGGCCGCCGCGCTGCATGGCGATCGCCGTCGGGTCGAGCGATAGGCCGACGCGCGCAAACCCGCCCGGCATCACCGTCCAGCCCTCGGGCGTACGCGCCAGATAGACGCGCAGGCTCGCCGGCCGCGGTTCCAGCCAGCCGCCGACATAGACCGGCGTCGTCGAAAGCGTCACCGCCTCCTGGCCGACGAAGGCCTCGCCGTCGCGTTCGATGCGCGCCACCAGTTCCGCCCGCTCCCCGACCGACAGCGCCGAGCCGAGCTTCGTCTGTCCGTCATCTTCGAAGGCAAGTCTTGTCGACAGCGCCGGGCCGACCACCATGCGGTCGATATTGGCGAGCACATGGGCGCGCTCCGTCTCCTGCCCGCACCACCATGTCGCCACACTGGGCAAAAGCAGCTCCTCGCCCCACAATTCGCGCGCGATCTTGGGCAGAAAGGCGAGCAGCGCGCGCGTCTCCATCAGGCCCGAGCCCAGCGCATTGACGGTGGACACCGTGCCTTGCCGGATCGCCTCGACCAGCCCCGGCGTACCGATCTGCGAATCCGGGCGCAGCTCGAGCGGATCGGCGAAGGCGGCATCGAGCCGCCGCCACAGCACGCTGATGGGCATCAGGCCGGACACGGTCCGCACCATCAGCCTGCCGCCGGAAACGGTCAGGTCCTCGCCTTCGAGCAGCATGATGCCGAGGTAGCGGGCGATATAGGCGTGTTCGTAATAGGTCTCGTTGAGTGGCCCCGGCGTCAGGATGGCGACGCGGCCGTCGCTCTCCTTTGCCATGCCGATCAGCGCATCGCGAAAGCGGCGGAAGAAGCCGGCGAGCCGGTGCACATGCATCTCGCCATAGATGTCGGACAAAGCGCGCGTGGTGGCGACCCGGTTTTCCAGCGCGAAGCCGGCGCCCGAAGGCGCCTGGGTGCGGTCGCCCAGCACCCACCAGCGGCCGTCCGGACCGCGGCCGAGTTCGAAGGCGCAGAAGTGCAGGAAATGCCCTCCGGCCGGCCTGGTGCCGACCACGGGCCGCAAATATTCAGGGCTCGCCGCGATCAGTCCTGCCGGCACGATGCCTTTTTCGATCAGCCGGTTCGGCCCATGGATATCGGCAACAATTTCCTCGAACAGTTCGGCGCGCTGCACCAGGCCGGCGCTGACCGCCTGCCACTCGCTGTCCTCGATGAGCAAGGGAATATGCGCCAGCGGCCATTCGCGCTCGTTGGCGCCCGCCTTGTCGTAGACGCGGTAATAGACACCGGCATCGCGCAGATACTGATCGGCGCGGGCGAAGCGCTGGCCGAGCTTTTCGGCCCCGAGGTCGTCGAGCGCTTCGACAAAATGCTTCCAGACCGGACGGGGATTGCCTGACGCGTCGACCATCTCGTCGACGACGCCGTCGATCGGCTGGTAGTGCTCCAGCAGGCTATGGGCCTGCGGCTTGCCGCGCACCCTTTTGTGATTCCCCTTTGCCATGTCAGATCACAGTCTTGGTGGACGCCTGAGGTCAAGGGTCATCGGGAAATCTTCCGCCGGCTGTTCCTCGCGCAACACATAGCCCGAGGGTGTGTGGCCGCGCGGTTCGAAGCGGGCGAGCCGCCGTGCCTCCGCCTCGTTGCCGTTGACGGGGAAAGTGTCGTAGCTGCGCCCGCCGGGATGCGCGACATGGTAGACGCAGCCGCCGATTGCCCGGCCGGACCAGCGGTCATAGATGTCGAACACCAGCGGCGTGTTGACCGGCAGCGCCGGATGCAGGCCCGAGGCCGGCTGCCAGGCCTTGAAGCGCACGCCGGCCACCGCGACCTCCCTGTTGTCGGTAATCCTCATCGGCACGATGCGGCCGTTGCAGACGATCGCATGACGCTCCGGGTTGAGGCCTTCGGTCCTGACCTGCAGCCGTTCGACCGATGAATCGACGAAGCGCACGGTGCCGCCGATCGCGCCCTGCTCGCCCATCACATGCCATGGTTCCAGCGCTTGCCTGAGCTCCAGCTTGATGCCGGCATGCTGCACCTCGCCGCAGAAGGGAAAGCGGAATTCGAGCTGGGCATCGAACCATTCGGGCCGGAATTCGAAACCATTGAGCTTGAGGTCGTCGAGCACGTCGAGAAAGTCCGCCCAGACATGGTGCGGCAGCATGAAGCGATCATGCAGCGAGGTGCCCCAGCGCGCGAAGCGCCCGTCGAGCGGGTTCTTCCACGCGCGGGCGATGATGGCCCGCACCAGCAATTGCTGCGCCAGAGACATGCGCGCATTGGGCGGCATCTCGAATCCGCGGAATTCGACAAGGCCAAGCCGGCCAGTCGGACCATCCGGGGAAAACAGCTTGTCGATGCAGATTTCCGAGCGATGCGTATTGCCGGTGACGTCGGTCAACAGGTTGCGGAACAACCGGTCGACCAGCCACGGCAAGGGTGCGGCACCCTGGTCGGGATGCGGCACCTGCGCCATCGCGATTTCAAGCTCGTAAAGAGAGTCGTGGCGCGCCTCGTCGAAGCGCGGCGCCTGGCTGGTCGGGCCGATGAACAGGCCGGAGAACAGATAGGACAGCGAGGGATGCCGCTGCCATTGCAGCACCAGGCTCTTCAGCAGGTCGGGCCGGCGCAGGAACGGGCTGTCATTGGGCGTGGCGCCGCCGACCACGACATGGTTGCCGCCTCCGGTGCCGGTGTGGCGGCCGTCGATCATGAACTTGTCGGCGCCAAGCCGCGTCTGCCGCGCCTCGTCGTAGATCGCCGTCGTTGTCGCCACGCAGTCCTGCCAGTTCGAGGCAGGGTGGATGTTGACCTCGATGACGCCGGGATCGGGTGCCACGCGGATGACGTTGAGGCGCGGGTCATGCGGTGGACCGTAGCCCTCGATGTGCACGGGAAGGCCAATCGCCCTTGCCGCGTTCTCGGCGGCGGCGACGAGTTCGAGATAGTCCTCGAGCGCCTCGACCGGCGGCATGAACACGCACAGCCTGCCGTCACGCGGTTCGACCGAAAGTGCCGTGCGCACCGCGCCGCCGATCTCGGTGATCTCCTGCTCGACGCGCTCCTGCTGGCCGGTCGTCGCCGTGAACGAGGCTGCCTGCTGGCGACGGGCCATTTCGTCGGCGCCTTCGAGTTCCGCAGGAGCGGCCGCTGGCAAGATCGCTTCGCGTACGGGCAACGGGCCACGCGGCAGCGACGGATCGACGGGCACGATGTAGGGGAATTGCGCCGGCGGCACATAGGGCAGCGTGCCCAACGGCAGGCGATAGCCGACCGGAGAATCACCCGGCACCAGGAACAGCCGGCCGCGCCGCGTCTTCCATTTCTCCGAGCGCCAGCGCGGATCGGAGGCCTGGCTGTTCCAGCGCTGCACCGGCAGCACATAGCCGGACGGCTTGGTCAGCCCGCGTTCGAAGACACGCGCCATGCGGCTGCGTTCCTCCGGATCTTCGAGTTTCGAATTCGACGGGTCGACATTGTCGGGCAGCTTGCCTTCCTTGAGCAGCCATTCGGCCGGATCCTCATAGGCTTCGCTGACCATGGACGTGTCGATGCCGAGTTCGCCGGCGATCGCCGTCAGCAGGCTTTCGGCTTGTTTCGGCCCGATATCAGCCGAACTATCTTCCCGCGCGATCAGCGACGGGTCGCTCCACACCGGCTCGCCGTCGGCGCGCCAAAAGAGCGAAAACGTCCAGCGTGGCAGGCTTTCACCGGGATACCACTTGCCTTGGCCGTAATGGAGAAAGCCGCCGGGCGCGAAACGCTCGCGCAGCCTGCGGATCAACGCATCGGCCTTTTCGCGCTTGGTTGGCCCAACGGCGGCGGTGTTCCATTCGGCGGCCTCGAAATCGTCGATCGACACGAAGGTCGGCTCGCCGCCCATGGTCAGCCGCACATCCCCGGCCGCGAGCGCGGCATCGACCTTGTTGCCGAGCGCGTCGAGCGCCTGCCAGCTCTCGTCGGAGAACGGCTTGGTGATGCGCGGATGCTCGGCGATGCGGTCGACCCGCATCTCGAAGCCGAACTCGACATTGGCGAAGCTCGCCATCCCGGAAATAGGCGCCGCATTGCGGAAATGCGGCGTCGCTGCCAGTGGCACATGGCTCTCGCCGGTGAGCAGGCCCGAGGTCGGATCGAAGCCGATCCAGCCGGCGCCAGGAAGATAGACCTCGCACCAGGCGTGCAGGTCGGTGAAATCGACCGCTGTCCCGGCCGGCCCATCCAGCGCGACAAGGTCGGGCTTGAGCTGGATCAGATACCCCGAGACGAAGCGCGCGGCGATGCCGAGATTGCGCAGGATCTGCACCAGGAGCCAGCTTGAATCGCGGCAGGAGCCCTTGGCCGCTGCCAGCGTTTCCTCCGGTGAGAAGACACCGGTTTCCATGCGCACGATATAGGTGATCTCGCGCTGCAGGCGGGCATTGAGATCGACGAGGAAATTGACCGTGTTGGGCGCGCTGCGGTCGACGGTTTTCAGAAACGCCTGGAGCAGCGGCCCGGCCGGCTCCGGCGTGCGGTAGGTGGCGAGGTCGTCACGGATCTCCTCGGGATAGTCGAACGGGAACGCCTCGGCCGACGGTTCGACGAAGAAGTCGAACGGATTGTAGACGGTCATGTCGGCGACGAGGTCGACCTCGATCTTCAGCTCCGTCACCGGCTCCGGAAAGACGAAACGGGCGAGGAAGTTGCCGTAAGGATCCTGCTGCAGATTGACGAAGTGGTTCGCCGGCTCGACCTTGAGCGAATGGCTCAACACCTTGGTGCGGGAATGCGGTGCCGGCTGCAGCCTGATGATTTGGGGCCCGAGAACCACCGGCCGGTCGTATTTATAGTGGGTCAGGTGGTAGACGGCTGCCAGAATTGCCATGGGGCCCCGGAGATCGGCGTTTCATCAGCCGAACCCTGACACATCTGGCCGCCATTCTCCAAGCGGATGTTGCGGTGCACCTAAATTAAAGAACCGCTTGCCGGCTTAAGTCGCTCAAAAGAACGCCTGTATTCCCGTTTGCGCCCGTCCCAGGATCAGCGCGTGCACGTCATGGGTGCCTTCGTAGGTGTTGACGGTTTCCAGGTTCTGCGCGTGGCGCATGACGTGATAGCCGATCTGGATCCCGTTGCCGCCATGCATGTCACGGGCCTGGCGGGCGATGTCGAGCGCCTTGCCGCAATTGTTGCGCTTGACGATCGAGATCATTTCCGGCGCCATCTTGCCTTCATCGAGCAGGCGCCCGACGCGCAAGGAGGCCTGTAGCCCCAGAGCGATCTCGGTCTGCATGTCGGCGAGCTTCTTCTGGTAGAGCTGCGTGCCGGCCAGCGGCTTGCCGAACTGCTTGCGGTCAAGCCCATATTGGCGAGCGCGATGCCAGCAATCTTCCGCCGCGCCCATCGAGCCCCATGAAATGCCGTAGCGGGCCCGGTTGAGGCAGCCGAAGGGTCCACCGAGGCCCTTGGCGTTGGGCAGCAGCGCGTCCTCGCCGACCTCGACGCCTTCCATCACCACTTCGCCGGTGATCGACGCGCGCAGCGACAGCTTGCCGCCGATCTTCGGCGCCGACAGCCCCTTCATGCCTTTCTCGAGCACGAAACCGCGGATCTCGTCCTTGCCGTTCTCCCCCTTCAACTTCGCCCATACGACGAACACGTCGGCGACCGGCGCGTTGGAAATCCACATCTTGGAGCCGGAGAGCTTGTAGCCGCTGGCGGTCTTTTCGGCGCGGGTCTTCATGCCGCCGGGGTCGGAGCCGGCATCCGGCTCGGTCAGACCGAAGCAGCCGATCCATTCGCCGCTGGCGAGCTTCGGCAGATACTTCCTGCGCTGTTCGTCCGAGCCATAGGCATGGATCGGGTACATCACCAGCGACGACTGCACCGACATCATCGAGCGATAGCCGGAATCGACGCGTTCGACTTCCCGCGCCACCAGCCCGTAGGTGACATAGCTGGCGGCGAGGCCACCGAACTCTTCCGGAATGTTGATGCCGAGCAGGCCGGCCTCGCCCATCTCGCGGAAGATCGCCGTGTCGAAGGTCTCGTTGAGATAGGCTTCCTCGATACGCGGCGCGAGCTTGTCGGCGGCAAAGGCGGCAGCGCCATCGCGCACCATGCGCTCGTCTTCCGAAAGCTGGTCCTCGATCAGGAACGGGTCTTCCCACACGAATGCATTCTTGTCGGCCATGGCTTCTCGATCCTTGAAACAGGTGAAGCCCGGCTTATCGGCTCGTGGCCTGAAAAAATCAAACGAAATTGCTTCACCGATCAATGAGCGCTAGGAATGGATCATGAGTGTCCAACGCCGCCTTTTGCCCAACATCAGCGCCCTTGCCGCCTTCGAGGCCGTGGCGCGGCTTGGCTCCTTCACCGCCGCCGCCCAGGAATTGGACCTGACCCAGGGCGCGGTCAGTCGCCAGATAAGACTTTTGGAAGATCAGTTCGGCCGCCGGCTGTTCGAACGCGACAGCCGCAATGTAAGGCTCTCCACGGCGGGTGAAATCTACGCCGAAGCGGTACGCTCGGCGCTTGGCCAGTTGCGTGATGCAGCCCTTGGATTGATGAGCAATCGGCATAGTGGGATCTTGAATCTTGCCATTCTGCCGACTTTCGGCACGCGTTGGCTGATGCCGATGATCCCCGATTTCGTCGAGAACAATCCCGACATCACCATCAATTTCGTCACCCGCGTCGGGCGCTTCGACTTCGCCCGCGAACGGTTGGATGCCGCCATCCACTACGGCCTGCCGGACTGGCCGGACGCCGACTCGACACTTCTGGTACGCGAGACGGTGGCACCGGTGGTGTCGCCCGACTTCCTCGCCGGCCGCGCCATCGCCACACCGGCCGACATCGGCCGTTTGCCGCTGCTGCACATGACGACGCGTCCGGGGGCCTGGAGCGAATGGTTCGAGCATCAGGGCCTGAGCGCGCCGACCGGGCCTGGCATGCAATTCGAGCAGTTCGCCACCGCTGCCCAGGCTTGCATGGCGGGCCTCGGCGTGGCGCTCTTGCCGCAGATTCTCATCGAGGGCGAACTGCAGCGCGGCCAGCTTGTGCCCGCGCCTGGCCAGCCGATGCAGAGCCGCAGCGCCTATTACCTTGTCATTCCTCACGACAAGCGCGGCTATCCGCCGGTTGCCAGTTTCCGGGACTGGCTGCTCGGCCAGCTTGAGAAGGAGCCGGCTGTTCTGGCGTGGTAGCTACTTTCGCTTCAGCGCGTCCGCCAGCGCGGCGCCGAACGCACCTTGCTGTGCCGGCCGCTCCGGCTGGCGTTGCGGCGTAGGCCCGCGTGGCGCCGGCCTGCCGCCACCATTGTCGCGCGGCCCGCCCTTCGATGCACCGCCCTCGCCGCCATCCTTACGCATGGAGAGCGCGATACGCTTGCGCTTGATGTCGACATCGACGACGCGCACCTTGACCACGTCGCCGGCCTTGACCACCTCATGCGCGTCCTTGATGAAGCGGTCGGCGAGCTGCGAGACATGCACCAGCCCGTCCTGGTGCACGCCTATATCGACGAAGGCGCCGAAAGCGGCGACATTGGTGACGGTCCCTTCCAGCAGCATGCCGGGCTTCAGATCCTTGATCTCGTCGATGCCATCGGCGAAGGTCGCGGTCTTGAAGCCGGGACGCGGATCGCGGCCGGGCTTCTCCAGCTCCGCCAGAATGTCGCGCACCGTCGGCAAGCCGAAACGCTCGTCGACGAAGACGCGCGGGTCGAGCGCCTTGAGCGCGGCACTGTCGCCCAAAAGCGAACGCACGTCGCGGCCGCAGGCGGCGACGATCTTCTTGGCCACGCCATAGGCCTCCGGATGCACCGACGAGGCGTCGAGCGGCTCGCTGCCATTGGCGATGCGCAGGAAGCCGGCGGACTGCTCGAACGCGCGCGGTCCAAGCCGTGCCACCTTCAGCAGGTCCTTGCGGCTGGCGAACGGGCCGGTCGCATCGCGATGGGCGACGATTGCATCGGCGAGCGACGCGCCGAGGCCTGAAACCCGCGCCAGCAACGGCGCCGAGGCGGTGTTGAGGTCGACGCCGACCGCGTTGACGGCGTCCTCCACCACCGCTTCCAGCGAGCGGCCGAGCCGGTACTGGTCGACATCGTGCTGATACTGGCCGACGCCGATGGATTTCGGCTCGATCTTGACCAGTTCGGCCAGCGGATCCTGCAGCCGCCGCGCGATCGACACCGCGCCGCGCAGCGACACGTCGAGGCCGGGAAACTCGGCGGCAGCCGTCGCCGAGGCCGAATAGACCGACGCTCCCGCCTCGCTGACGATCACCTTGAGCGGCTTCGGACCGCCGGTCGAAGGCATGTCGGACAGCATGTCGGCGACCAGCTTCTCGGTCTCGCGGCTGCCGGTGCCGTTGCCGATCGAGATCAGCTCGACCTTGTGCTGGCGGATAAGTGCCGCAAGTTCGGCCTGCGTGCCACGCACATCGTTCCTCGGCGGAAACGGATAGACCGTCGTCGTCGCCAGCAGCTTGCCGGTGCCATCGACCACCGCCACCTTGACGCCGGTGCGGATGCCCGGATCGAGCCCCATCGTCGGCCGCGAGCCGGCGGGAGCCGCCAGCAGCAAATCCTTGAGGTTACGGGCAAAGACATGGATCGCTTCTTCCTCGGCCCGCTCGCGCAGGTCGCGCATCAGGTCGAGCGTCAGGTGCAGCGACAGTTTGATGCGCCAGGTCCAGCCTGCCACTTCCATCAGCCAGCGGTCGCTTGGCAGGCTGGCACCGATGCCATAGGCGTTGGCGATCATCCGCTCGACAGGCTTCACCGGCGAGCCGTCATCGGCATCCACCTCGATGTCGAGCGACAGCACCTCCTCGTTGCGGCCGCGCAGCATGGCGAGCGCGCGGTGGCTTGGCACGGTCGCCCAACGTTCGACATGGTCGAAATAGTCCGAGAATTTCGCGCCGGCCTCCTGCTTGCCGTCGACCACCCTGGCGCGCAGGAAGGCGCGTTCCTTCATGTAGCTGCGCAGCTTGCCGACCAGATCGGCATTTTCGGCGAATTGCTCCGACAGGATGTCGCGCGCGCCCTCGAGCGCCGCCTTCGCATCGGCCACCTCGCCGGTGACATAGGCGAGCGCGACGTCCGCGGGCACCAGCGAGCGGTCGGCGAGAATGGCTTCGGCCAGCGGCCCCAATCCACGCTCGCGGGCGATCTCGGCCTTGGTGCGGCGCTTCGGCTTGTAGGGCAGGTATATGTCCTCGAGCTCCGCCTTGGTCGCGGCGCCCGCGATCTTGGTTTCAAGCTCTTGCGTCAGCTTGCCCTGCTCGCGGATCGAGCCCAGGATGGTGTCGCGGCGCGCGTCGAGTTCGCGAAGGTAGACAAGACGCTCGGCAAGATCGCGCAATTGCGTGTCGTCCAGCCCGCCGGTCACTTCCTTGCGGTAGCGTGCCACGAACGGCACCGTCGCCCCCTCATCAAGCAGTCCGATCGCCGCGGCCGCCTGTTCCGGCCGCGCCTTGATTTCGGCCGCGATGATGGCTGCGATGCGCTTGATGTCGGATGCCATGTCTTCCCACTCTCGTCGAAAAGAGCGGCGACCATAAGCGCAGACATCAGGTCCGCCAACCGCGACGTTTTCAACGGCGGCGGAGGTCCACAGGAAAACGCGATGCGTTCACCGGATCTGGGTACCGCAGGAATTTGCTGATACTGAGATGTCTGCGCCGCCCCTCACCTGCCTGCCGGCATCCTCTCCCCCTATAGTGACGGGGAGAGGGCGCTGTCATCGCCGATTTCGCCAATCGCCAACGGTGCAAAGAGGCGCCGGCGTAGCGACCAGATCCCTTCTCCCCGTCACTATACGGGGCGAAGGTGCCGGCAGGCGGATGAGGGGCAGCGCCGACATCACCAATCGCACGCGACTGCCCACTTAGACCATCCGGCTCAGCGCCTCGAAAAACGCAACGATCTCGATATCCAGCGGATCGTCGACCGGCTCCGGCTGCGACGACATCTTGGCGATCACCGCTTCGGTGCTGGGATCGACATAAAGCCACTGGCCATGGATGCCGATGCCGCAATAGGCGCCATTTTCGAAGCCGGTCTGATACCATTTGTTGCGGTAGCGGCCTTTCGGGAACAGCGGCAGCATGGCACCGCGCCGCCAAGCTTCCGAGCTGCCGCCGGTGCTGGTGGTGTCGCGCACCCAGGCCTCGGGCACGATGCGGCGGCCATTGGCGGTGCCGCCCTGCCGCATCATCTCGCCGAGGCGCGCCAGGTCACGCGGCGTCACCGAAATGCCGCCGGCGGTGCGTGCCGTGCCTTCCATGTCGACGGCGACAGAGGCCTCGCTGAGGGCGCCAAGCGGCAGCCATAGTTTCTCGCGCATGAGGTCGGTCAAGCGCTGGCCCGAGGCGCGCTCGAGCAGCAGGCCGAGCAGGTCGGAATTGGGCGAGCGGTAGCGGAAGGTCTGGCCATGCGGCTCGGCAAGCCGCTGCAGGGTAAGGATGAATTCACGCAGGCTTTCGGTGCCGCCGCCCGGATTCCACAGCGTCGCGCGGCGATAGCGGGCGAAGGCGCTTTCCGGATCGAGATAGGCCTCCTCGAAGTCGAGGCTGACGCTCATGTCGAGCACATGCCGAACGCTTGCATCGCCATAGGCCGAGCCGGCTGCTTCCGGGATATAGTCCGTCACCGGCGCTTCCGGATCGAACGCCCCCTCGCCTTCCAGTATGCCGGCGATGATCGCGGTCACCGATTTGCTGATCGAGAAGATGATGTGGCGCGCGCCAAACTCCATATGCGGCGCGAACCAGTCGCCAATGATCTTGCCGCCCTTCATCACCGTCAGGGCGTCGGTGCTGGAGCGCAGGAGGAATTCAGCCACCGTCTCCGGTGCAGTCGCGACCGTGACCTTTTCCCCGAGCAAGCCGTCCATGTCTCGCCGAGGGGCTTCTGCGGCGCCGGGCGCTGCCGCCACCCGGGCGGTCGGCACCAGTTCGCCGAGATTCTGGAACGACCACCGATTGAACGGGCTCACACGCCAGTTGCCGAGCAGCACCTCGTTGCGGCGGAATCCGTATCGAGTCTCGAACGCGGTCTTGCCGGTCATGGCGTTTCCTCCCAGTCCATTGGTCATGAAGCTCAGGCAAGCGCCGCGGCGATGGCGTGCACGGCCTTCAGCGTTGCCCTGGAATAGGCCATGTTGCTGAAATCCGGCCAGGTCGACAGCTTCACCACGACTATTCCTGTGTTCCAGTCGATATGGATCAACTGTCCGAACACGCCACGGCACATCAGTGCCCGCGAGCTGGGATTCTCGATCCAGAACTGGTTGCGATAGCTGCCCTCGGGCAGGCTGGCCGAGAAATCCGGACCATGCCTGCCGGTACGCGTCGCCTCGATCCAGTCCGCCGGCACGATGCCGCCGCCATTGTCGAGGATCAGCTGGCCAAAGCGGGCGTAGTCGCGCAGCGTCGCGTTGAAGCCGCCATCGGCCAGCGCATAGCCGGCGCTGTCGACGGTGAAGCAGGCGCTTTCGTCAGCCCCGAGCTTTTGCCAAAGTTCTTCCGAGACGAGTTGCGCCAGCCGCTTGCCGGTCACCCGTTCCATGATGAAGGCGAGCACGTCCGTCTCGATCGAGCGATATTCGAACGTGGCTCCATGCGGGCGAACCGTGTCCTTCAAGCCCAGGATCAGCTCGAACATGTGCGATGGCCAGCGGAAATCCGGATCGCTGCCCGGTGGCACCGGCTTCCAGCCGGTGGCGACATCGACCTGGCCGATGTCGGAATAGCGGTCGGTGTATTCCTCCGAAAACCGCACGCCGGTGGTCATATCAAGCACATGCTGGACGCTGGCGCCGGCCCACCCGGTCGCGCTCAGTTCCGGCAGGTAGTCCGTCACTGGCTTCGCCGGATCGATCAGGCCGCGCCCGGCCAATATCCCGAACACCGAGCCGGTGACCGACTTGGCCATCGACTGCGACAGGTGCAGCGTGCGCTCGTCCATGCCGTTGAAATAGCGCTCATAGGCTATCCTGCCGTCCTTGAGCACCAGGAAGCCGTCCGTATAGGTCTCGTCGAGCAGACCGGCGAGTGTCGAAGGCCTGCCCTCGCTGTCCTCGACCGCTAGCCCGTCGAGATCGACCTCGGCGCGTTCGAGACGGTGTCGATGGCCAGCGCCGCGCCAGACTTCCACGGTCGGCAGAATTTCCCGTATGTGCTGGAAAGCCCAGCGGTTCCAGGGCGGCCTGTCCCAGTCGAGCCTCGGCGGCAGCATGGCGGGCGGCGAGCCTTGCATGATAGGCGGCCGCGGATCGCTGTTGCGATAGGAACTCATGAAAGGCCATTCCCGGAAAGAAAAGGCCCGGCGGCAAGTGCCGCCGGGCCCCTTGGGTCTGTGACTACTTCTGCAGTTCGGTCCAGATCTTGGTGTAGAGTTCCTGCGTCTCCGGAGCGCACATCTGCTGCAGTTCGCCAAGCGGCTTGGCGTCGGCCGGAATGACCACCTCCGGCGCGTCCTTCATGTCGGCTGGCATGTACTTGTCCGAGCCGGTGATGGCGTTCGCGTATCGGTGGAAGGCCGAGAGACCCGCGGCGTTTTCCGGATCCATGATGAAGTTCTGGAACAGCTTGGCGTTTTCGACGTTCTTGGCCTCCTTGAGCACAACGACGTTGTCGCTCCACAGCCCATAACCTTCCTTCGGATAGTTGAAGTGGATGGCCGGGTTGGCCAGCCGCTGGCGCAGGGCCGAACCGTTCCAGTCGCTGGTTGCCTTGAAGTCGCCGGCGCCCATCTTCTCGATGGTGTTGTATTCCATGGCGATCCAGTTCGGCTTGGCTGCCACCAGGAGGTCGCGCACCTTCTTCAGCACCGCCTTGTCGTCGGTGCATTGCTGACCGCCGACATACTTGATCGCCGCGAACATCACGTCGCCCATCTCGGGCACGACGTTGACCTTGCCCTTCAACTCCTCGGGCGTGTTGAAGATGATGCCCCAGGTGTTCGCCGGGCCCTTGTAGGCGTCGGTATTGACGACGACGCCGATCGTGCCCCAGGCCCAAGGAACAGTGTATTTGCGGCCTGGGTCGAAGTCGGGGTTGGCCCATTCGGGCGCGATGTTCTTGGCGTTCTCCATCTTGCCGGGATCGGTCTCCTGGACGAGGCCTTCCTTGATCCAGATCGGCACATAGGTCTGCGAAGGCACCGCGATGTCGAAGCCGGTGCCGCCCTGGCGAACCTTGGCCAGAGCGGTGTCGTTCGAGTCATAGTCGGTGATCGTCACCTTGATGTTGTATTTCGCCTCGAACTTCTTGATCACGTCGGGGCTGGTGTAGTTTCCCCAATTGTAGATGTTGAGCACGCCTTCGGCCCGCGCGAGGCCCGTCGAGGCAAGCAACGCCAACCCCATGGCGGTCGCTGTTGTCTTCCAGTTCATGGTTTTAACTCCCATTGTCGGTTTCAGTCTCGTTTCCTGCTGACGAAGAAAAACAACGTGACGATCGCGACCGAAAGCAGCAGGAAGGCGGTCGATATCGCGTTGATCTCGGGTGTGATGCCGCGGCGGATCTGGCCGAGCATGTAAGTGGGCAGCGTGTCCTGACCGCCCGATTTGACGAACTCTGTGATGACCACGTCATCGAGCGAGATGACGAAGGCCAGCATCAGGCCGGCCAGGATACCAGGCCACAAAAGCGGCAGCGTGATGCGGCGGAAGGTCTTCCATGGCGTCGCGTAGAGATCGGCCGCGGCGCGCTCCAGCGTCAGATCCATATTCTCCAGCCGCGCCCGGATCGGCAGGTAGGCGAACGGAATGCAGAACGCCGTATGCGCGGCGACCAGGTAGCCGATGCCGGAATAACCGGTGAAGATCTTGATGCGCGAGAAGAAGATCAGCAGCGCCACGCCGGTGACGATCTCGGGCACCATCAGCGGCTGGTTGATCGCCGCGTATTTGAAGGTAAGGCCGGGATACGACGCCGTGCGCGTGGTGGCGAGTGCCGCCATGGTGGCAAAGACGGTCGACAGCACCGCCGCGATGGAGCCGATCTGGAAGGAACGCAGCGTCGCGTCGATGACCTGAGTGTTCTGGTATGCCGACTGGAACCATTTCAGCGAAAAGCCGCCCCATTCGGATGTCGAGCTCGCCGCGTTGAAGGCGTAGATAACCAGCACGATGATGGGCAGATAGAGGATAACGAAACAAGTCGCCGCGATCGCGGTGAAACCCGGCTGGTGCTTGATGGAAAAGTTGCTAGCCATGCCGCACCCCCGACTTCCCGGCATTGCGCACATAGGCAAGCAGCGCCACCATAACGATGATCATCACCGTGATCGACAGTGCCGAGCCGAGCGGCCAGTTGCGGCCCTGTCCGAACTGCAGTTCGATCAAATTGGACAGCATCATGTTCTTGCCGCCGCCGAGCACGCTCGGCGTCACATAAGCGCCGAGCGCCGGAATGAAGACCAGGATCGAGCCGGCGATGACGCCGGGTTTGACCAGCGGGAAAATGATCTTCCGCAGCACCTTGAAACGCGTCGCGTAAAGATCGTAGCCCGCCTCGACCAGCCGGAAATCGAGCTTCTCCATGCTGGCGTAGATCGGCAGCACCATCAGCGGCAGGTAGACATAGGCCATGCCGATCAGGATCGCCGTGTCGGTGTAGAGGATCTGGACCGGCGCCGAGACGATGCCGAGCTTGAGCAGGATCGTGTTGACGATGCCTTCGTTGCGGATGATCTGCAGCACGGCGAAAGTGCGGATCAACAGGTTGGTCCAGAACGGGATGGTGATCAGGAACAGCCAGAGATCCCTGGTCTTTTCACTGCGCGTCGCCATGAAGTAGGCCGTCGGGAAACCGAGCGCCAACGTGGCGAGTGTCGTCACAACCGCAAGCTTGATCGAGCGCCAGAAGATGGTGACATGCGCCGCCGCCAGCGACAGCGTGTCGTCGAAAATGTCGCGCTCCAGGAACACCGACGTCCAGGCATCGCCCGAGAACTGCCATTTCACGTCGCCATATGCGCCCGGCGTCAGGAGCGAATAGACCAACACGATCAGCAACGGGCCGGTCGCGGCGAACAGAATGACCAGCAGCGCCGGCGCTGACAGAAGCCAGCGGTCACGGACATCGCGCCGTTCCGCTGCCTTGGCGACTTCTTCCGCGGTCGCCATTAGTCCCTCAGCACTTGCGCGGCATCGTTGCCGATCATGATGCCGACCTTGTCGCCACGCTCGAAACCGCAGCCTGCGCTGCGCGTGTTCTGCTGGCGCACGGTGAAGGCCTCGCCGCTGTCGAGATGGACGTGGATATGCGTATCGGTGCCGAAATAGACGATGTTCTCGACCGTGCCCGACACATCGCCCTTGTCCTTCGTCAGCTTGGCGTGCTCGGGCCTTACCACCACGGTGGCGTTGTCCTTCGGCTGAAAACCTTCGGCAACGGTCGCCTCGATGGTCGCGCCGGATTTGAGCGTCGCGCGCGCCTTGCCGCTGCCGATGCCCGATATGGCGGCGGTGAGGAAGTTGGTTTCGCCGATGAAGTCGGCGACAAAGCGATCCGCCGGCTTGTCGTAGATATCCCAGGGCGAACCGACCTGAAGGATCTTGCCCGACGACATCACAGCGACGCGGTCCGACATGGTCAGCGCTTCTTCCTGGTCATGAGTGACGAAGATGAAGGTGATGCCGGTCTCGTGCTGCAGCCGCTTGAGCTCGATCTGCATCTCCTTGCGCAACTTGTAGTCGAGGGCTGAGAGCGGTTCGTCGAGCAACAGCACTTTCGGCTGCGGCGCCAATGCCCGGGCCAATGCCACGCGCTGTTGCTGGCCACCGGAAATCTGGGCTGTGCGGCGGCCGGCCAGCGCTTCCATCTTGACCAGCTTCAGCATCTCGGCGACGCGCGCCTTGATCTCGGCCCTGGGCTTGCCCAGCATCTCCAGGCCGAAGCCGATATTGTCGGCCACCGTCATATGCGGGAACAGCGCGTAGGACTGGAAGACGGTGTTGACCGGGCGCTTGAACGGCGGCAAGGGCGCGATATCCTGGCCGTAGAGCAGGATTTCCCCGGCGGTTGGAAAGTCGAAGCCGGCGATCAGCCGCAGCAAGGTGGTCTTGCCGCAGCCTGAGGGTCCCAGCAGCGTGAAGAACTCGTTTTCGCGAATGGAGACCGAAACCTTGTCGAGAGCAGCGACCTGCCCCTCACCCGATCCGAAAATTTTGCTGACGTTTACTACTTCAATCGCATTCCGATCCGGTTTGTCCGGCACGATTACGCCTCACTGTTGACCCCGCTCTTGCTGGCGGAGTTTGTCCCCTGTTGGATGTGACCACATGGCCGGTAGGTTGGCAAGCCCGGCATTGAATCACAGTTCAGTCAGTCTTTAGCCAGCAAGCCTCATGCCATTATCGGGCCTGATAGGTGACCTTGCCGCCGCAGATCGTCGTCACCGGCCGTACCTTGTGCAGATCGGCCGGCGCCGTCTTCTCGATATCGGCCGACAGCACCACCAGATCCGCCATGTAGCCGGATTTCAGCATGCCCTTGCGATGCTCGGCGAATTCCGCATAGGCGCCCTCGACCGTGTAGGCGGCGATCGATTCATGCAGCGAGAAGCTTTGGTCGGGATCGCTTTCTGCCCATGGCTTGCGCAGCACTGCCGCCTGAATGCCCAGGATCGGGTCGATCGGCGACACTGGCCAATCCGAGGCGAACACGACATGGGCGCCGGCGTCCTTCAAGGTGCGCCAGGCATAGCTCAGCGGCCAGCGGGCCTGCCCGATGCGCGACACGGTCGGCTCCAACGGGAAATCCATGGCGCCGGGCGGATGCGGCGGCTGCATCGAGGCGATGACCCCCAGTTCGGCAAAACGCGGCACATCCGATGGGGTAGTGACCTCGATATGTTCAACGCGATGCCGGCTGTCACGCTTGCCGTTGGCCTTTTGCGCCGCCTCGTAGCCGTCGAGCACGGCACGCACGGCGCCGTCGCCGATCGAGTGTACCGCGATCTGCAGCCCGCGCCTGTCGATGGCGACCGCCAGGTCGATGAACTGCCGTGGCGTGAACAGCGGCTCGCCGACCCAGTCGGGACGATCGGCATAGGGCTCGACCATGACAGCCGTCCACGAGTCCAGCACGCCGTCGTAGAACACCTTGACCATGCCCGAGGACAGCCATTCGCTGTCGTAGCGTTCGGCCATCACGGACGCCTTGTCGAGCATGTCGAGCGTCATGAAGTTCTTGTAGTGGAAGGGGATCTGCACGCGGCAGGGCAGGCCTTCCTCGGCCTCGATCTCGGCCAGCAGTTCGAGCTGGTAGAGATTGCCGTCCATGTTCTGGATCGAGGTGATGCCGTGGCGCGCGCACCAGGCAAGCCCGCGCCGCATGATGTCGCGGTCGGCGGCGCGTTCGGCGGCCGACGGCATCGGGTCCGGCTCACCGCCGGTCGCCAGGCCCAGCCGCACGCGGCCTTCGCCGGCAAGGTCGAGAACCGGGCCGAAGGCCTCGCCCTCGCGCAATTCGCCCGCTGCCAAGCCATCGTCGCCCATGACGATCTCATTGCCCGGACCAAGCATGCGTCCTTTGAGGATGCCGGCCAGTTCAAGCGCCTTTGTGTTGGCCCACATCGTATGGTGGTCGGGGGCGGCCATGACGAATGGCCGGTCCGGCAGGATCGCGTCGAGATGGTGTCGCGTCACCCGCTCGTCGTCGAGCACGGTGTAGTCGACGCTCTGCCCGACCAGCATCCGCGCATCGGGGTGCGCCGCTGCATAGTCGCGGATCGCCTTCCGCAGCGCCTCGAACCCATGCACGCCGGCCAGTTGCAGATGGGCAAGCTCGGCCGCGCCCGAAAACAGATGCATGTGGGCTTCGATGAAGCCGGGCAGGACCGATCCGCCATGCGCGTCGATCACCTCCGTGTCCGGTCCTTTAAGCTCTTCGATGGAGGTGCTGCTGCCAATGGCGATGATGGCGCCGTCCTTGACGGCAACGGCCTCGGCGGCGGGATTGTCACCGTCCATGGTCAGCACACGACCGTTGATGACAATCAGATCCGCACCATCACCCGCATCCGTGACCGACATCGCAACTCCGCGCTTTTGACGACTGAATGAGACGGGCAAAACTCCGCGTCCAACGACCCGCCACACCACGGAGCGGCGCTATCGGACAATGAATGGTGCCAGTACGCTGTCTTCGAAATTTCCCTTGTTATCCCAAGAGACAGTGTGGATAAAGAATGCGACTGATTATTCGCGTTTGTCAACATGCCGGATTTAGAATGTATTGTGGACAGCACGCCCCGCTTGTGTTGGGACCAGGCAGGGAACGAGGGCATCAAGCAGTGAAGCGCAGTCTCGACCGCAAAACCAAGATAACGCTCGAGCCGCGCAAGCAGCCGCGGCAACAACGGTCCAGCAAGGTGGTCGACAGGATCCTCGACGCTGCGCTGATCCTGACGCGGGAGCAAGGAACCAGGACACCGACGACGCTCGCCATCGCGCAGCGCGCGGGCCTGTCGGTCGGTTCGGTCTACCAGTACTTTCCCAACAAGGAAGCCATTCTTCTGGATCTCGCCCGGCGCTGGCTGTCATCCTTTCCCGAGGTGATCGCGAGGCGCATCAAGGTCGCCCCGCCCACCAACCGCGAAGAATTTCGGCGGGAAGTGCGCAAGCTGTTCATCGACACGTCGAAGCTCTACCTCGAAAACGCCACCCTGATGCCGGTGATCGAGGCCATTTCAGGCAATGCCGACCTGCGGCCGATCCAGAACGAATATGATGACCAGATCATCGCCCTCTATGCTGCATGGCTGCAGCATGTGAACCCCGCACTCGAAGGCAAGATCGCCAGCCGGCTCGGCGTGCTGATGATGGAGGTCGGGCACGTCTGCCGGCTCGTTGGGCTGAAGAAGGACCGCAGGACATTCGACCTCATCGAGGACGATGTGGAAACCATGTGGCTCGCCTTGGTGAGCCCCTACCTCAACCTTGACTGACCGGTTTCAAATGCAATTCCAGACGGAAAACCGCTTCACACTTTTCCTGGAATTGCCGTAGCTTCGCACTTCGAGAGGAATTTCATGAAGACTGTCTATTCGCCGCTTCACGCCGGTCATGCCGGGCAGATGGAACTGGTCACCTCGGCCATCGTGCCCGGCTTCGAAAAGCCCTCGCGGGCGGAGTTCATCAAGGCGCGGGTCGAAAGCGAGAAGCTCGGGCCGATCATCGCGCCGGTCGAGCACGACCTTGCCGCCGCCAAGCGCGTCCACCGGGCCGACTACATCGACTTCCTGCCGACCGTCTGGCCACAATGGATCGCCGAGGGCCATGCGGGCACGGCGATGCCCTTCACCTGGCCGACGCGCGGACTGCGCGGCGACGTGCCGCCCAAGCGCATCGACGCCCTGCTCGGCTACTATTCCTTCGACGGCGGCGCCACCTTCGTCGAGGGCACCTGGGCCGCGATCAAATCGTCCTTTGACGTCGCCCTGACCGCCGCCGGCCTGGTCAAGGACGGCGAGAGGTCGGCCTTCGCGCTCTGCCGTCCGCCCGGCCACCATGCCGGGGCCGGCTTCATGGGCGGCTATTGCTACATCAACAACGCGGCCGTCGCCGCGCAATGGTTCCGCGACCAGGGCGCCAAGCGTGTCTCGATCCTCGATGTCGACTATCACCACGGCAACGGCACGCAGGAGATCTTCTATGACCGCGCCGACGTGCAGGTTCTCAACCTGCACGGTGATCCCATGGTCGAGTACCCGTTCTTCCTCGGCCATGCCGATGAGCATGGCGCGGGGGCCGGCGAAGGCTTCAACATCAACTACCCCATGCCCTTCGGCACCGGCTGGGATGCCTGGAACGTGTCGCTGGAGGATGCCTGCGCCAGGCTCGCCGCCTACGCTCCCGACATCGTCGTCGTCTCGCTCGGCGTCGACACTTTCGAAAAGGACCCGATCAGCCAGTTCAAGCTGAAAAGCCTGGATTATCCGAAGATCGGCCAGCGCATCGCCAAGCTCGGCCTGCCGACGCTGTTCGTCCAGGAAGGCGGCTATGCCGTCGAGGAGATCGGCATCAATGCCGTCGGCGTGCTGACCGGGTTCGAGGATCGGTAGAGCGGTCGTCCAGAAAGCGCAGCGCCTGCGGGGAGGACGGACAAAGGAAGGGTGGCGGCAGCCGCCCTTTTTTGCATCCTGAGGCGCCGCGTAAGCCCATCGCAAAAATCATGGCCGGCCTGCGCGGCTCGATTTCCGTGCCCAGGAAATGCAGAGAAATTGGCCGCTGAGTCGCAGGCCGACTCCACCGGATTCGATTTTGTCAAATCGCGTTTGATGTCGGATTCATCTGCGGGTAGATTAGACCCGAATCAGCCGGTCCTCGGGGGGCGCGGCGACCACCCAAAGTCTCACGTTCCGGAATTTTTCCGGCGCCAGACGCGGATGTCTCGCGTTCCCTGAATGGATTCCGTCTGGTTGGGCGCGGCCCCGCGCCTCGTGTGTGTCTCGTAAAAGTAACGCGTTTTCGGGTTCGGCGGCTGGCACTCCAGCAGCCGGGCATCAGAATTGATTCCGACCAAAAAGCAGCAGATGAGCAGTCCCGCCGCGCCTCTTCAATCCGACACATTGGGCTCGCGCCTGACGTCGCGCGGTGATCTCACCTCCTTCTTCATGGAGCTGACCGCCGAGATCGGCGCCGACAGCTATATGCTGGTCGCCATTGTCCATGACCAGGACCGCAACGATGCGCGTATCGTGTCTTCGAACTGGATCTTCGACGCCATCGAGTTGATCGGCAAGCGGCTGATCGCCGGCCTTGCACAGGGCCCGCTCACCGCCGCACCCGGTATCCGTCCGACGCCGCTGGTGGCGGCCCAGGCGCCGGATGCCGGCGGGCTGGTCTCGGGCGAAGAGGCTCGGCTCCTCGACGTGCTCGGCCATGCCGAGGTCTATTCACTGCGGCTGAATGTCGGCCGTCAGCGCCTGTTCGCGTTGTTCTCGGCGGCCGCCGCCGGCCGGATCGACCAGCCGGCGCTGATGAAGGCGCAGCTGAAATGCTGCTACGCGCTTTCGCACATCCCGCAGTTGATCGCCGCCGCGGCGATGCAGGATCCGCTGTCGGACCGCGAGCGCGAATGCTTGTTCTGGGTCTCGGAAGGCAAGACCACCGACGAGGTGGCGGTGATCCTTGGCGTCTCCTCCAACACCGTCAACAGCTACATCACCCACGCCATCCAGAAATTCGCGGCCTCGAACCGTGCGATGGCCATCGCCACGGCGATCAGGAGTGGCATCATTTGAAACACGCCGACATCAAGGAGGCCGCGGAGGCCCTTTTCAACGAGCAGCGCAGCCCGTTCGGTGCCTTCTCGCTGGGATCCGACACACATCACGCCGTCACCATTCCCGATGCGGTGCGCCGCTGCCGCTGGATCTCAGTCGACATCAACGCCTCGGCCTTCGGCCTGTACTTCGTCAGCCCGTCGCCGGAGCGCGCGCGGCTGGTCCCGTGCTTTGATTCAGATTATCCAGGCGTCGCGGTGGCCACCAAGTTCATTTCAGGCGCCAATGGCGAGGACATCGTTCGCCATAGCCGGATTTCGACCGAGCCGCGCTGGTGGACGGATGATGGCGTGGCGGCCATGGCCGACATGTTCGGCAATCTCGCCTGGACCGGACAGATGGCGCCGCTGACACCCGGGTCGAGCGGCATTGCCTTCCCCGTCCATGCCGATCGCGGTCAATGCGGTCTTGTCGTCTTCCTGGGATCGGAGATCGCGCTGGCGCAGGATGCGCTCTACGAAATTCACGCTCGCTGCTTCTCGCTGTTCGCCGCCGTCGCGCGGATGCGTCCGGGAGACGTCGGCAGAATGCGCTCGATCTCCAAGCGCGAGCTTGAATGCCTGAAGCTGACCGCCAACGGCAACACCAGCGAGGAGATCGCGCGGCTCCTGAAACTGTCGGTGCACACCGCCAACCAGTACCTCACCCAGTCGACCCAAAAGCTCAATGCGGTCAACCGCAACCAAGCGGTCGCCAAGGCGTTACGGCTGGGGCTTATCGAGTAGCCGCTCTCGGCTGAAGGAAGCGCTTTAGAACGCCAGCGGTTCGACCTTGCGAATGCGGGCCTGTTCGATCACCGCCTCCAGCAGCGCCGTGTTGTGCCCGGGGTCTTCGCCCGGCTTTTCAAACGACACGTAATTGACCAGGACCGTGCTGCCGGTCTCGCTCAGCGTCAGCTGGAAATAGACGGTCACGCCGGGCGGCCTGAGTTCCAGATCGAGCACGATGCGCGGGCTGCCGCTCCAGTCGACATGTGCCTCGCCGCCATGACCGAGCCTAAGCGTACCCGGCATGAAGAACAGCTCCGCCGCTGAATCGACCAGATCCGACAGGCAGGCGAAATGCTCCAGCCGGATGAAGGCGATATAGTCGGCGACGTCGATCAGCCTGAGTTCCACCACCACCTGTTCGATGGCGCTGGCGACGATGATCTCGCGGGATTTTGCGTGCGGTTGCCGGTTCATGAAATCTGTCTGCGCTCAGCCTTTTTCGAGTAGACGATCCGCACCAGTTCGGCGACGGCCTGGTAGAATTGTGATGGGATCACATTATCGACCGAAACTTGCTTGTACATGGAGCGGGCGAGCGCCACGTCCTCGAAGATCGGGATGTTATGCTCCTTGGCGATTTCGCGGATTTTCAGCGCCACCAGATCCTGCCCTTTCGCTACGACCAGCGGCGCCGAATCTTCGTCGCGCACATATTTCAGCGCAATCGAGAAATGGGTCGGATTGGCGATAACGAGCGTCGCGCGCGGCACCGCGGTCATCATCCGCTTACGCGCCCGGTCGCGCGCCAACGAGCGCAGGCGCGACTTGACGATCGGGTCGCCTTCGGACTGCTTGAACTCGTCCTTGACCTCCTGCTTGCTCATGCGCAGGTCCTGCTTCCAGTGAAAGCGCGACCAGACGATGTCGATCGCCGCGATCAGTCCCATGACGAAGACGATCGCCACCAGTATGTCGACGGCGATGCCACGGATGACGAGGCCGAAAGCGACGGGATTGGTGATCATCCCGGCAAGCAGCTTGCGGTGGTCCTCCGACAGGGTGAAGGTGAGCACGGTGATGGCGAAACCGACCTTTGCGAGCGATTTCAAAAACTCGACCCACCCCTGGGCGCCGAACATCCGGTTCCAGCCCTTGGCGATCGATATGCGCGACATCTGCGGCCTGATCCGCTCGCCGACGAATTGCGGCATGTTCTGCAGCACCGAGGCGCCCATGCCGGCAACCGTCAGCAGCACCAGCAGGCTCACGACGGCGCGACCCACTTCGAACAAGACCTGCTTGTAAAGCGCGATGACATCGGTCTCGGTGTCCATCGGCCAGGCCTCGGGCTTCTCCAGGAACATCGACAGGAACGTGCTGAGATCGACGACGGCGTCCTTGGCATAGAAGACTGTGAACACCAGTATGGCGACGAACGAGGCGAGGAGCGCCGTTTCCCTCGAATGGGGCAGCTTGCCCTGTTCGATGGTATCGCGGATCTTCTTTTCCGTCGCCTCTTCGGTTTTCGAGTCCTTGTCGGTGGCGTCGGACATGCCTTAGGCGGCGTTCTGCGTCGAGGGAAGTTCGAAGGCCCCTTCGCGCGACAGGCGGATGGTGGTCGTCACGATCGTCTTGCGCGCGGCCATGATGTCGGCGGCCGGGACACCCTCCGAGCCTTGCCCGAGTTCGGCCTCGATCATGCGTCGCGAGCGCGCGCCGATCGCCGACAGCACCGCCTCGGCCAGTGCGGCCGACGTGCCGCGCAGCGCCAGCGTGACAAGCTCGGTCGACAGCCCGTCGAACAAAAGCACGCGCGCCTTCTGGGTGAGCAGCGGCAGGTCGTCGAAAGCGAACAGCCGGGCACGGACACCGTCGAGGTCGGGCGTGCCGGCGGCTTCGAGATCCTGCATGACCTCCTCAAGCAGGGGCTTTTCCAGCTCGTTGAGCACGCTGGCGACGCGCGCCTGCCCGGCCGAAGTGTCCTTGGTGGAGGTGTCCGACAGCACGCTGGAGCGCAGCCGGTTCTCGACGATCCTGGTGGCGGCGGCCGGAACGTTGGCCATCGTCACCATGCGCTTGATGATCTCGCCGCGCATCGGCTTCGTCAGTGTCAAAAGCACACTCGCCGCCGCCTGCGGCGCCAGTTTCGACAGCACCATGGCCGCCGTCTGCGGGTGTTCGCCCGCCAGGAAGGCGCCCAGCCGCGAGGGTTCGAGCTTTTCGAGATCGGGCCAGATCGGCGGCGGCCCTTCAGGCGCGACCTCGAATTTCTTGTCACCCATGATGGCACTCATCTCTTCGGGCGAGAGAGACTCGTTGAGAATGGTGTCCATCCTGTCGGCGGAATCGAGCAGGCCGGCGCCCTCGGTGAACTCGGCCTCGAATTCGGCGACGATGCGCTCGAGATCGCTCTGGGGAATGGTCCTGAGCAGCCGCGCGCCCTCGATCAGCGCCTTCAGCTCTTCCTGCTTGAAGAATTTCAACAGGCGGCTGGCGGACGGTTTGCCCATCGCCACCAATATGGCGGCCGCCTTCTGCGCGCGCGTCAGGGTCGTCAGCGGCGTCGTCATGCCTTTCGCCTCCGCTGCCACCGGCGAGCTCCGCGATCCACGTCTAGGCGCCCTTCGTGCCGGCGATGATTTCGGTCAGCCTGATGCCAAAGCGCGAAGGGTCGCTTTCGAGCACGGTGATCTCGCCGCGCGCGATCTTGCGGCCGTTCACCACGACATCGACCGGCTCGCCGATGCGGCGATTGAGCGCGACCGTCGACCCCTTCTGCAGCGCCATCAGATCGGCAACCGCCATCTCGGTGCTGCCGAGGATGATCTGGACATCGACGGGGATGTTCATGATGACGCTTGAATTGGCCCCCGCGGCAGCCCGGAACGCCGCATCGGGGCGCTGCTCTTCTTCGTGCAGGACCCCCCGCAATTCCTCGATGGCGCGATCGAGCTGCTCGTCCGGCTGGTCGAGCTCTGCTTCTACCTTGGTCTTGGCCATGCGTCGTCTCCAAAAGCTCAGGCGCGCCCGGCACCAGCCGGCATGAGCCCATCGATGAAATCCTGCCCGGCATCGAAAGGATGCCTGATTCGGACGGTGTAATTCTGCCCCAGTTTGCCGAACTCGCATACGAACAGCGTCTGGCCGCGCGCGCCGAGGCGAGCCCGCGATTGCGCCGTTTCTTCGAAGTCGATGACCTGGCCCACTTCGAGGTTGGCGAGGTCGCCCAGCGTCAGCCGCGCCAGCGGCATGGTGGCCTCGAGCGCTACGGTCGAGCGCATCACCTCTTCCGAAAAGCGTGCCCGCCAACTGGTGCCATGATCGTCCTCGTTGATGCTGGCCGTGGCATCGCGGCCCGCCAGCACGATGCGCTGCGGCATCGTCACGGTGATCGAGCCGCTGTCGACCGGCGTCGAGATGCCAAGGACGATGCGGATCGCGGCACCGTCGCGCAACACGTGCCGCCTGGCCTCGATCCCCGACATGGCGCGCGGTGCGGGCAGCCGAAGTTCGAGCGAGCGCCGCCCCGATCCGTTCAGCGCCTGCGCTACTTCCTGGAGCACCATGGTCGAGACATCGGCCTCGATCGACGACAGCTCGCGCTCGATCGGCGACACCGGCATATCCGGGTCGCCGCCGAACAGGGTGGAGACCATGATCGCGATTGCGGGAGCATCCATGACGAGTGTCATCGCGTCCGAGGACGCCGGCGAGCCGACGACGGTCATCGCGAAATTGTCGCCGGCGCGCGAGCGCGCCTCCGGGACGCGGCTGACCTCGACGGCCTTGAGGTCGACAATTACGGGAATGCCGAGCTCGCCCGAGAGTCCCTTCTGCAGCAGCGGCACGGCGCGTTCGGCCATGGCACGGCCGGCGTCGACGACCTGATCGGTCTCGCCGCTGTCGCCGACCAGACGCTCGATGATCAACGAACGCGCCTGCGAGGGGCTGCCCGGACTCGTCATGACCGTTTTGGCACCGATCTGTCGCGCATCGCTCAGGCGGCCTTCTTCTCGGCGCTGCCGGTGTTCATGGTGCTCTGCTCGACCGCGTCGATGGTCGGCCGTTCATAGGAGGAGATGGTCTTGCGGCCGAACTCGATCGCCACCTGCGGCAGCGCACCGTTCATGTAGGCGAGCAGCGTCTGCTTGACGATGATGTAGAGGCGGTTCTTCTTCTCGCGCACCGTCTTGATCTTGGTGGCGACAGGTCCGACCACCGCATAGGACAGGAAGATGCCGAGAAAGGTGCCGACCAGCGCCGCGCCGATCAGGCCGCCGAGGATTTCCGGCGACTGGTCAAGCGCCCCCATCGCCTTGACCACGCCGAGCACGGCGGCGACGATGCCGAGCGCCGGCAGGCCGTCGCCGACCGCGACCAGTGCGTGATAGGCCTTCATCTTGTCGGATTTGATGGTCTGGATTTCCTCGTCCATCAGCGCCTCGATCTCGTGTGAGCGGGCATTGCCGATGATGATGATGCGGCAGTAGTCGCAGATGAAATTCATCAAATCGTGGTTCTTGAGCACGGTCGGAAAGGCCTGGAAGATCGCCGACTCCTCCGGATTGTCGATATGCGCCTCGACCTCGCTGCGCGACTTGGAGCGCAACTCGCGCATCAGGCTGTGCAGCACGCCGAGCGTTTCCAGATAGTCCTGCTCCTTCGGCACCGCCTGCTTGAAGGCTTCCAGAATGCCCTTGCCGGTATCCTTGACAGTCTTCATCGGATTGGCGACCAGGAAGGTGCCGAGTGCGGCGCCGCAGATGACCACGGCTTCCCATGGCTGCACCAGCACGTGCAGATGCCCGCCCATGGCCATGAAGCCGCCAAGGACGCAGCCAAGCGTCACCACAAGTCCAATCAGAATGCCCACGACCGGTCCTTCCGCATTTCACGTCGGACAAGGGATAGTCCCCGTGCCTTGTGTGAGGCTTGAATCCGAGCCGCCATGGCACGAAAGTTGGCGATTCAGTTTCGCGCAAGGAAGTGAGCTTATTGTGCTGGCATAGCTTCGGCCGGAGGCGCGTCCTTGCTCAGTACCTATACCAGCTACCAGTTGATCACCAAAGACATCAACAAGTCGATCGACCGCATCGAGCAACAGCCGACAGTCGACCGCGATACCCAATATTATCTCGCCAACATCACCAAGGTGAAATCGATCGACGATTTCGTCAAAAATGACCGGCTGTTCAAATACGCCATGAAGGCCTACGGCCTTGAGAACATGGACTACGCCAAGGCCTTCATGGTGAAGGCGCTCAAGGAAGGCGTCTCCGATCCCAACAGTTTTGCCAACAAACTGACCGACAAGCGCTACGCCGCGTTCGTCAGCGCCTTCAATTTCGCCGCCAACGGCCCCAATGCGACGATCTACAACAAGGCGCAGCAACTGGTGACCAGCAACTATGCGCTGCAAGTCCAGATCGGCGCCTCGCAGGCAGGACTCTCCTACTACCAGAGTGAAACCGCCTACTACGTCACCAACATCTCCAAGGTGAAGTCGATCGACGACCTGATGGGCAACAGCCGCCTGCTGACATACGCGATGGCCGCATTCGGCCTCGACGCCGAGACCGAACCGGCCGCAACCGTCAGGGCCATGCTCGAAGGTGGCGTCAGCGACCCCAACAGCCCCGCCAACAAACTGACCGACAAGAGCTACGCCAATTTTGTCTCGGCCTTCGACTTCGCCCAGTATGGCGATCAGACAACCACGCGCGATGCTGCCCAGCAGGCGGTGCCGAAAGGCTATGTGGCCGGAACCGGACTGAAATTGGTCGAACCGAGCGCCCAGTATATCAAGGGCGAGGCGGACTATTACGCGGCAAACATCTCCAAGGTGAAGTCGATCGACGATCTCATGGCGGACAAGCGCCTGCTCACCTTCGCCATGGCTTCCTACGGACTGGATGCGTCGACCGAAAAGCCGCTGCAGATCAGCACGATGCTGGCGGGCGGCGTCAGCGATCCCAACAGCCCGGCAAACAAGCTGACGGACAAACGCTACGCCAACTTCGTCACGGCGTTCAACTTTGCCCAATATGGCGATCAGACAACGTCGCGCGACGAGGTGCTGAAAGACACGCCGAAGATCTACACCACGGGGTCGGCGCTTGGCCTGATCCCGCCGAACGCGGACTCCATAAAATCGGAGACCGCATACTACCTTGCCAACGTCACGACCGTGAAATCCATCGACGACCTGATGGCCAACAGCCGGTTGTACAACTATGCGCTCTCGGCTTACGGACTCGATCCGGCGACGGAAAGCAAGGATCTCATCCGCAGCGTGCTGACCGGGGGCATTCGCGACGCCGACAGCGTCGCCAACAAGATGACGAACAAGGCTTATGCCGGGCTCGCCGCCGCTTTCAACTTCGAGCAGTACGGCGAAGCAGCCACCACCATCAATCCGGCGCAGCAGCCGACCGTCGACAACTACATGCGCCAGACTCTCGAGGAGGACGCCGGCAAGACCAATGAGGGCGTGCGGCTGGCGCTCTATTTCGACCGCAAAGCATCAACCATCACCAGCTGGTACGACGTGCTGGCCGACACGGCGCTTGCCAGCGTGGTGCGCACCGCGCTGGGGCTGCCCGATTCTTTCGCCACCGCCGACATCGACAAGCAGGCGCAATTGTTCGGGCAGAAGCTCGACATCTCGGATTTCACGGACCCCGTGAAACTGAACAAGTTCCTGACCCGCTTCACCAGCATGTACGAGATCAACAATCCGACCTCGACGGCGGTGACGTCGGTCAGCGTGCTCTTTGCCAAACCGGTCACATCGGGCATCTCCACCGACCTGATGATGGCCATGCAGAAACTGAAGTTCTGATCATGCGAGACAGTCTCTACGTTGCCCTCTCCGCGCAGATAGCCCTCGAGCGCCGGCTCGACACGATCGCCGACAACGTCGCCAACGCCAGCACCGTCGGCTTTCGCGCCACCGGCGTGAAGTTCGAGGACGTGGTGTCTGGCGCAGGGCAGAAGTCGGTTTCGTTCGCCTCCTCCGGCAAGACCTTTCTGTCGGGGGCACACGGCGCCATGACGGAGACCGGCAACCCGTTCGATTTCGCCATCCAGGGCGACGCCTGGTTCGCCATCGACACGCCAGTTGGCACCGTCATGACCCGCGACGGCCGTTTCTCGATGAACGAGAATGGCGAGCTGATGTCGGTCGAGGGCCATCCGGTGCTCGACGCCGGCGGGGCGCCGATCCAGCTCGATCCCCGCAACGGTCCGCCCAAGGCCGGCGCCGACGGCTCGCTGCGCCAGAACGAACAGCTCGTCGGCTCCATCGGCCTCTACAATTTCGACCCGGGCGAGAATTTCGTGCGCTACGGCAATTCCGGCATTGTGCCGGCACGCACGCCCGAACCGGTCACCGACCGCTCCGACATCGGCGTCGCCCAGGGTTTCCTCGAGGAATCCAACGTCAATCCCGTGCTGGAAATGACCCGGCTGATCATGGTCCAGCGCGCCTTCGAGAACACTGCCGCGCTGATGCGGCAGACCGATTCCTCCGCCGAGGAGGCGATAAAGACGCTCGGCTCGAAGTCGTAGCATGTCGTCAGAGCAGCCAGCCCTCCGTGCACCCGAAAGACAGCTCCAGCCGGCGCCGCTGGATCGGCTTGCCGCTTTGGAGCGGATTATCAGGCGCTTTGGCGACAGCGACGGGCTGGTCAAGCGCGGCGGGCTCGTCACCGAAGTCACATCAACGCACTACAAGGTGCGCGGCCTTTCCGATTTCACCAGGCTGGGTGACATTGTCGAGCAGCACGGTCAGTCCGGCTCGCGCCGCGGCGAGATCGTCAAGATCAGCCGCGACGAGGTTGTGATCGCCCCCTTCGAACGCAGCGCCGACGCCGGCATCGGCGATGCCGTGTTCCGCAGGGGTCCGCTCGCGGTGGCGCCGCATGCCTCGTGGCGCGGCCGCGCCATCGACGCGCTCACCCGGACAATCGACGGTGGTCCGCCCTTGGTCAGGGGCGACGACATGTCGGCGGCCGCCGCGACACCCGGCGCCATGGCGCGGCAGCGCGTCGGTACCGCCTTCATGACCGGCGTCAAGGTCATCGACATCTTCACGCCGCTCTGCTTCGGCCAGCGCATGGGCGTCTTCGCCGGATCGGGCGTCGGCAAGTCGACGCTGCTTGCCATGCTCGCCGGCGCCGACGCGTTCGACACCGTCGTCGTGGCGCTCATCGGCGAACGCGGCCGCGAGGTCCGCGAATTCCTCGAGGATACGATCGGCGACAGCATGGCCAAGACCGTGGCCGTCGTCGCCACCAGCGACGAGAGCGCCATGATGCGCCGGCGCGCGCCAGACACCGCCATGCGCGTCGCCGAGCATTTTCGCGACCAGGGCCACCGTGTGCTGCTGGTGCTGGATTCGATCACCCGCTTCGCTCACGCCCTGCGCGAGGTGGCGACGGGAACCGGCGAGCCGCCGGTTGCCCGCGGCTATCCCGCCTCGGTCTTCACCGAACTGCCCAAGCTGCTCGAGCGCGCCGGGCCTGGAACCGAAGGCCCAGGATTGGAAGGCAAGGGATCGATCACGGCCATCATTTCCGTGCTGGTCGACGGCGATGATCACAACGATCCGGTCGCCGATTCGGTGCGCGGCATCCTCGACGGCCATGTCGTGCTCGACCGCGCGATCGCCGAACAGGGCCGCTATCCGCCCGTCAATCCGCTGTCGTCCATCTCGCGACTGGCCGGCAAGGCCTGGAGTGTCGAACAGCGAGCCCTGGTGACGCGGCTGAAGTCGATGATCTCCCGCTTCGAGGACACGCGCGACATCCGGCTGCTCGGCGCCTATCAGGGCGGCGTCGACGCTGAACTCGATATGGCCGTACGCCAGGTGCCCGTCATCTATGAGGCGCTGACGCAATCGCCCAGGGACCGTCCGTCCGCCGATCCGTTCTTCGATCTTGCCCGCCATCTCAAGGGAAAGCAGAATGCCGAACCAGGAGACTGAACGCCAGTACACCGAGCGACTCCTGAACGAGATGATCGCCGAAGCGAACGCCGCGGAGCAGGCTCGAGCGGAGGAGGCCAGGGTCGCCAGGGCAAACGCCGCCGCCGCCATGGCTGCCCGGACCGCGGTTGTTCTGGCCAAGGCCGTCAAATCGGCTCTCCCCAGATCCGAGCCTTTGCCGGCCCGGACTGCCGAGCCCCCTGTGAATTCCCTTCCCCGCGTCGAGGCTGCCGATATGGCTCAAGCCAGTCGCGAATCGCTGATCGATGGTCTGTTTGCCGCCAGCGAATGGCCGCAGCCGCCAAAGCCGCAATTCCCCAGACTGGGCAAGAAGAAGGCGGACCGTCGCAGCGACGTCGTCATCGCCGCGCTCGGCATCACGCTCGGCCTGACCTGCGCCCTGTTTCCCTGGTACATCTTCTTCAACCAGGACCAGTTCGGCGTGCAGGCGATCAAGTTCGGCGGCACCGGTACCAATTCGGGACGTGCGGGAGGTGGCGTGGTCGCCGAGCGCAGCGCGCCGCTGACCGCCAGGGACGTTCCCAACGCCGATGTAGATCTGCTTGCCACCGGCACGGTGCAGGACGATTCCAAAACGCAGCCGCCCGGCGAGCAACCCTTCCCCGCCGACATCGCGAAGTTCCGCATGGTCCATGTCGCCAATGGCCGCGCCATGATCGAGGACGACACCGGCCTGTGGATGGTCCAGCGCGGTTCGACGCTGCCGGATTCCAGCAAGGTATCGGCGATCGAGCAGCGCAACGGCAAATGGGTCATGCTCACCAGCGCCAACCAGGTGATCGAGCTTTCCAGATAAGCCGTCACGGTTTTGTGCCGAGGATGATTTCAGGTCGGATCGTCCTGAAATCATCCGTCTCCATTTCAAGGGATGGAGCATGATGTCGTCCGAAAACCGCTTCACCGTTTTCGCCTTCACGTTCTAGCGACCGATCGCAAGGTCCGCGCAAGACTGGCGTCCTAGTCTTTGGGCACATGCCCGGAGATTCCCATGGAGCCTGTTTCCCTTTTCGATCTCGCCGCCAAGCAAGCGCAGTGGCTGTCGGTACGTCAGTCGGCGGTCGCCGGCAACATCGCCAATGCCAACACGCCGGGCTACACGGCAAACGATGTCGAGCCGTTCGAGAAGGTGCTCGACCGCACCGCGGTGTCGCTCCAGATCACCGAGCCCGGCCATCTCGGCACTGCGGCGACCAATGCCGGCTTCTCCATCAAGCCGCAGGAAGACGACGGCGTGGTCATGCCCTCCAAGAACACGGTCGTGCTTGAAGACCAGCTTCTCAAGGCCGGCGAGGTGCGCCGCTCCTTCGAACTCAACACGGCCATCGTCAAGGCATTCCACTCAATGATGATGATGGCGGTGAAGAGCTGACCATGGACGCACTGACCGCAGCCCTCAAAGTCGCAGCATCAGGCCTCGGCGCCCAGTCCGAGCGCCTGCGCGTGGTTTCGGAGAACCTCGCCAACGCCCAGTCGACAGGAACCACGCCGGGCGCCGACCCGTATCGCCGCAAGACCATCAGCTTCGTCTCCGAACTCGACCGGGCCTCCGGCAGCTCGACGGTGGAGGTGAATTCGATCGACCGCGACCCGAGCAATTTTCCCGTCGAATTCCAGCCCGGCAACGAGGCCGCCGACGACAAGGGCTACGTCAAGATGCCCAATGTGAACGTGCTGATCGAGATGGCCGACATGACCGAGGCCAACCGCTCCTACGAGGCCAACCTGCAAGTCGTGAAGCAGGCGCGTGATCTCATTTCAATGACCATCGACCTGATGAGGAACCAATGATCGTCAACGGCATCGGCGCGCTTAACCTGAAGCCTGGGCTGGGCCATACAGCCACCGATCTGCTGCAGGGTGGCGTTGCGCCAGCGGCATCGGGCAACCTTGGCACCTCCTTCGCCGAAGCGGTGAGCCAGGCTGCCTCCAAGACCGTCAGCACCATGCAGAATGCCGAGCAGGTGTCGATGCAGGCGCTCAAGGGCGACGCCGACACCCGCCAGGTGGTCGATGCCGTGATGAGCGCCCAGCAGGCGCTGCAGACCGCCGTCGCCATCCGCGACAAGGTGGTCTCGGCCTATCTCGAAGTCAGTCGCATGGGCATCTGAGGAGCAGGCCATGAAAGCACTCGCCATCGCCGCCACCGGCATGAATGCCCAGCAGACCAATCTGGAAGTCATCGCCAACAACATCGCCAACATCAACACCACCGGCTACAAGCGCGCGCGCGCCGAATTCTCCGACCTGCTCTACCAGGTCGACCGCACGCAAGGCGTCCCCAACCGCTCCAATGCCTCGCTGGTGCCGGAAGGCGTTTCGATCGGTCTCGGCGTCAAGACGACCGCCGTGCGCAACGTCCACACCCAGGGTGAACTGACCAGCACCGGCAACAGCTTCGACATGGCGCTCACCGGCAGGGGCTGGTTCCAGATCGAAGGCGCCGATGGCGGTACGCTCTATACCCGCGCCGGCGCCTTCAACACCAACGCCACCGGCCAGCTGGTGACGGTGGACGGCGCCAGTGTCATTCCGGCCATCACCGTGCCGACTGATGCGGTCGAAGTCATCGTCAACAAGACCGGCCAGGTCTTCGCCCGCATCGACGGCCAGACCGACCTGCAGAACCTCGGCCAGCTCCAGATCGTCAACTTCGCCAACGAGGCGGGCCTCGCGCCGCTCGGCGACAATCTCTTCCAGGAGACAACGGCTTCCGGCCCGGCCAATGTCGGCGTGCCCGGCGATCCCGGCTTCGCCACCATCCAGCAAGGCTATCTCGAGGCCTCCAATGTCGACCCGGTCAAGGAGATCACGGAACTGATCTCGGCGCAGCGCGCCTATGAAATGAACTCCAAGGTCATCCAGGCCGCCGACGACATGGCCTCCGTCGTCTCCAAGAACATCAGGTAACGGATGATGGCCATGCCGATCTCCTGCTCCGCATTCCGTCGCGCCGCGCTCGCCCTTGCGCTGGTGGCCTGCGGCATGCCGGCTTTCGCCCAGGACTCGGCCAACCAGATCGTCAGCAACCAACCTGCTGGCGAGGTCGTGCTGATCCCCAACCGGGTCATCTATCCCGGCGAGACCATCGAACTCGCCGCCCTGAAGCAGGTCACCCTCATCCCCGGCAAGCACAAGCCCGATGCTGTTGCGACCCGTTCCGAGGAACTGCAGGGCAAGATCGCCAAGCGCACACTGCTGCCCGGCCGCTACATTCCTTCAGCCGCCGTCCGTGAGGCCTGGCTGGTCGAGCAGGGTGCCGCCGTGCAGGTCTTCTTCGTCGCCGGCGGGCTGACGATAACGGCCACCGCCGTGACCTTGCAGGCGGGTTCGGCGGGCGACTTCATCAAGGTACGCAACAGCGACAGCGGCAAGATTCTCTCCGGCACGGTGATGGCCGATGGCACCATCCAGGTCGGCGCTTCATGATGCGCCTGCTTGCCCTTCTGATTGCGGCCACGCTCGGTCTGCAGCCGGCACTAGCCGATGGCCTGACGCCCAAGGCCAAGCGCGAACTCGCCGCCAGGAATGGCGGTGTCTACGACGATCCCGAATATGATCCCGCCACCACCGCGCGCATGTTCCGCGTTTCGCCCGGACCAAGCTCGCTGCCGCCTGGCCAGGTCGCCTCGCGCATCAAGGATATCGCGCAGCTGCAGAGTTCGCGCGACAACCAGCTCGTCGGCTACGGCCTCGTCATCGGGCTCGCCGGATCCGGCGACAGCCTGCGCAACTCGCCGTTCACCGAACAGTCGATCCGCGCCATGCTCGAAAATCTCGGCATCGCCACGGAAGGCGGCAGCGCACGCGCCAAGAACGTCGCCGCCGTCATCGTCACCGCCAACATGCCGCCCTATGTGCAGTCCGGCGCCCGCATCGACATCGACGTCTCCTCGATGGGCGACGCTACCTCGCTTGCCGGCGGCACGCTGATCATGACGCCGCTGAAGGCGGCGGACGGGGAGATCTACGCCGTCGGCCAGGGCGCGGTCATCGTTTCCGGTTTCACCGCTCAAGGCCAGGCCGAGCAGTTGACGCAAGGCGTACCGACCGCCGGCCGCGTGCCGAACGGGGCCATAATCGAGCGGCAGGTGAAGGCCGAGTTCGATGACCAGTCGACGCTGACACTGCAATTGCGCAATCCCGATTTCTCCACCGCCATCCGCATCGCGGACGCGATCAACGACTACACCGCCCAGCGCTTCGGCATGCGCGTGGCGGCGGAGCGCGATTCCCGCACCGTGCAGATCAGGCGGCCGAAGAGCGTTTCGGCGGCCCGCTTCTATGCCGAGATCGAAAACCTGGTGGTCGAGTCCGACACGCCGGCCCGCGTCGTCATCGACGAGCGCACCGGTACCATCGTCATCGGCAACGACGTCAAGATCTCACGTGTCGCCATCAGCCACGGCACGCTGACGGTGCGCATTACGGAAGCGCCGCGCGTGGTGCAGCCCGAACCCTTCTCTAAGGGCGAAACCGCCGTCGAACCGTTCACAGCCATCGATGCCACCCGGCCCAACGCCCGCGTCGCCGTGCTCGACGGGCCCGACCTGCAAACTCTCGTTTCCGGCCTCAACCGTCTCGGCGTCAAGCCGGACGGCATCATTGCCATCCTGCAAGGCATCAAGTCGGCCGGCGCCTTGCAAGCCGATCTGGTTCTCCAATAGCGATGTCGATGATCACCTCCCTCTCATCCCATCAAGGACGCCCTCCCCGCGCAATCTTGTTCGCGGCCACGGTCCTCGCGGCCATGTCCGTTTCGAGCAGCGGCGCACGCGGCGAGGATGTCGTTCGTCAGATTCTGCCCGGAGCGCAGCCCGCGGTCGCACCGCAGCAACTGACACGAGAAAAGGCGCCGGACCAGAGCGAGATCGAGCGCTTCTGCTCCAACATCGCCGACGCCGCGCGCGACCGCCGCTATGCCTTGCAGGCGGAGGAGTTAAAACAGCTGCAGGCAGGCATCGACGAGCGCATGAAGGCGCTGGACGCAAAGAAAGCCGAATACGAAACCTGGTTGAAGCGGCGCGAGGTGTTTCTGGCCCGGGCCGAGGACGGCGTCGTCAAGATCTATGCCGGCATGAAGCCCGATGCGGCGGCCGAACGCCTGGCGATCGTCAATGCGGACCTCGCCGCGGCCATCCTGATGAAGCTCGATTCACGCAAGGCGGGTGTCATCCTCAACGAAATGGACCAGAAGGCGGCGGCGACGCTCACCGGCATCATGGCCAGCGCAGCCCGAAGGGTAGATCCGTCATGATCCGCAGAATGCTCATCCTGTGCGCGGCGGCAGCCTTGTCCGGCTGCGCAACCAATTTCAAGGAGATCGGTAGGGAACCATCGCTGTCGCCGGTCGGTTCGGGCATCGGCGGCGACGGGGCAGCACCCTACAGCTATCCTCAGCCGCCCGCCGCGCCGGTCAAGAAGTTCTCTTTGTGGGACGACCGCCAGAGCCGGCTGTTCACCGATCCCAGGGCGCTGCGCGAAGGCGACATCCTGACCGTCAGGATCAAGCTCAACGACAAGGCCAACTTCAAGAACCAGAACGACCGGAGCCGCACCGCCGCACGCAAGCTGGGTTATGACGTCACGCTCGGATGGGAAGGCAACAGCACCAGCGGCAAGGGCGACGCCGGCTTGAGTTCCAGCACCGAAACCAATGCCGACGGCGAAATCAAGCGCTCCGAAAACCTGGAGCTCAACGTCGCCGCCGTCGTCACCGAGGTCCTGCCCAACGGCAATTTGATGATCAGGGGTTCCCAGGAAGTGCGCGTCAACTACGAGCTCAGGGTGCTCACCATCGCCGGCATGGTGCGCCCGTCGGACATCGGCGCGGAAAACACCATCTCCTATGAACGCATCGCCGAGGCGCGCATCTCCTATGGCGGCCGTGGCCGCGTCAGCGAGGTCCAGCAGCCGGCTTATGGCCAGCAGGTCCTCGACCAGGTTCTTCCGTTCTAGGCATTGGAGAGCGCGGCACCATGGCCAATGTCGATCAGATTCAGCCTCGCAAGGGTCCTTCCCTTGCCGTGCAGGGCGCCATGCTGCTCGTGGTGACGGCCGCCGCCATCGGCATGGGCTGGATGTCGGGCGGTTATCTCAAGGGCGTCGGCGCACCATCGTCGGTGCCAGTCGCGCCTGAAAACGAGGGCAAGGTACCCCAGCCCGAAGCCGCTCAACAAGCTGGCGCGGGGCCGACGCTCGTCGCGCTGGCGCCGATCACCACCAACATCGCCTCGCCCGCGGACACTTGGATCAGGATGGAAGTGTCCGTGGTCTACGACGCCCCGCAGCCGCCGGCGATGGCGGAGGACGTCCAGCAGGATCTTCTGGCCTTCGTGCGTACCCTCAAGATGCACCAGATCGAAGGCGCCAGCGGCTACCAGCATCTGAAGGCCGATCTCGACGAACGCGCCTCGATCCGCAGTCAGGGGCACGTCAAACAGGTTCTCGTCAGGACATTGCTGCTCGAATGAGAAAATTCCTTCTTGCCGCGGCACTGATTGGCGCCGCCACCTCCGTCGCGGCGGCCCAGCAACTGGACCTTGGCGGCATCGGAAAGGCCGATGGCGCCACCGTCGGCTACATCATCCAGATGTTCGGCCTGCTCACCGTGCTGTCGGTGGCGCCGGGGCTGCTGATCATGGTGACCAGCTTCACCCGCTTCGTCATCGCCTTCTCTATCCTGCGTGCCGGCATTGGCCTGCAATCGACGCCGGCGAACCTCATCCTCATTTCGCTGTCGCTGTTCATGACCTTCTATGTCATGGCGCCGACCTTCGATCAGGCGTGGAACACCGGCGTCAAGCCGTTGATGGACAATCAGATCAGCCAGACAGAGGCCTTCGAGAAGATTTCCGATCCGTTCCGCACCTTCATGCTGCACAATGTGCGCGACAAGGATTTCGACCTTTTCGCGGACCTCGCCCGCGAACGTGGCCAGGTCGTTGCGAAGGAGACGGTCGACCTGCGCATCCTGGTGCCTGCCTTCATGATCTCCGAGATCCGGCGCGGCTTCGAGATCGGCTTCCTGATCGTGCTGCCATTCCTGGTCATCGACTTGATCGTGGCCACCATCACCATGGCGATGGGCATGATGATGCTGCCGCCCACGGTCGTGTCGTTGCCGTTCAAGATCCTGTTCTTTGTCCTGATCGACGGCTGGAACCTGCTCGTCGGCAGCCTGGTGCGCTCTTTCACCTGACCGTGCGTGCTCGACATCGGGTATGCCCTGCCTGCGGAATGAGGCAGCGCGCCGCGTCATCGAATTCCTCCGAATTATTTTCGATTAACCGTCCAGTTTAGTCGTTTGGTAGGGACTCGCCGCCATAGTCGCTCGCAGATGGCGGGTGACCCAAACGCAACGGTCATTGGCATGATGCCGCTCCGTCATACCGGACAAACCGGTATGCAAAAAACACCCTGTAAAACAAGGTACGAGTAGCCATGGCCAGTATCATGACCAACGCCTCGGCGTTGACCGCTCTGCAGAGCTTGAACGCCACCCAGAAGAACCTCGACACCACCCAGGCCCGCATCTCGACGGGTTATCGCGTCTCCCAGGCGTCGGACAACGCCGCCTACTGGTCGATCGCCACCACGATGCGCTCGGACAACTCGGCGATGTCCACCGTTTCGGACGCGCTCGGCCTCGGCGCCTCGAAGGTCGACACCGCCTACACCGGCATGGACAGCGCGATCACGACCATCAACCAGATCCAGCAGAAGCTGACCGCATCCTACGGCCAGACGGACGCTTCCAAGGAAAAGACCCAGGTCGAAATCGCCGCTCTTCAGAAGCAGTTGAAGGCCTATGCCGATGGCGCCACCTTCTCCGGCACCAACATGCTCTCGGTCAACAGCGGCGCCACCGCCACGACCGCGGCCGACGTCAAGATCGTTTCCGCCTTCAACCGCAGCGCAACCGGCGCGGTTTCGATCTCGACGATCGACGTCAACGTGGAAAGCATCAAGCTGTATGAAGCCGGCACTGCTGCCGGCGTGACGAAGGGTATCCTCGACGCCGACCGCCTCGGTACCGATGGCAGCGTCGCGGCCGCGGCCTCGAACCCGACCCTGGGCGCTGCCGCGGCGGCCACCGACACTTATTCGGTCGCCAGCCTGAAGATCTTCTCGGGCACCACCGCTGCGAGCGACACCCAGATCCAGGCTATGATGAACGTCGTCGATGCCGCGCTGAAGGGCATGACCAACGCTGCCACCAAGCTCGGCGCCGCCAAGAGCTCCATCGACCTGCAGAAGACCTTCACCTCGAGCCTGATGGACTCCATCGATCGCGGCGTCGGCCAGCTCGTCGATGCCGACATGAACAAGGAATCGACCCGCCTCCAGGCCCTGCAGGTTCAGCAGCAGCTCGGCGTCCAGGCGCTGTCGATCGCCAACGGCTCGTCGCAGTCGATCCTGTCGCTCTTCCGCGGCTGATCCCTCTCGACCGATCAAACCAGGCAAACGGGCCGCGCCAAAAGCGCGGCCCGTTTTGCGTTTGCTCCAGCCCCGCGCAACCCTCGTTTCTTAACCCTCGAAAGCTGGCTTTTAACAGGCCGTTAACCATAACGCGCTAGTCATGGTTAACCAATGACTTACAACGGATTGCCGAATCGGCCCGATCGGGTGACGGTAATCCACGAGCGGGTCGAGCGGCTCGCGAGGGCAACGCCGGTTTGAGAAAGACCGGTCTGGAAAAAGGAGCGAGTTTCTTGGCGAGCATCATGACGAACGCCGCGGCGTTGACCGCACTTCAAAGCCTTAACGCCACCAACAAGTCGCTCGAGCAAACGCAGTCCCGAATCTCGACGGGCTACAGGGTCTCCGAGGCCTCCGACAACGCCGCCTACTGGTCGATCGCCACGACGATGCGCTCCGACAACCAGGCGCTGTCGACAGTCCAGGACGCGCTCGGCCTGGGCGCCTCGAAAGTCGACACTGCCTATACCGGCATGAACAATGCGCTGGATACGATCGGCAAGATCAAGACCAAGTTGCTTTCGACCATTGGCCAGACGGGTGCCGCCAAGGCAAAGACGCAGACTGAAATCACCGCGCTCCAGGCGCAGATGAAGTCCTTTGCCGATGCCGCCACCTTTTCGGGCTCGAATTATCTTTCGGTGACATCGACGCAGGTCGCCGCCGCCAATGATGGCGTCCAGGCCGACGCCAAGATCGTGTCGTCCTTCAATCGCTCATCGTCGGGCGCCATCTCGCTCGGGACGATCGACATCGATGTCGAGAGCACCAAGCTGTTCGATTCCGGTCTCTCCACCGCCGTCAAGAACCAGGGCACGCTTGACCGCCAGACCTCGGTCTATTCCACGGCGGCGGCCCAGGACCTGTATGATACCGCTTATGCGGCCGCAATCGCCGGCGGCGGCACGGATATTGCCGCCAACACCGCCGGCCAGACCGCGGCCGGGGCGGTGGTTCCCAGGATCGACAATGTTTCCGCATACAACCTCGATATCACCGCGGCCGGCGTGACCGACGACATCATCACCCAGATGGTCGGCAAGATCGACAAGGTCATGAGCCAGTTGACCGACTCCGCCACCATTCTCGGTGCGGCCAAGAGCTCCATCGACCTGCAGAAGACCTTCACGCAGAGCCTGATGGACTCGATCGATCGCGGCGTCGGCCAGCTCGTCGATGCCGACATGAACAAGGAATCGACCCGCCTCCAGGCGCTCCAGGTTCAGCAGCAGCTCGGCATCCAGTCGCTGTCGATCGCCAACAGCTCCTCGCAGTCGATCCTGTCGCTGTTCAAGAACGGCTAACCTTGGCCTAGCTGACGGATACTTCGAAATTCACGGGCCGCGCCGCAAGCGCGGCCCGATTTCATTTTCGCACAAGCTTCGGGAGCTAGTGTTCCGGCGGACAGTCATGCTGGGAGTCGCTCAATCGTGCCGGAACAGATCCAGAGCATCATCTCGAATCTCCGCGGCTTTGGCGTCAGGCGCCTGGCCATGCTGGCGGGCATCGCCGTCCTGGTGATGGGCGTCATCGGCATTGCCTCGGTCTACCTCAACCGCCCGGCCTACGACACGCTCTATGTCGGGCTCGACCGCTCCGACGTGAACCAGATCGGCCTGGTGCTGGGCGAGGCCGGCATCGGCTTCGACGTCGGCGCCGACGGAACCTCCGTGCTGGTTCCGGCCGGCACCACGGCGCAGGCGCGCATGCTGCTTGCCGAAAAGGGCCTGCCGACCAGCGCCAATGCCGGCTACGAATTGTTCGACAATGTCGGCGCGATGGGCCTCACCTCCTTCATGCAGCAGATCACCCGGGTGCGCGCGCTTGAAGGCGAGATCGCCCGCACCATCCAGTCGATATCGGGTATCAAGGCGGCGCGCGTCCACATCGTCATGTCCGAGCGTGCCAATTTTCGTCGCGACGAACAGCAACCCTCCGCGTCGGTCGTCATCCGCTACGCCGGCATCGACGCGGAGAAGAGCGCCATGTCGATCCGCCATCTCGTCGCCGCCGCCGTCCCTGGCCTGTCGGCCGACAAGGTGACGGTGCTCGATTCCAACGGCAATCTGCTGGCCGCGGGCGATGATCCATCCAACACCAGTGCCGCTCGCACGCTCGGCGTCGAGCAAACCGTGGAGGCGCAGATCGGCGACAACATTCGCCGCGCGCTCACGCCCTATCTCGGGCCCGACAATTTCCGCGCCAGCGTCAAAGCTGATGTCAACACCGACACCCGCCAGACCGAAGAGACGATCTTCGATCCGGAGTCCCGTGTCGAGCGCTCGGTGCAATCGGTGCGCGCCAACGAGAACAGCAACCAGAAACAGGCCTCGACCCCGGCCAGCGTCGAGCAGAACCTGCCGGAGACCCAGGCGACCAGCACCGAGGGTCCGCAGACCTCCTCGGCCAACGACCGCAAGGAGGAGATCACCAACTACGAGATCAACTCCAAGAAGATCGCCACCGTCTCCAATGGCTACAGCGTCACCAAGATGTCGATCGCCGTCGTCGTCAACCAGGACCGGCTGAAGACGATCCTGGGCAAGGACGCCACACCGGACCAGATCGCCAAGCGCGTCGCCGAAATCCAGAAGATGGTAAGCTCCGCCACCGGCTTCGATGACAAGCGCGGCGACGTCATCGACGTCTCGGCCGTCGAGTTCATCGACGGGCTGGACGGCGAGGCGGTGCCACAGGCGGGAATGCTCGATTCCATCGGCCAGCATGCCGGCACGCTGATCAATGCCGGCGCCTTCATCGTGGTGGTGTTCCTGGTCGCCTTCTTCGGCCTGCGGCCGATGGCGGCCGCGCTGACGGCAAAGGCGACGCCCGCTATAGCAGGCCCCAATTTCGATGAGGTCCAGCGCTCCCTGCCCACCCCCGAGGCAGCCGCTTCCGCCGATGCGGGTGCCGCCATTGGCGCTCTGCCCGGCACGCGTGCCGGCGCCACCCCGCTCGACGATCTGCGCCAGAAGATCAGGCCGGCCCCGCAGGAGCGGCTTGCCCGCATGGTCGACATCAACGAGGAACGCACCGCGCAGATCCTGCGCAAATGGGCGGCCCAGGAAGTCGCGGCGTAGACCATGCCCTCCGCAGCCCTCTTTGATCTTCTCCCGGATTTCGGCACGCGCGTGCAACGCGCCAGCCAGCCGCAGGCCACCGCCGAGAATAAGCCCGAGGCGGCAGCACCGACGGCCGATATCGGCACGCTGATCGCCGAAGCCGTTGCCCAGGCGGAGGCGGCGCTCGGCGAACGGCTTGCCGCCGCCCATGAAGCAACGCTGCAAGCGGAACGCCAGGCAAATGCCGAGGAAGCAAAGGCCTTTCTCGACAGCTTCGGCGGCGATGTCGGCAAGGCGGTCTCGTCGCGCATCGACGCCATGGAAGCGCGCGTGACGGATCTTGTCGCCGCCACGGTCGCCCGCATCATCGGCGGCGTTGTCAGCGACGATCTGCGGAAGCGCTCGCTCGAAGCGCTCGCCGGCGCGATCCGCGAAGCCGTTGGCGATGGCGAAGCGGTGCGCATCGCCGTTCGCGGGCCGCTCTCGCTGTTCGAAACACTGAAGGCGTCGCTTGGGTCACGCGCCGCAAACCTCGACTTCATCGAGGCGCCCGGCTTCGACCTGATGGTCACCATCGAAGAGGCCGTGTTCGAGACGCGCATGGCCGAATGGTCGGTAACCCTGTCCGAGGTCCTGTCATGAGCGTCGCCGAAGCCGATCATGGCAGGCACGAGATCATAATCGTGCGGCGCGGCCATGACGACCACGACGAAGGTCATCATGGCGGCGTCTGGAAGATCGCCTTCGCCGACTTCATGACCGCGATGATGTGCTTCTTCCTGGTCATGTGGCTGATCAATGCCGCCAACGAACAGACCAAGACGGCCGTCGCCAGCTATTTCAACCCCGTCAAGCTGGTCGACCGCGAATCGAGCCGCAAGGGCCTTAAGGATCTCGGCAATGGACCGCGCACGGCCGGGCCGACGGCCGAAGACCCGCAGGAAGCGACCACCAAGGCTGGACAGGACGGCACCGGCGCCGCGGGCTCGTCCAATCGCAAACAGGACAAGCAGGAGCCGCAGCAGTCGCAACAGTCCGACGAGCATCTTTTCGCCGACCCCTATGCGGTGCTTTCGGAGATCGCCACGGATACCGGCGTCATGCAGAATGTCAGCCAGAAGGGCGATGGCGGCGCGCAGAATTCCGGCCCGGCGACGGGCGCCTCGGGTGGCGCGTCCTACCGCGATCCTTTCGAGCCGGACTTCTGGTCGCAGCAGGTCGCCGCGCCCGGCGCCGAGGCGAGTGCCCAGCGCCCCAGGGTCGAGGGCGATCCGCTCAAGCCCGGCGACAAGGCTGCCGAGACACAGATCGCTAAGGTCAAGGCCGTGCCGCCGGCGCCGCCGATCAAGGATGCGCCACTGGAGCCCCTGGCCGGGGACGGCAAGGACGCCGCGGCGACAATGGCCAAGACTGCTGATGCCAAGGCCAGGGATACCAAGGCCGAGGCTGGAGACAGCAAGGCCGCGGATGTGGCCAAGGCGGACACGGCCGCAGCGAAGCAGGAGGCCGCAAAATCCGAGACGGACAAGGCTCCGACCGCCGCCGCGCTGAAGGCCGCCGCCGACGTCAAGCAGCAGCTGGCCGATGCCTTCAAGCCCGGCGACAAGCTGCATGACGGCGTCTCGGTGGAAGCCACCGACAAGGGTGTCGTCATCTCCATCACCGATCAGCTCGACTTCGGCATGTTCGAGGTCGGCTCGGCGGTGCCGAGCCGCGAACTGGTGCTGGCGATGGAAAAGATCGGCCGCATCGTCAACGGCCAGAAAGGCACCATCAGCATCAACGGTCACACCGATGCGCGTCCCTTCCGCGGTGCCAGCTACGACAATTGGCGGCTGTCGACGGCGCGCGCGCACTCGGCCTATTACATGCTCGTGCGTGGCGGCGTCGATGAACGCCGCATCACCGAGGTTGCCGGCTTCGCCGATCGCCAGCCCAAGGATGCCGCTGATCCGCTGTCGGCGGCCAACCGCCGCATCGAGATCCTGATGGCGACCGGCGGATGAAACGGGCGGCGCTCACCAGCCGTATGACAGGCCTGTTGCTGCTGGCCACGGCTTGTCCCTCTGCGGGCCTCGCCCAGGACACGCTGCAGCCTTATCAGCTGGTCCGCTCGTTGCAGCTCGTTCAGGACCGCATCGCGGCCGGCGATCATGCCGCGATGCCGATGCAGGCCAAGCTGCTCGAGATGACCGATGCGCGGTTGCGTGCGGCGGACGCCGAGGATTTCAAGGATCCCAAGAATTTTCGGGCGTTGCTGGTCTACGGCATGAGCGGCGGCAATCCGGTGACCGTCGAGGCGGCCGTGTCGCGCGCCGCCTCCGATCCGCGGAACCTTGCCATGGCCAAAGGGGTGATCGACTATCTGAACGGCCGGCCAGGCGAGGCGATCGAAGCCCTGAGGCCGATCGACCCGATGACCCTGCCAGGCGACCTCGGCGCGTTCCTCGCTTTGGTCAAAGGCTCATTGCTTGCCACGGATCAGCCGGCGGCCGCACTCACGCTGCTCGATGAAGCCAAGCTGCTCAGCCCCGGCACTCTGGTCGAGGAAGCGGCCTTGCGGCGCTCGGTCGGCATTGCCGTGACGCAGGGCGACGCGGCGCGGTTCGCGCTTGCCTCCACCCAATATGTCGAGCGCTACCTCTATTCGCCTTACGCCAGCCAGTTCGCCGACTCCTTCGTCTCCGGCGTCATTGCACTGCATATGTCGATCAGCCAGGACAAGCTGGCCGACATCACCTCGATGATGGACCCCGAGCGCGAGAAGGTGATCTATCTGCGTATCGCACGCCGCGCCGCGATTGACGGCATGAGTGACTTGTCGGCCTTCGCCTCGGCGCGGGCCGAACAGGGTCGCGACGGCAACACCAATCAGGGCGATCCGCGCGCCCTGCTCTATTCCAGCCTGTCCACGGTGACCTCCGATACCATCGAGGACGTGCGCACCAAACTTGGCAAGATCGACCGCAGCAAATTATCGGACGGCGACCGGGCCTTGCTCGACGCGGCCCAGGCCATCGCCGGCGAAGTGGTGGCGCCGCCTGCTTCCCTTCCGGTCGCAAATCCGGCGCCCGCGCCGGTCGTACCATCGCCCGAACCCGAAATTGCGGCCGCATCGACCACGGATGCCGCCGGATTGCCACCCGTCGAGGGTGCCGTGTCCGAGAAGCCGGCCTTGGCGCCCCTGGCCGCTGCGCCCGCTGCGCCGAACACATCCGCGCCGGCAACCGACGCGGCAACCGTCCTGCCGGCATCGGCCCCGGCGGTCGCGGCCAGCGCCGACACGACAGACCCGACCGACGCCGCCATGACGAAAACCCGTCGACAGCTAGACCTGATCGACCAGATGCTTGGAGCCGCCCCGAAATGACCCCCAGCCTCGGCCCGGCCCTGCCCGGATTTACCGCCGCGCGCACGGCCGAGCAGCCGGCCGCGTCCGGAAAGAAGGACGACACCGGGTTCGGAGAGATGGTGCACGGCGGCGCAAGCCCTGCCCATTCGGAGAAGCAGCCACCGGCCGGGCCAGGCTCCCGCGATCCGCGGTGGAGCAAGCTTGCCGCGGAGCTTGCGGCAAAGGCAGGCGAGGACGAGCCTAGGCCGGCCGGCAAGGCAAGGACCACGCCGAGCGGATCGTCTGCCGCGAAATCCATGAAGGACGGCAAGGACGCCGGGACGGACAAGGATGCCGATGCCGACGCGCCGGCCGCCGAATCGGGCGCGACGCCGCTCGACGAGCATCTAGCGCTGCTGATGGCGTTTCATGACCTACGCCATTTCTCGACATCGGCCAAAACGGCCGACCAGAGCGCGGCCGGAACGGAACAGGACGCCGCGGTCTTTGGACAGCTTCCGCCGAAGGCCTATCGGCAGAAATCCGCCGCCGGACGTGACGGTCTCGAACCCATGGCCAAGCCCGAGCGGGTATCGCTGGTCGACGGACCGTTGACGAAACTCGACGGCCGGCTCATTCGCGATGCCGCCGGCACGCCGAAACATGACAGTACGATCGCGGCCGGCCCCTTGCCCGAGGCGCCTGCGGAGGTGCCGGGCGTGGAGACGAAGCAGGCAGCGCCGCAGCTGAAATCGATCGCCGATCTCCAGTCCTCGTTGCGGTCCGAGCCGGGAAAACAGCAGTCGGCGGCGGCGCGCATCGACGTCGTTTCCGAGCGCAGCTTCCCCGCCCCACCGCAAGCACCGATAAGCCAGGCAGCCCTCAACGTTATCGGCGCCATTTCAGCCGATGGCGGTCCGAACCAGGCGCTTTCCACGGCTTCCGCGACCGCTCAGCTGACAGGCTCTGTTGCCGTTCCGACACATGTGTTGAAGATCGAACTTCACCCGGCCGAACTGGGCATGGTCACGGCCCATCTTCGGCTCTCCGGAGAACAACTGTCGATTGAATTGAAGCCCGAAACACACGATGCCTATCGCCGGCTTTCCAGCGACAGCGAGGCGATCGTCAAGTCGCTGCGCGGGCTGGGCTTCGAGGTTGACAAGGTCACCATTCTGCAACCTTCGGTAGCAATTCCCTCTACAACCCGCACGGATGCAACCGCCTCGATGAGCGCTGCACCCGGCCGCGATCCGTCATCCTTCCAGCCCGGAAATTCCGGCGGCGGCAACAGTGGAACCGGCGGCCAGCAGTCAGGTCAGCAATCCGCAAGGGGTAATCATGATGAAGCGCAAGCACATGGCCGCGCCGCTTCGCCTTCTCGCGAGCGCGCTGGCGGCGGTGTTTTTATCTAGCCTCGCGAGCAGCGCAGGCGCCGCCACCAATCCTTGCGAACCCGAGATCCTGCGTGCCGCCGACCGCTATGGCGTGCCTGCCGGCATCCTCTATGCCGTCGGGTTGACGGAAACCGGAAACAAGGGCAGCCTTCAACCCAACGCCTTGAATATAGAAGGAAAAGCAGTCTTCCCGAGAAACCGGGACGAAGCGCTTGCCGCCTTCGCCAACGCCCAGCGCGAGGGCAAGACGCTGATCGATCTCGGCTGCATGCAGATCAACCATCACTACCATGCCTCGCATTTCCGCAGCGTCGAGGACATGCTCGACCCGCGCCAGAACGTCGACTACGCGGCACGGTTCCTGGCCAGCCTCCATGCCCGCCATGAGACCTGGTCCATGGCCGTCGCCCGCTATCATGCCGGACCCGACAACGACCCGGCGCAGAAGGTCTATGTCTGCAGGGTGATCGCCAACATGGTGGCCACCGGCTTCGGCAAATGGACCACGAACGCACGCGCCTTCTGCAACCCGTAAGCGCATTTTCCACTTCTAATACATCAGTCCCGTGGCTGCGAAGCGATCGATTCGACTTGGCCGAGACTTGGGCCCCCAAGCATATCTGGCTGCACGCTAATGCAACCGATACGATTCCGGACTCCCAAGAAACTAGTTACAAGAAATGACGGTTGTTCAGGATTCCCGCCAGCGGATACGCCTTTCCCCACGGGGCAAATGTGCTGATTCGGAGGCGGGGCCGATGATCGTTATCGTTGACGAGCGAGAGCTCGTGACAGAGGGCTACAATTCACTTTTCGACCGCGAGGGGATCGCCTGCGCCGGTTTCGCGCCGGGCGAGTTCGGCGAGTGGGTCAACTCGGCCGCCGACACCGATCTGCGATCGGTGCGGGCCTTCCTGATCGGCGACTGTCGCGACGGCGCGATCTCGCCGCGCCAGATCCGCGACCGCACCGGAGCTCCGGTCATTGCGCTCAGCGAGCAGCATTCGCTGGAAAACACGCTGCGGTTGTTCGAGAGCGGCGTCGATGACGTCATCCGCAAGCCGGTGCACATCCGCGAAATCCTGGCCCGCATCACCGCCATCCGCCGCCGCGCCAGCGAGGATGTCGCCTATACCGAGATCGGCGCCATGCGCATCTTCATGGACGGCCGCGATCCCGAGATCGACGGGCAGCCGCTGCCCTTACCGCGCCGCGAGCGCCGTATCCTGGAATATCTGGCGAGCAACCGTGGCCGCCGCGTCACCAAGACCCAGGTGTTCAATGCCATTTACGGCATCTTCGACGAAGAGGTCGAAGAGAACGTGGTTGAAAGCCACATCAGCAAGTTGCGCAAGAAACTGCGCGAGAAGCTGGGCACCGACCCGATCGATTCCAAGCGCTTCCTCGGCTACCGGCTCGTGTTCTGATGCGGCACCGCGCCAGCCTCGCGCAAGACAGGACGCGTAGCCTCGAAGCCAGTGGCATGGATATTGCGGAGACATCTCGATGAGCCTCTACGGAATGATGCGGACCGGCGTTTCGGGCATGAACGCCCAGGCGAACCGCCTGTCGACGACAGCCGACAACATCGCCAACTCCGATACCACCGGCTACAAGCGGTCCTCGGCCGAATTTTCGACATTGATCATGCCGTCGACCGGTGGCGCCTATAATTCCGGCGGCGTCACCACCACGATCCGCCAGGCGGTCAGCGATCCGGGCGTACTTCAATACACGACCTCGGTCTCCGACCTTGCCGTCAGCGGCGATGGTTTCTTCGTCGTCCAGGATCCAAGCGGCACGCCTTTCCTGACCCGCGCCGGCGCCTTCGTTCCCGACGCACAGGGCCGGCTGGTCAATGCCGCCGGTTTCCAGCTGATGGCCTACAGCTACGCCAATGGCACGCCGGCGGCCACGGTGAACGGCTTCGAAGGTCTCGAGCCGGTTGTCATCTCCGACCAGGGACTGACCGCGACGCCGAGCACCCAAGGCAATTTCAGCGGCAATCTGCCGGCAGGTGCGACACCGGTCGCTGCCATCAACCTGCCCAGCACGAACTCGGCGGGAGCGCAGTATACTTCGAAGTCGTCGATGGTCGCCTATGACAATCTCGGCAACAAGAAGTTGCTCGACGTCTATTTCACCAACACCGGCGCAGGCACCTGGGAGGTGGCGGTCTTCGACCAGTCGAAGGCGACAGCCGGAACTGGCTTCCCCTACGCTGCCGGCGGCGCCCTGGGCACGGCCAACCTGACCTTCGATACCACCACCGGCAAGCTCACCGGCACCCCGACCGGCATTTCATTCACCGTACCGGGCGGCGCCAGCCTTGCCCTCGACCTGTCAAAGCTGACCCAGCTCGGCACCGGCTTCACCGTCACCGACGCCCAGGTGAACGGCAACGCGCCGAGCACCATCGACAAGGTGCAGATCAGCAAGGACGGCACCATCTACGCCCAGTACAAGGATGGCACCTCCAAGCCGCTCTACAAAATTCCGCTGGCCGACGTGCAGAGCCCTGACCAGCTCAAGGCGCTGCCTGGCAATGTCTACGCGCAAGGCACCGACTCCGGTGCGATCCGTGTCGGCTTTGCCAACGAAGGCAAGGCCGGTTCGATCATCTCGGGCGCGCTCGAAAATTCCAACGTCGATATCGCGGAGGAATTGACCGACATGATCGCGGCCCAGCGCAGCTACACCGCCAATTCCAAAGTCTTCCAGACCGGTTCCGACCTGATGGACGTCCTTGTCAACCTGAAGAGATAAACCGGGCTTCGCCCGTGAAAGACCAGCATGTCGCTTTCCTCCGCACTGAGCATCGCCCAATCGGCGCTTCTGGCCACCTCGCGGCAGACAAGCGTCGTCACGCGCAACGTGGCAGACGCCGACAATCCGAACTATTCGCGCCGCATCGCGCTGGTCACCAGCACGACGCCCGGCGCGCGTTCGGTTGATGTCCAGCGTGCGGCCAACGACCTGCTGTTTCGCCAGAACCTCGGCGCTCTGTCCGCCTATGCCGGCCAGAGCGCGCTCTACAACGGCATGGATCAGCTCGACGTCTCGGTGAATGGCGTCGACAACGCCTCCTCGCCTTCGACAGCGATCGGCAATCTGCAGCAGGCGTTGCAGCTGTACGCCACCTCACCGTCCAACCAGAATCTTGGCTCGAGCGTCATCGACGCGGCCAAACAGGTCGTGCGGTCCCTGAATGAAGGCTCCAAGGCCATTCAGGATTTTCGTACCCAAACCGACGGCCAGATCGATACCGCCGTCAAGGATCTCAACTCGCTGCTCAACCAGTTCCAGGATGCCAACACCGCGGTCATGTCCGGAACCCGTTCAGGCACCGACGTTTCCGATGCGCTCGACCAACGCGACGCATTGTTGAAGAAGATCGCCAATTACATTCCGGTGTCGACCTTCACGCGTGGCGACAACGACATGGTCATCACCACGGGTGACGGCACGACATTGTTCGAGACGATCCCACGCACCGTCAGCTTCGCCCCGTCTTCGGGGTACGCCGCGGGTGCGGCCGGCAACACGGTCTATATCGACAACGTACCGGTCTCGGCGGGCAGCGGCGGCAACACCACCGCCAGCGGCACCATTGCCGGCCTGCTGCAATTGCGCGACGGCGTCGCCTCGACCATGCAGAGCCAGCTCGACGAAACCGCGCGCGGCCTGATCACCGCCTTTGCCGAAACGGCACCGTCGATGCCCAATGCGGCGGGCCTGTTCACCTGGTCGGGCGCACCGGCGGTGCCAGCCGCGGGCACGCTCGTCGACGGCCTTGCTGGAACGATCAAGATCAATGCCGCGATGGATCCCAGCACCGGCGGCAACCCGACATTGCTGCGCGATGGGGGGGCCAATGGCGTCGCCTACGTCGCCAACACCACTGGCGGGGCTTCATACTCCAACCTTCTGGTCGCCTATGGCGACCAGCTCGACAAGCCGATGACGTTCGATCCCTTGGCCGGGATTTCGGCAACCTCCAGCGTTGCCGACTACGCCGCCAATTCGATCGGCTGGTTGCAGGGCGTTCGTCAGCAGGCTTCGACCGCCGCCGACGCCAAGGAAGCCCTGGCACAGCGCAGTGCCGATGCCTTGTCCAACGCAACGGGCGTCAATGTCGATCAGGAAATGTCGCTGATGCTCGATCTCGAGCACACCTATCAGGCATCCGCCCGGATGATGAAGACCATCGACGACATGATGACGGCGCTGTTGAGCGCGGTGGGATAAGCCATGACCTTTGTCTCCTCTGCTGCCCTTACGAATGCCATGCGCTATCAGCAGATGCGCATGCAGGCCGATCTCGTCAAAGCCACGAAAGAGTCCTCGACCGGCAAGGTCGCCGATGTCGGTCTGGCACTTGGTGGACGTACCGCCCAGTCCGTCACCTTTTCGCGCGACCTCGACCGGCTCAACGTCGTTGTCGATTCCAACGGACTGGTGGCCGCCCGGCTCTCATCCACCCAGACCTCGCTCGGCCAGCTCTCCAGCGTCGCGCAGACTTTCCTGTCCAGCCTGACCACCGCGTCGTCGGGCGACAACTCCGACAGCCTGACCCAATCGACCGGCCAGACAACGATCCAGCAGCTTACGTCGATCCTCAACACCAGCGTCAACGGCGAATATCTGTTCGCTGGCACCAACACCGACGTCAAGCCGATCAACGATTTCACGGCCGCCGGCTCTCCCGCCAAGGCTGCCTTTGACGCCTCCTTCGTCGCCAAGTTCGGCTTCCCGCCCAGTGATCCGGCCGCGGCCAACATCACCGCGGCCCAGATGGACGATTTCATCACCAACGATGTCACGCCGCAGTTCCTCGGCGCGGGCTGGCAGACCAACATGTCGAACGCGACCGACCAGCAGATCGTCAGCCGCATCGCGCTCAACGAAACCACCGAGACCTCGACCGGGGCCAACAGCGACGGCATCAGGAAGCTCGCCATGGCGGCGGCCTTGGTCTCCAGCCTGATGTCCACCAACATCAGCCAGGCGGCGAAGGACACCATCATCGACCACTCGCAGAAATTGGTCGGCGAGGCGCTGAGCGGCATCGCCCAGGTCCAATCCCAGACCGGCATCGTGCAGAAGCGCGTCTCCGATGCCAGCGACCGCATGAAGACGCAGATCGACCTGTTCGAACGGCACATTCTGGATCTCGAGGCAGTCGATCCGGCGGAAGCGGCGACCCGCGTCGCCAATCTGACGCAGCATATCGAGACGTCTTTCGCCCTGACGGCGCGCCTGCAGCAGCTCAGCCTGTTGAATTACCTGACCTGACACCTCCAGCGGAACGGTAGAGCCACCGATGTACCAATTCTCCTACGCCGACGTTCAGAGCACCTCCGTCGCGGACGCCAAGGACCGCGAGCGGGACCTCCTGACCCGCTCGATCGACATGCTGTCGGCCGCCGCCGCGGCAGGCCAGCATTCGATGGAGGCGGTCGAGGCGCTGCATTTCACCAATCGCGTCTGGACCACCTTCGTCGAGGATCTCGGTTCCAGCGACAATGCGCTCCCCAAGGAGTTGCGCGCCAACCTGATCTCCATCGGCCTGTGGCTGCTGCGCGAGGCCGAGGACATCCGCCAGGGCCGCACCGACAATTTCGAGGGGCTGATCGAAGTATCCCAGATCATCCGCGACGGCATTCAATGACCAACACGTTGAAGTTATCGCTGAAGCCCAATGAGAAGATCTACATCAACGGCGCGGTCATCCGCGTCGACCGCAAGGTCACCATCGAGCTGATGAACGACGTGCAGTTCCTGCTCGAGAGCCATGTGATCCAAGCAGACGACGCGTCGACGCCATTGCGGCAGCTCTATTTCATCGTGCAGGTCATGCTGATAAACCCCGCTGGCGCCGACGAAGCGCGCGAGATGTTCCGCCGCTCGCTGCCACTGCTCATTGCAAGTTTCGAAGACGCCGAGATCGGCAGCGCGCTGAAACAGGTCGACCGCATGGTCGGCGAGGATCACATCTACGAGGCCTTGAAGGCGATCCGTTCGCTTTATCCTCTCGAACGCCGCGCGCTTGGCGGCAATGACGATGTTCCGGGCGCCGCGCGCCCGCTGGCCGTGGGAGCACGATACTGATGACCGTGGACATGACGACGACGGTGCCGGTTGGCGCCAACCAGGCCACCACGTCGACCTCGAAGACGGCGGTAGACTATCAGTCCTTCCTGAAGCTTCTGATCGCTGAGATGAAGAACCAGGATCCGACCAAACCGATGGATTCGACGGCGTATGTCGCCCAGCTCGCCACCTTCTCCCAGGTCGAGCAATCGGTGCAGACCAACACCAAGCTCGACCAGATCATGCAGTCCTCGGCGCTGTCGCAGGCCGACGCTCTCATAGGCCGCAACATCACCTCGGCCGATGGCAAGACAACGGGCACGGTGGCGTCGGTGACGCTTGGCAGCAACGGACTGATCGCGGTGTTGCAGGATGGCACCACGGTCCCTGTCGGCGCGGGCGTGTCGATCAAGCCGGCGAGCTAGGCCAACCGCCGACATGAATGAGGCCGACGCACTCGACATCGTCCAGTATGCGGTGTGGACGGTGCTGACCGCATCCGCTCCGGTGGTCCTGGTCGCCATGGCGGTCGGCATTGGCATCGCCTTGATCCAGGCGTTGACACAGGTCCAGGAAATCACCTTGACCTTCGTGCCCAAGATCGTCGCCATCATGCTGGTGGTGGCGCTTACGGGTCCCTTCATCGGCGGCCAGATATCGGCCTTCACCAATGTCATCTTCGAGCGCATCCAGAACGGTTTCTGAGCGATTTCCAGCAAGGGTGCTCGACGCTTCCGCCCAGATTTGCGCCGGGATGGAACGCAGCTAGCAGGCGTCCGGGTTGCGGCTAATGCATGTCGCCCGGAAGTGGTTCCCGGTTCCGGAACAACGACGTGCATAGAATCAGAAGCTTACAGCAGGTCGGGCGAATCCGGTTCGCCGCGACATGCTGTGGAGTGCCATTCAGGGCGCGACGGTTTGCGGTGGCGGCGCCAGCGTGTGGCCCTTCGCTATCCCCTTGTTGGACCATGATCTTCCCTGCAAGGCATTCGCCCTTTGCGCCGCGATGCCATAGTTTCGGCAAATCATGCGGGGAAACGGATTCCCGCAAGGATCAGCGCGCCGTGGCAGGAACCCATCCATGATTGACGAGAAGCCGGATAGCGAAAGCGTCTCGGCGCTGGCGCCGTTCCGGCATGGCATCTTCCGGGCCGTATGGGGCGCGAGCCTCGTCTCCAATTTCGGCGGCTTGATCCAGGGCGTCGGCGCCGCCTGGATGATGACCACCATCGCCACCTCGCCCTATCAGGTCGCCCTGGTCCAGGCCTCGACCACCTTGCCGATCATGCTGTTCGCGCTTGTCGCCGGCGCCATCGCCGATAGCTTCGACCGCCGCAAGGTGATGCTGGTCGCCCAGACCTTCATGCTGGTCGTTTCGGTGCTTTTGACCGCGTTCACCTATTTGGACCTGATCACGCCGTGGACGCTGCTGGCCTTTACCTTCCTGATCGACAGCGGCACGGCACTCAACAGCCCGTCATGGCAGGCCTCCGTCGGCGACATCGTTCCGCGCAACAAGGTGCCTGCCGCCGTGGCGCTGAATTCCATGGGCTTCAACCTGACACGCAGCGTCGGCCCGGCAATCGGTGGCATCATCGTCGCGGCCGCCGGCGCGGCCGCGGCCTTCGCGGCGAACGCGGTGAGCTATGTCGGGCTTATCGTCGTGCTGGCACGCTGGAAGCCGGATCTACCGGCCTCGACCTTGCCGCGCGAGTCATTGGGGGCCGCCATGGGCGCCGGCCTGCGCTACGTCGCCATGTCGCCGAATATCGGCAAGGTGCTGGTCAGGGGCGCCGCCTTTGGCTTCAGCGCCGGCGCGGTGCTGGCGCTGCTGCCGCTGGTGGCGCGCGATGTGGTCAAGGGCGATGCGCTGACCTACGGCATCATGCTGGGCGCCTTCGGCATCGGCGCCGTCGGCGGGGCGCTGATCAGCGTGCGGCTGCGGCAGCTGCTCTCCAGCGAGACGATGGTGCGCTGTGCCTTCGCCGGCTTTGCGGCCTGCGCCTTCAACGCCGCCGTCAGCCAGCATGCCTGGCAGACCTCGCTCGGCCTGCTGGTCGGCGGTGCCTGCTGGGTGATCGCGCTCTCGCATTTCAACGTCACCGTGCAGATGGCGACACCGCGCTGGGTGGTCGGCCGGGTTCTGTCGGTCTACCAGACCGCAACCTTCGGCGGCATAGCACTGGGCAGCTGGATCTGGGGTGTCGTCGCCGACGCGCATGGCGCCGAGACGGCGCTGATCGCCGCGGCCATCGCCATGCTGGCCGGGGGCGCCATCGGCCTCGTGCTGCCGCTGCCGCAACAGCAGGTGCTCAACCTCGACCCGCTCAACCGCTTCAAGGAGCCGCACCTGGCACTTGACCTGAAGCCGCGCAGCGGTCCGATCGCCATTATGATCGAATACATCATCCGGCACGAGGACGAGGCGGAATTCCTCGCCACCATGGCCGAGCGCGGCCGCATCCGCCGTCGCGACGGCGCCCGCAACTGGACACTGGCGCGCGATCTCGAAAATCCGTCGATCTGGATCGAGCACTACCACACGCCGACCTGGCTCGAATATGTCAGGCATAACGGTCGCATCACCCAAGCCGACGCCATGGTCGGCGAGCGCTTGCGGGCGCTGCACTCGGGCAACGAGCCGCCGCGCGTGCGCCGCGTCATCGAGCGCCCGACGACCGCCGGCACCGCGTTGGTGATGGCCAAGGGGCCGATCGAGCACTGACGAATTCAAAGGTTCGCGGCGCCTACCCCTCTCCCGACAGGTCCCGGCGGGCCTTTTCGAGTTCCTCGGCATAGCGCCGCATCAAATGGCCCTCGGTCAGCAGCCCGAGCACGATGTGGTCGGCGAAGTCCTCGACCACGGCCAGTTCCTCGGCGCCGGCGCGCTGGAAGGTCTCGGCGGCGGCCTGCACGTTCATGCTGGGCACCAGGACGGCATCCTTGTACTGGGCAAGGTCGCGCACCGGCACCTCGCCCCCGGAGGGATCGCTATGCAGTTCGGCCACGATCAGCACGCCGACATACTCATCCCCCGGGTCGACGGCGATCACGCGCTGGGCCGAACCCAGCGGGAATTCCTTGCGGAAGGCGGCCAGCGTCGTCGACGCATCGACGGTCTTGATGTCCTCGCGCATCATCGAGCCGACGGTCAGGCTGCGCATCCAGCCGACATCGTGGGCGCTGCGGATCGTCTCGCCGCGCAGGTGGAAGCGCCAGGTCGAGAACGAATAACCGAAGGTCTCGCGCACCAGGATCGCCGCCATGATCGAGGCGGCCAGCACCACGCCGGTGAGCGTCAGGTCGCGGGTCGATTCCAGCGCCAGGAAGGTCATGGTCAGAGGCCCGCCGACGACGCCGACGGCAAGCGACGTCATGCCGACAACGGCGGCGACGGAGGGGTCGATACCGGTCGCCGGCGACACGAGCGCCATGACACCGGCGAACGACTTGCCTAGTAGCGCACCAAGGAACAGCGAGGCGAAGAACAATCCGCCGCGAAAGCCCGAACCCAGTGAGATCGCCGACGCCGCCAGCTTCAGCACGAAGACGCTGGCCACCACCGCCAGCCCGTAATTCATGGCGAACTCGCGATGCAGCGCGCCGTGGCCGCTGGACAGGACCTGCGGCGTGATCAGGCCGAGGAGGCCGACCAGCACACCACCGATGACGGGGCGCAGCGAGGCGTCGACCGACAGGCGGTTGAACCCACGCTCGATCAACGTCACGAGTTGCATGATGGCGATCGAGGCAGCACCGCCAAGCAGGCCGAGCAACAGGAAAGGCACATATTGGCTGGCGGTGAGTTGCGGCAACCCTGAAAGCTCGAGCGGAAAGGGCACGCCGCCGAACACTTCCGCCGTCAGCGACGCCGAGATCGCGGCCGTCATGACAGGGGCGACATTGGCGACCGAGTAGATGCCGATGACCAGTTCGAAACCGTAGAAGGCGCCCGTCAGCGGCGCGTCGAAGGCGGCCGATATGGCGCCGGCGGCACCACAGCCAACCAGGATGCGGACGTCGTTGCGGCGCAACCGGAAAGCGCGCGCCAGCCGTGAGGCGACGCCTGAGCCGACCTGCGTGTAGCCCGCCTCCAGACCGACCGAAGCGCCGAAGCCGCTGGAAATCATCGTCTGCACGACGATGATGAAGGTATCGGTCAGAGACATGCGCCCGCCATAGAGCGCGTTGGCCTCGATCGGATCGACCGGCGTGCGGAATTTCCGGAGCCTCAGCCAGACCACCGATATCCCGAGCAGGATACCGCCGATCGCCGGGATCAGCGCCTGTATCGGATTGGCGAGCGAGAACATGCCAGACAGGCGCCCGCCGGGCTGGACGCCGAACAGCAGCCCGTGCAGGTCCTGTACGATCTGGCTCATCGCGGTGACCAGTATGCCAGCCATGACGCCGATAACGCCCGCCAGCATGACGACGGCGATACCGCGCGCCTCCAGCAGAGGGACTGACCTCAAAAGAACCGCGCGCAGCCGGCGGGCGTAGACTTGGGGTTGGTTTCTGGAAAGCACCGGGGCGGCTCGCCGATATCAAGGCAAAGGAAGACCCGCCTGATACGCCGGGCGGCACGTCGTGACAACCACAATGCCGACATCAAAGGCGCCATTATGGCCGCGAAACCGCCCGATCCGGCCTTTCCCGCTTTGGGCCGACGGGGCCGCCCGCCAGTTGCGAACTAACCGTGCCCTTTCAGCACAATGCGTCCACCGAGCCGGAGCGCGGCAAGGATCCGGGCGCCGGACCGCTCAGGTCGGCATGGCTTCGCCGGCCTCGTAGAGCACGAGATTGCGCTCGCCGATGCCGAGCCCCGGCCAGCTCGCGCGCCAGTCGGCAAGATGCGGCGAGCGGAAATGCGCATCCAGGGCCGGTCTGGCGCGCCACACCTCGGTGATCCGGATCAAACCGGGATCAAGCACATCCTGCGCATAGGAATATTCAAGGCAGCCGTCCTCGGCGCGGCTGGCGCGAACCATGCGCTCCATCACCGGCCTTGCCTCGTCGAGCCTGTCGGGCGGCAGGCGGATCGTACCGATGATCAGCAGCATGAGGTGTCCTTCGCGAGAGAGTCGATTCCGTCACTCTCCCACCCTCGCGCAAGCTTGGCCAGCTACCCTCGCCGGGCTGTCGCATGCTCGGCAGCCCAGGGTTTCGAGGACGAGAATGGCGATCAGCGAAAGCATCCAGCCCGGCGCGGTGGCCAAGAACGGCCGCGACGTCTTCTTCGCGCTCGGCATCGTCGTCATCCTGGCCGTGCTGTTCCTGCCGATCCCGGCCTTTCTCATCGACATCGGGCTTGCCTTCTCGATCGCGCTTTCGGTGCTGATCCTGATGGTGGCGCTGTGGATCCAGCGGCCGCTCGATTTCTCGTCCTTCCCGACCGTGCTGCTCATTGCCACCATGCTGCGCCTGTCGCTCAACATCGCCACCACGCGCATGATCCTGTCGCACGGCAATGAGGGCACGCACGCCGCCGGCTATGTCATCGCCGGCTTCTCCAAGCTGGTGATGGCCAGCGATTTCGTCATCGGCCTGATCGTCTTCATGATCCTGATCGTGGTGAACTTCATCGTCATCACCAAGGGCGCCACCCGTATCGCCGAGGTCGGTGCGCGCTTCACCCTCGACGCCATCCCCGGCAAGCAGATGTCGATCGACGCCGACCTCTCCGCCGGCATGATCGACGACAAGACCGCGCAACTGCGCCGCCGCGAACTGGAAGAGGAATCCTCCTTCTTCGGTTCGATGGACGGCGCCTCGAAATTCGTCCGCGGCGACGCCATCGCTGGCCTCATCATCACCGCCATCAACATCGTCGGCGGCATCGCCATCGGCTACATCAGGCACGGCATGGGCATGGGCGAGGCCGCCGACGTGTTCATCAAGCTGTCGGTCGGCGACGGTCTCGTCACTCAGATCCCGGCGCTCATCGTCTCGCTCGCCGCCGGCCTGCTGGTCTCCAAGGGCGGCACGCGCGGCTCGACCAACCAGGCCGTGTTCGGCCAGCTCGGCGCCCATCCGCGCGCGCTCTACGTTGCGGCCGCACTGCTGGTGCTGCTCGGCCTGATGCCCGGCCTGCCACTGTTCCCGTTCTTCGCGCTCGCCGCCGGCATGGCCGGCCTCGGCTATGTCATTCCAATGCGCCACAACCGGGCCGTCGCCGAGGCCGAGGCGCTGAAGAGCCAGGAAAAAGCGAGCAAGGCCGAGGAAGAAAAGAACTCGGTCAAGGCCTCGCTCGCCACCGCCGAGATCGAACTGCTGATCGGCAAGCAGCTTTCCACCCGGCTCCTGGTCTCGCATCAGGAACTGGTCTTCCGCATGTCCAAGATGCGCAAGAAATTCGCCCAGCAGTATGGCTTCGTCGTGCCGGAAGTGCGCGTCGCCGATGACTTCGCCATCCCACCGAAAAGCTATCAGATCAAGGTGCACGGCACCGTGGTCGCCGAATATTCGATGCGCGTCGGCGAGATCATGGTGCTGCTCGGCAACCGCGACATACCCGAAATCCCCGGCGAGGAGATTCGCGAGCCCGCCTTCGGCATGCGCGCCTACTCCGTCATGGAGACCTTCGCCGAGGATCTGAAGCGCGAGAACTTCACCTTCGCCGACAACATGTCGGTGCTGCTCACCCATCTCTCGGAAGTCATCCGCAACAACCTGCCGCAGCTCCTGTCCTACAAGGACATGAAGGCGCTGCTCGAACGCCAGGACCAGGAATACCGTAAGCTCGCCGACGAGATCTGCACCACCCACATCTCCTATCCCGGCCTGCAGGCGGTGCTCAAGCTGCTGCTTGCCGAACGCGTCTCGATCCGCAACCTGCATCTCATCATCGAAGCCATCGCCGAGATCGCGCCGCATGTGCGCCGCACCGAGCAGATCGTCGAACATGTGCGCATCCGCATGGCCCAGCAGATCTGCGGCGACCTCTCCGAAGGCGGCGTGCTCAAGGTGCTGCGCCTCGGCAACCGCTGGGACCTTGCCTTCCACCAGAGCCTCAAGCGCGACGCCAAGGGCGAGGTGCGCGAATTCGACATCGATCCGCGCCAGTTGGAGGAATTCGGCCAGGACGCCACCAAGGCGATCAAGAAACACCTCGAAGCCGGCGAGCGTTTTGTCCTCGTCACCGCGCCCGACGCCCGCCCCTATGTGCGCATGATCATCGAGCGCCTGTTCACCACGCTGCCGGTGCTCTCCCATGTCGAAATCGCCAAGGGCGTCGAGATCAGGGTGCTCGGGACCATATCGTGAGCGTTCTCTCGCAGGCCGTCGTCATCGCGGCGTTCCTCGCCTTCTGCCGCATCGGCGCCTGTTTCATGCTGATGCCTGGCCTGTCCAGCGCCCGCGTCCCGGTCCAGGTCAGGCTGTTCGTCGCGATCGCCGCCACCGGCGGCCTGCTTGCCTTCCTGTGGGACAAGATCTTTCCCTTCGTTGATCCGCGTCCGCAGATCCTGGTGCCGATGATCATCTCGGAGTTGCTGGTCGGCGGGCTGATCGGCGCCATGACCAGGCTCTACATGGAGGCGCTTCGCTTCATGGGCTCGGCCATCGCCATGCTGATCGGCTATGGCGGTTCCGGCGGACCGGCGATCGAGGAACCGGAGCCGCAGGCAGCCCTTGCCGCCATCATTTCGTTCTCGGCGCTGCTGATGCTGTTCGTCTTCGACTTCGATCACGAGATCGTCCGCGCCCTCGTGGCGTCCTACACGGTCGCGCCGGTCAACGTCTTCTTCAACCCGCAGGCGGCGCTGGTCGACATCACCGACACCGTGTCGGACACTTTCTTCCTGGTCATCCGCCTCGGCAGCCCGTTCGTCGCCTATGCCATTCTCGTCAATCTGACGATCGGCTTCGTCAACAAGCTGACGCCGCAGATCCCGATTTATTTCATCTCGCAGCCCTTCGTCATGGCCGGCGGCATGCTGATCTTCTATTTCGCCGCCGGCACCATGCTGTCGCTGTTCGTCGACGGCTTCGTCGACCTCACGCTGGCGAGGTGACATGAGCACGCGCAAGGATCGTCTGAGGAAACTGGTCAAGGTGCAGGGACAGCTGAAAGCCCTGCACGAAACCCGCCACGCCACCTTCGTCGCCGCGGCAAGCGCCGCCGAGACCGAGGCCCGCGAATTGATCGGCCATTTCGACCAGGACAATTCCCTCTCTAGCCTGTTCCCCGATCTCTATCATCGCCGCATCGCCCAGGCCGTCGTGCGCCAGGAGGAGAGCCTGGAAGGCGCGAGACAAGAAGCCGCCCTCATCGCCGCGGCAACCGCCCGCACGAACATGGTCGAGCGCGCCTACAGGGACCTGCGCAACCGCGACGAGCGCGAGAGATCAGACCGCGAGCGGCTGGACCTGATCGCGCAGAAGCGGAGACAGGAGTAATTGGCGGAGCCGGAACGTTGCCCGAACTCATCAATGTTGCGTAGAGAGTCCATCCGCCTGCCGGCTAACGTCCATGCTTACTTCCGTAACCAGCTTGCGGCGAAGGGCCATCACATAGTCACTCGGTCCCTTCGGCGTTATAACGAAGGCTTGGGAGCCGCCAATGACCGATTTGGCAAAATAGGATGCCAACGGTTGATCGGGATCCTCATCCTGCGTTGGAATGGCAATCGCGTTGATTGTATACCCCTTGGCAACGGCGTTCAGCCTGCTCGGCTGAACAGGAAGCCCATCATTATTCTCGCCGTTGGCTGAGATGTCGATTACTTTCTTTGCTGCCGTTCCCGGAAACTGGTCGAGCAGAAGGGCACCGACATCAATAGCCGACGATACGGACGTTCCGCTCCGCCCCCGACGGGCGAAGCCGGTATCTCCTTTCTTGCTGATCACCGATGCGGCCGCTCTGGCTTCTTCCAGCCCGCAGATGTTTGTCCACGGCAGCACGACGCGTGAGTGTCCGGGACTTGACCACTCAAAGTAGGCAACGCTGATGCAGCCGACGTAATTGCGCGCGATGGCGGCGATGATCTCTGGAGAAGTAAGTGCCGCAGCATGACCTTCGCGCTGTAGATCGGCGACCTTTGGATCGACCGAGGATGAGAAATCGACAGCGAATACTACGGCAACATCGACGTTGGCCGCCCAGGCCTGCGGCGCCCAAACCACCGAAGCTCCAAGTGTCCCTACCAGCGCCAAAAATAGGCCGGCACGCTTTGCTGGCCCTTCGGCTGACCGCTCTGTCCCCGATATCAGGGTACCCCTGCATATCGCGCACGCCTGCTCGCGAAAAGAGGCCGCTACGGACAGGGCACCTACGCCCCGATGCATACTACCCAACATGTCATTCTCCACCTCAAGACGGGCATTCTCAAACAGTTACTTTTCAACATGTGGAAATCTCGCGAAGAACCTTGCTCCGCGCGCCGAGCAGCAGCAGATCCGCCTTGGTCCATAGAAGGTAACAGCCCAGCAAACTCAGTTGCATGGCGAGCGCCGCGAAGGACTCGCCCAACCAGACCCGCGGGAAGGTCCCCCCGAGGGCTACGGTTGTCGCTAGCATTGCCGGCAACCGGCTGGCGAGCACTGCACTACGGAAGGGTTCGGGCCAGGCGAGGCCCCATATAGCGGCCGCCAACAGCAGCAGCAAATTGGCTCTGGTCTCAGACACCCGGCACCCCTCAAGCCAAGTTCTTGATGACTCGGCCCCCTAACTCGCCGGACCTAGACAATCCTGCATCACGGCAGCGCTTGAGGGTGGGCCGCTACTGTTTGCGAAGCGTTAGTTTTGAGTTAGAATTTCGTCAGGCGGGGAGAGCAAATGCAAAATGAAGATAAGGACGAGACAAATAGAATCTCACTCTTCGGTGGTTTCAGGATCGAAAATGCCATGGCGGATTCGCTCCGGCTGACAGGAAAACGAGGGCCTGCGATCATCGCTTATCTGTCCCGGTCTCCAGGCATGGCAGCGACACGGGAGAGGCTGGCTGATCTATTCTGGAGTGACAGCGATAGCGAACACTCCCGCAACAGTCTGAGGCAAACCCTCAGTATTCTGCGCCGGGATTTATCGCGGGCAGGCGTGAATCTTATCCATTCCCGCGGGGAATCGATTGGCCTCACGCCAGACGCGGTTCGGGTTGACGTGGACGAGTTCGAAGCAGGCCTCACGGCCCGTTCTGTGCCGGAACTCGAAAAGGCTCTGGCGAACTACAACGGGCCGTTCCTCGACGGGTTTTATCTGGGAAGCGATGGGTTCGATGGCTGGGTCACATCCGAACGCGACAGATTGCTGAGCCGCGCACTTGAAGCTTTCGAAAAATTGGCCCGTCTCGTTGACACGGAAACCGGAATCATACTGGTCGATCGCGTTCTCGTCATGGAACCGACGCGGGAAGAGTCCTATCGGCTCAAGATGGAATTACTGCTCGCGTCGGGTCAACGCGACAGGGCGATCAGGACATACGAAGTTTGCAGAAGCATGTTGAAGAAAGAGTTCGGGGTCGAGGTCGGCCCGGAAACGCGAGCGCTTTGGCAATCCATGCTGTCTACCGATACGGCGTCGAATACACAGTCGGCAAATACTGTTCCAGCCAACCAGCGCCACGGGCGCCCATCGATCAGCGTTGCCGACTTCATCAATCTGACCGGAAAGCAAGGCGACGACTTTTTCTCCAAGGGGCTCATGCAGGACATCACCACGGCTCTTTCCGAGGTGGCCGATTATGTCGTGCTCTCCGCACAGCCGCCTGCGGAGAAAAGTGGTGCCGAAGGAACCAAGATCCCGGGAACGCTCCGTGCGCGATACGTGCTTAGCGGCAGCGTCCAAAGATCGGGCAATGGGCTGAGGGTGAACATCCAGCTTGTCGATGCCGCTGGCGGCCACAACGTGTGGGCCCAGAAGTTCGACGGGCAGTCCGAGAATGCGCTCGAATTCCAGGACAGGATCGCACAGTCTGTTGTCTTGGCCGTGATCCTCGACCTTCAACTGACCAACTGGAAAGTCCGCGACAAGAGCCCGCCTGGTCCCCCCGAAGTGCGCAGGTTGGTGAACGAAGCTTTGATGAAGTATTTTGAGATGACCCGGGACTCGCTTTTGATCGGGCTAGAACTTGCCGAGAAAGCTGTCTCCATAGGCGCCGACAACGCGCGTGCGAAGCGGACGCTCTCGATCATAATTTCAATGGGCGTGGCGTTCGGCTCGTTACCCAGGGAGCCGGGCCAGATCGAGCGGGCGGTCGAGCTTGCGGCGGCGTCGGTACGGGCGGTGCCTGACGACGAAATTGCCCGCTGCATCCTGTCATTCGCGCTCGAAAGCTGTGGCCGCATCGACGAAGCGATCGCCGAATGCCAGCACGCGATCAGTCTCAATCCAAGCTATCCGACCGGCCACGGCGACATTTCGATGCTGTTGGCATTGCGCGGAGAGGTAAACGAAGCAGTGCGTGAGGCGAACGAGGCAATCCGGCTCGGAACGCATGACGTCATCGATTTCTGGCGTCATCATGGCTTGGTTGTCGCACTGTTTGCGGGCGGCGACGATCGGCGGGCGCTCGAAGTCGCCCGCAGGGTGGTCAGGACAAAGCCGGGATTTGTTCGCGGCGCCCTTTACTGGGCCGCGTCGGCGTCGGCGACCGGAAACAACGAAGAAGCCTCTAGGGCCATACACCATTGCCTGTCACAACTTCCTCATCTCAACCTGGGCAATGTCTGCCCCGGCTTTGTGCCTCGCTATGTGAAGGATCATCATCACGCGAGATTCCTCGAAATGCTGTCGAGAGCTGGCCTTCCTGCTTCCTGACGGAAGGTGGCTAGGCGGCTTGGACCCGGAGAAACCAGATCAAGCCCGCCTCCCCGCAAGCCTGCCACAAGCTTGTTGAGGCATGGTCCTGGCTAAGGAAACCCGGCAAAAGGCGGACCTTCTTGGCGATTTCTCCACCCAGCGACATCGTGATGGATGTCGTCCGAGCTGCCGATCCGATGGATATCGAGGCTGCCCGCGCCGCGCTGACCAAGCGCGCCGGCAGCGTCGCCGGCACGTTTTCGGTCGACACCGCGGCTTCGCTCGATGCCGGCTCGATCCTGTCGCGCGCGACGGCGGACAAGGCCGCCGCAACAGCCGACCCGACCAAGAAGTTCAAGAAGTTCGAGGCGATGGTCCTGCAGACCTTCATCCAGAACATGCTGCCCAAGGACACCGAGGGCGTCTATGGCACGGGTCTCGCAGGCGACATGTGGAAATCGCAGCTCGCCGAGCGTGTCGCCGACGTCATGGCTGACCGCGGCGGCATCGGCATCGCCAAGTCGCTGCTCGCCGACCACTACATGGACGGCAAGCGCAAGATTCCGATCGGCCCGGTCTCGAATGGGCCGGAAAAAACCGAGATCGATCAGCAGACCCGTCTGTCCACGTCGCTCGTCCAGGAGCTGCAGCGCAAAGCCGCCAAGTCGATGACCGGCGACGAGACAACCAAAAAAACAGACATCAAGATCTAGGACTGGGAAACACATGGCCGACTCTTCGGAATTCACCGCCAAGCTGCCCGCGCGCACCACCGCGTCGGACGCACCGACTCCTTTCGCGCGGCCTGGAAACCTTGCCGCCATCATCGGCCGCATCGAGGAGGTGGTCGAGGAAGAGACCGCCGGCATCCGCAGCGATACAAGCTATGACCTCAAGGCGTCGAACGCCCGCAAGAGCCGCTATCTCTACGAGCTGACCCGGGCCATGAAGGGCGGCAGCGAAGCCGAATTCCTCGAGCAGCACCGCGAGGGCCTGACCCGGCTGCGCCAGAAGCTGGCGAAGAACGAAGCCGCTATCCTGGCGCATCTGAGCGCCGTCAACGAGGTCGCCAGCCTGCTGCGCAGTGCCATCCAGCGCGCCGAGACCGACGGCACCTACTCCGCCGGCGAGTTCGGCAGGATGAAAGGTTAGAGCGCGGCAATGCCGAGCTCGCGTTCAAAATGATCAAGGTCATCGCCATAGCGGTCTGGATCTGCGCCGCCACGCTCGGCGCGGTGTTCTATTCGTTCCAGGCCGCCGGTGAACAGGGCGTCGGTGAGAAACCCAAGCCGATGCTGGGCGGGCTGGACTACGTCAAGACCGACATCATTTCGGTGCCGCTGATCCACGACTCCAAGATCGACGGCTATTTTCTGGCCAAGCTCGTCTACACCGTCGAGCCGGAGCAGATAAAGAAGCTGTCGATCCCGGCCGAGGCGCTCATCACCGACCAGGTCTACACCTACCTCTACGCCAACCCCCAGATCGACTTCACCAAGAAGGCGACGCTCGACCTCGATGCCTTTCGCGCCGCGATCCGCGACACGATCAACACCCGGGTCGGCGCAACCCTGGTCCATGAGGTCCTGATCGACCAGGTCAATTTCCTGAGCAAGGATGAGATCCGCGACAACTGGCTGCGTCGGCGGCAGGATGCCAGCACCCAGGCGACCGAGACTCCCAAGCCGGTCAGCGCGCACTAAGCCATCGGCCCGGTGCCGGTGGCCCTAGAGCAGCCGGCGTTGGGGCCAATCCCTGCAATTCGCGTTGACGTAAACGTCAATCCGAAGCTATATGCGGCAGCGATCATGATCGCCAGTGATGCCGCATGAACTTCGGCTGGACCGAAGTGCGTAGCGTGACAGATGCAACCAGACAGGGAGAACAGCGTGAGCGTTCAGGATATAGCCGAGAAGATCAAGTCGCGCGTGGCCAGCAGCGGCTTCGACCGTTCCGTGAAGTTCGACACCGGCAGCGACGGCGTCATCGTCATCGACGGCGCGGCCGTCTCGACCACGGACGCTCCCGCCGACTGCACCATCAAGCTGTCGCTCGACGATCTGGATTCGCTGATCGCGGGCGACCTGAACCCGACCATGGCGTTCATGACCGGCAAGATAAAGGTCGAAGGCGACATGACCGTCGCCATGGCGCTGAGCCAGTTGATCGGTTGACAGGCGCGGCCGCCAGAAGCGATTTCGAGGTAAACGAAACGCCGCCTTTTCAGGCGGCGTTTCGTTTGAAGGGCAGTCGCGCTTAAGGCCTCATGCGGCCAAGGTCGGCGCCTGTGCCTTGAGCTTGCGGCCGGACGCCTTCAGCGTGCCCCTGGCGCCGTCAAGCACGCCCTCCACCAGTTCCAAGGCCAGCAGACGGTGCCGTTCGTAAGGCCCCGGCATGGCGAGCGCCCCGGTCCTGGCGGCCGAAAAGCCGAAGCGGCCATAGTAAGGCTCGTCTCCAACCAGCAGGATCGCAGCGTGGCCGAGGCGCGCGGCTTCCGCGATGGCATGCCGCATCAGCGCCGAGCCGATGCCGGCACTCTCGAGCGACGGGTCGACGGCGAGCGGGCCAAGCAGCAGCGCTGGCGGACCGCCCTCGCCCAGCGTGACATCCCATAGCCGCACGGTGCCGGCCACGCCGCCCGAGGCATCGCGTGCGACGAAGGCAAGCCCCTCCGAGGGCCGGCGGCCGCGGCGCAGCTTCTCCGATGATTTGGTCTTGCGCTTCGGCCCCATGGCGCGATCGAGCAAGGCTTCGCGCGCCGCCACGTCGGCAGCGGTTTCGGCGACCATGGCGAAGGCCGGCGCATGAGCTACGAATTCGACTGACATTTCCATTTCCGCGATCCCTTCACGAGCGGAGATATGTTCCACAGGCGAGCCCAAGTGGGCGACGGGCGCCCACCTGGGATGATCTGAACAGCTCTAATGAGCCGTCAGATCACGTAGGATCGGAGAGGCTCGAAGCCGTTGAAGGCGACCGCCGAGTAGGTGGTCGTGTAGGCGCCGGTGCCTTCAATCAGCACCTCGTCGCCGATGGTCAGCGACAAGGGCAGCGGATAGGGCGTCTTCTCGTACATCACGTCGGCCGAATCGCAGGTCGGGCCGGCGAGCACGCAAGGCGCGGTCTCGCTGCCGTCATGGCGGGTGACGAGGGGATAGCGGATCGCCTCGTCCATCGTCTCGGCCAGACCACCGAACTTGCCGATGTCGAGGAACACCCAGCGCACATTGTCGTTGTCGGCCTTCTTCGAGATCAGCACGACTTCCGACTTGATGACGCCGGCATTGCCGACCATGCCGCGACCCGGCTCGATGATCGTCTCGGGAATGGCGTTGCCGAAGTGCTTGCGCAGCGCCGAGAAGATCGCCTGGCCATAGGCCTGGGCCGCCGGCACGTCACGCAAATAGCGCGTCGGGAAGCCGCCGCCCATATTGACCATCTTGAGCACGATGCCTTCTTCCGCGAGCGTCGCGAACACCTTCTTGGCGTCGGCCAGAGCACGGTCCCACGCGGTCAGGTCGGTCTGCTGCGAGCCGACATGGAACGACACGCCATGGGCGTCGAGGCCGAGGCCCCTGGCATGGCGCAGCACGTCGACGGCCATGTCGGGCACGCAGCCGAACTTGCGCGACAGCGGCCACTCGGCGCCCTCGCCATCGGTCAGCACGCGGCAGAACACGCGGGAGCCTGGAGCAGCGCGCGCGATCTTCTCGACTTCCTCGACGCAATCGACCGCGAACAGCCGGATGCCGAGCTGGTAGGCGCGTGCAATGTCACGCTCCTTCTTGATGGTGTTGCCGAAGGAGATGCGGTCCGCCGGCGCACCGGCGTCCATCGCCATCTCGACTTCGGCAACGGAAGCGGTGTCGAAGGACGAGCCCATCGCAGCAAGCAGGCGCAGGATTTCCGGCGCCGGGTTTGCTTTCACCGCATAGTAGATCCTGGAATCGGGCAGAGCCTTCTCGAAGGCGCGGAAATTGTCGCGCACGACGTCGAGGTCGACGACGAGGCAGGGGCCGGACGGACGTCGGGTGGCGAGGAAGTCGAGGATGCGCTGTGTGGCCATCGGGTTTCTCCATCGCGCCTTTCGGCGCGCACAAGGGTGCGGGCGCGGGCTGTCGGCCTCGCGAACACGCGGTCAAACAAAGGCGGGACGGAAAATCCATGGAACCAGCCGGTGGAGACCCCGGAACCATGAAACGCCGTCTCGCGGCGATGAACCTTAGCCTTGCCCGGCTTCGGTTCGCTTTGTCTGCCTTGGCTTGGATTGGGAGAACCCCGTTCCGCACTGCCGGCAATGAAGGTGTGCCTCTTCAGTAACCCCGGTCTTTGGACAACCGGCAGAGAACCAGAAAGGCCCGCACCGTCGTTGCTTCAAGGTGTCCTCGGTCTGGCGGTTGGCCGCTAAACCGACTGGAGGGGTTAGCTCCAGTTACCTTACCGATTTCCCTCACCATTCGAGGATCGGCGGACACCCACAGGCACGTGCGACTTTGGGCAAGCGCGATATAAGAGCGAAGCATTTCACAATCAATAAAAATCTTATCGCAGGTTGTAAAATTTCTGCCATCGAACAATGTTGGCCAACCGTATACGGATATCGAACGATGACAGGCACGCACGGCCCTTTCAACGCCTTTCTCGACCTTCGCCAGATGCCGGTGGCGCATGCCGAACTTGGACCCCTGGCCGGCCTGCGGCTGGCGGTCAAGGATATTTACGACGTTGCCGGCTACCGCACCGGTTGCGGCAATTTGCAGAAATTCGCCAATGGCCACGCCGCTTCGCGCACGGCGCCGGCCGTGCAGGCAATTCTCGACGCCGGTGCGCGCTTCATCGGCAAGACGCAGACCGACGAACTCGCCTTCGCTCTGTTCGGCCAGAACGCGCATTTTCCGTTTCCGGTGAACCCCGCGGCTCCCGACCGTGTCACCGGAGGCTCGTCGTCGGGGTCGGCGGCGGCGGTGGCGGGCAGATTGGCCGACATCGCCACGGGGTCAGACACCGGGGGTTCGATCCGCGCGCCGGCGAGTTTCTGCGGGCTGATCGGGCTGCGCACCACGCATGGCCGCATTTCCCTCGACGGCACCATGCAACTGGCGCCGAGTTTCGACACGTTCGGCTGGTTCGCCGACGACATCGAAACCTATGAGACTGTCGGCAAGCTGTTGCTTGGCCACGATCCGCACCAGCATTCCCTGGACCGCCCGCTGGCGCTCGGCTGGCTGGACGAGATGGTCGCCCGGCCGGCGGCCGCCGAATATGCCGGAATGAAGGCGCTGGTGGGCACGGTGTTCGGCACGCCGGCGACGCCAGCGACGCGCTTCAGCTCGTCCCCGGACGAACTCTACTGGTGCTTTCGCCGCCTGCAGGCCAAGGAGGCCTGGACAGTGCATGGCGAATGGATCACCAGCGGCGAGCGCGAGCTCGGGCCCGGCGTCGAGGAACGGTTCGGCTTTGGCCGTGCGGTCGACGACCGGACAGCACAGGCCGAGAAGGTGCGCCGGCTGACCTTTCGCGGCGAACTCAGCGCCTTGCTTGGCAAGGACGGCTTCCTTGTCCTGCCGACGGTGCCGGGTCCGGCACCCTATGTCGACAGCACACCGGAGCAATTCCAGGCCTACCGCGAACGCGCGCTCCATCTTCTATGCCTGGCCGGGCTCTCCGGCTTTCCGCAGATCACCTTGCCGATCGGCTCGGTCGCCGGCGCTCCGTTCGGCCTGTCGCTGCTTGGCCCTTCCGGCAGCGACATTGCCCTGATACGGCTCGGCCGAAAACTTCTCGACGCAGCACAAAGAGCCTGAACAATGGACACACTGACCCGCATGCGCGCCTTCATCGACGTCGTCGAGGCCGAAGGCTTTTCGGCGGCGGCGCGCAAGATCGGCCGCTCCAAGGCGCTGCTGTCGAAATATGTGCGCGAGCTGGAGGACGAGCTCGGCGCTCTGCTGCTGAACCGCACCACGCGCCAGTTCTCGATGACCGAGGCCGGCCACACCTACTACCGCCGCGCCTCGGAAATCGTGCGCGAGGTCGATAGCCTGGCCGACGCCGTGCGCGAGTCCTCCGGCGACGTGCGCGGCCGCATCAAGCTGTCGGCGCCGCGCACCTTCGCCGACGCGCCGATCGGCCAGTCGCTGATCGACTTCGCTAAGCAGTATCCCGACATCGTGCTCGACATCCAGCTCGACGACCGCTTTGTCGATCTGGTCGAGGAAGGCTTCGACCTTGCCGTGCGCATCTCGCGGCTGGAGAACTCGTCGCTGATCGCCAGGCGGCTGGCGCCGTTTTCGATCAAGCTCTGCGGCTCTCCAGAACTGATCGCCAAGCATGGCATGCCGACGCGACCGCAGGATCTCAGCCACATGCCCTGCATCGTCGACACCAATGGCCGCGGACTGAACAACTGGCCCTTCAAGGGCGACAATGGCGATCCGGTGAGCATCGCCGTCTCCGGCCCGATCGAGGTCAACAGCCCGATGGCGGCGCGCGCCGCGGCCTTGTCGGGGCTTGGATTTTGCATCCTGCCGGATTTCATCGCCGCCCCAGACCTCAAGAGCGGCCAATTGGTGGCGGTGCTCGACGACCGCATCCTGTCGGGCGGAGGCATCTTCGCCGTCTATCCGCATCGCCGTTACCTTCCGGCGAAGGTGCGCGTTTTCGTCGATTTCCTGGTGCAGTGGTTCAGGACGCGCGAGAGCGCCTGACCTGCCCCAGCAGCCCGGATACCGCACGCTTTTGAGCTCTCCTGCATGCGTGGCTCTATCCAAAGCCTCGCGCACTTTTGGGTGACATGCGCCCGCAGTCCCAATTTCGCCCCCTTTCTGGTAACCTTCGACCACGCTCTCGAAAGCCAAGGGAATCGCGACCGCGAATGCATCTGAAACGGCACGCAATCATGCTGGCCTCGGCCTTGGCGGCGATCTTTGCCGCGACAGGACCGGCCGAGGTGCATCCGCACGTCTTCGCCGAGGCGCGCCTCGACGTGGTCCTGTCCCCGGATCACCAAAGTGTGAAAGCGTTGCGTCATCTGTGGCGCTTCGACGATCTGTTTTCGAGCACGGTGATGATGGAGTTCGACAAGAACTCCGACCTGAAGCTTGACGACAAGGAGCTGAAGGAGGTCGCCGACACCGTCCATGCCTCGCTGGCCGAGTTCAATTATTTCCAGCTCGTCACGCAGGACGGCAAGGACGTGGCGATGACGCCGCCGCCGCATCTGATGGCCAATTTCGACAACGACCAGTTGATCATCCTGTTTGAATCCGAACCGAAGGCGCCGATCAAGCTGTCCGGCACGATCGACATCGGCGTCTACGATCCGACCTTCTACACGGCGATCGACTTCACCGAGGATTCCAACATCACCGTCGAGGGCCTGCCGTCGAACTGCACGAGCAAGGTCGTCCGGCCGGACCCGGACGAAGCGATCAAGGAAAACCAGAAGACCCTGACGGATGCCTTCTTCAACGATCCGACAGGCACCGACATGAGCAAGATCTTTGCCACCAAACTCGAACTGACCTGTCAGCCAGAAGGATAGATCCGGTGAACCCGATCGGGAACTGTTCGAAACCGTCCCTGCGTTTGGCAGTCGGCCTGTTGGCCCTTGCCTTTGCCATGATGCATTTCGCCAATGCCGCGCACGCCCAGAGTTCGCTCGGCATCGGCGTCAATGACGGCATGGCACCCACCACCGGTCCGTTCGCCCATATCCTGATGTGGATCAATCTGAGGCAGCAGGAATTCTACCGCGCGCTGGCGACCGCCATGAAGGCAATGCGCCAGGACAACAGCAAGATCTGGATACTCATCGGCCTGTCCTTCGCCTATGGCATTTTCCACGCCGCCGGCCCCGGCCACGGCAAGGCGGTGATCTCGTCTTATATGGTGGCCAACGAAGTGGCGCTGAAGCGCGGCATCCTATTGTCCTTCGTCTCGGCGCTGCTGCAGGGCCTGACGGCGATCCTGGTGATGCTGCTGGCCTATTTCGTCCTGCGCGGCACCACCATCTCGATGACCGATGCGGCCTGGTTCATGGAGATCATGAGCTTTGCCCTGGTCACCCTCTTTGGCGCCTGGCTTTTGTGGCGCAAGCTCGGCCCAGCCGTCCTGCGCCTGTTTGGCAAGGGCCCGGCCTACAGCCTGTCGGCGGCTCACGCCGGTCATTCCCATGCCGGCCATTCGCATGGCGCTCACAACCATGCGGCGCACGCTCATTCCCACGCACTGCACGCGCTTGACGATCACGACCATGGGCATGGCCATTCGCACGATCATCACGACCATGGCGCGCATGATCATGCGCATCACGACCACGCCAGCGGCGAGGTCTGCGACACCTGTGGCCACTCGCATGCACCTGATCCGGCGCTGCTGTCGGGTGACCGCTTCGATTGGCGCACCGCCTGGTCGGCGGTGGCCGCCGTCGGCATCCGCCCTTGCTCCGGTGCGTTGATCGTTCTCAGCTTCGCGCTGCTCAACGGGCTCTGGCTCGGCGGCCTGCTGTCGGTGCTGGCAATGTCGATCGGAACCGCGATCACCGTCTCGGCCCTGGCCACACTCGCGGTGACCGCCAAGAACTGGGCGGTGTATTTCGCCGGCGACGGCCGCATGGGCAACCGCATCCACTCGATCGTCGAGATCGGCGGCGCGGCCTTCGTCTTCCTGTTCGGACTGCTGCTGCTGTCCGCGAGCCTGACGGGCAGCGTTTAGACCCTACCATTCCGTTGGAATGGGATAGGCACCGTGCGCTACTGACCGGGAATCTTGCCGCCCAGCTCATCCTCGATATGCGCGCGGATGATCTCGTCAAAACTCTTTTCGGCACTGAAGCCAAGTTCCCTTGACCGCCGCGCCTCGAAGCGGGTCGGCCAGCCCTTGACGATTGCCCAGATCGTCTCGTCGGGCACCTCGCGGATCAGGCTTGTCGCCTGCGATCCAGCCACCCGTTCCAGCGCTTCGATCTGCTCGCCAACGGTGACGGCGACACCCGGCATCGTCAGGTTGCGGCGCGGTCCCACGGCTGCGCCGTCGATCTCCGCGCCATGGATCAGGAAACTCACCGCCGAGCGCGGGCTGGCATGGGTGTGCACGACCGAGCGCGGCACCGGCAGGATCGCCTCCTGCCCGCTCAAGGGTTCACGAATGATACCGGAGAAGAAGCCGGACGCCGCCTTGTTGGGCTTGCCGGGCCGCACGCAGATCGTCGGCAGCCGGATGCCGATGCCGTCGAAGAAGCCGCGCCTGGAATAGTCTGCCAGCAGCGCTTCGCTCATTTGCTTCTGCGTTCCGTAGGAGGTCAGCGGCGTCGGGTGGAATTCGTCCGGTATGACATCCGGGAACGGCGCGCCGAAAACGGCGATTGACGACGTGAAGACGACGCGCGGCGCAAACCCTGCCAGGCGGATGGCGTCGAACAGCGCACGCGTGCCGTCGAGGTTGACGCGGTAGCCGAGGTCGAAATTCGCTTCCGCCTCACCCGACACGATGCCGGCGAGGTGGAAGACGACATCGGGGCGCGACACAACCAGGCTTTCCGCGGCGCCTGCTACGGCAAGGTCACCCGTGTGCAGCGCGACGCTGACGCCGTCCATGGCTGGCGCCTGCGGCGGCACGATGTCGTGGAGGTCGAGCGCCGTGATCTTCTCGCCGCGCAGCGTGCCGTCCTTGGCCAGCCGGGCGATGAGCTTGCGGCCGACCATGCCCGCGGTGCCAGTGATCAGAATGCGCATGTCCGATATCCCTTACTTCCGATTTTTGCGCTGGGTGCGCGCGCGCAACCAGAACACCAGGAAAAACGCCAGCACGAAGACGGTGCCGAAGATACCCGCCAGCACGGTCGAATAACTGCCGAGTGCCAACATCACGGTCGGCAGGTAGAAAGCGGCAATGCCGAACAGAAGCATGATCCAGACCGCCGCAATGGCCGCATTGCGCGTGTCACGGTCCATCATGCCGCACCGGAACGGCGGTCGTTCATCGAGCTGAGTTGCAAAGCTGGAGGACTCCTGAGGCAGGTCCGATCAATGGTCATCGATCGATCCTAGTGATAGTGGCCGTGATGCGCGGCCGCATCGTGCTCATGCTCGTGATGATGGTCGTCGCCATCGTCGGCGCACCGGCCGAATTCCGGTTCCACGGTGGCATGGCTGATGCCGTGCTCGCTGGCAAGCCGCTTCTTGATGGCGCTGACCGCCTGATGGGCATCGACGCCCTCGTTGAGGCAGGCATGCAGCGTCGCCATGCTGCTCGACCCGTCGAGCGACCAGATGTGCATATGGTGCACCTCGCGCACGCCCTGGACCGTTGCCTGAATGTCCCCGGCGATCAGGTCGCGATCGAGGCTTGGCGGCACGCCTTCGAGCAGGACGTGGGCGGCGGCGCGCATCAGCGACCACGCGGTGGACAGGATCAGCAGCGATACCAGCACGGACAGGATCGGGTCGATCGGCGTCCAGCCGGTCGCCAGGATGACCAGTGCCGCGACGATCGCGGCTGCCGAGCCGAGCAGATCGCCGAGCACATGCAGGATGGCGCCGCGCATGTTGAGGTTGTCTCGATCGCCGCCATGCAGCACCAGGAAGGAGCCGATATTGACCAGCAGGCCGAGGATCGCCACCACCAGCATCGGCCCGCCCAGCACCGGCGCCGGTGTCAGCAGGCGATCCCACGCTTCGTAGACGATCCACAGAGCGATGACGAAAATGGCGATGCCATTGGTGTAGGCCACCAGCGTCTTGACGCGGCCGAAGCCGTAGGTGAGCTGGCCGGTTGCCGGCCGGCCCGCCAGATGGAAGGCATACCAGGCCAGGCCGAGCGCAATGGCGTCGGCGAGCATGTGGCCGGCATCGGCCAGCAGCGCCAGCGACCCGGTGAACAGGCCGCCGAGCGCCTCGGCCACCATGAAGCCGGCGGTCAGGCAGGCCGCGATCAGGACGCGCTTCTGGTCCGTCGACCCATGCACATGGCCGCCGCCGTGATCGTGCCCGCTGTGATCGTGGATATGCGCCAAATGGCAAACTCCCGTTAGGCGCCGAATTCCGCGCGAAAATCCTCGAGCCGGCGGTTCTGCTGGCCATTGGCGTCGAAGTTGGCCGGATCGAGCCAGGCTTCATAAGCCTTGCGCAGAGCCGGCCATTCCTTGTCGATGATCGAATACCACGCGGTGTCGCGGTTTTCACCCTTGACGATGAGATGCTGGCGGAAAATACCCTCGAACTTGAAGCCGAACCGTTCCGCCGCGCGCTTCGACGGCCCGTTGCGGTTGTTGCACTTCCATTCGTAGCGGCGATAGCCGAGTTCGTCGAAGATGTATTTCATGAACAGGAACTGTGCTTCCGTCGCCGCCGGCTTGCGCGAGATGAGGGGTCCCCAGTAGATGTTGCCGATCTCGATGACGCCATGGGTCGGATCGATGCGCATCAGCGTCTGGCGGCCGGCGACCTTGCCGCTTGCCTTGTCGACAATAGCGAAGAACAGCGGATCCTCGCTCGCCTCCACCTTGTCCAGCCAGGGCTGGAAGGCGGCGCGGGTTTCCGGCGGATAGTCGGGCAGCCAGGCGAAGCGGCCGTCGACGTCGGCCACGGAGGACGCCTCGTAGAGGCCGTCGCCATGTGTTGCGGCACTCAATGGCTCGAGCCTGACATAGCGGCCCTCCAGAACCTTGCGCTCCGGGCGCGGGCGCGGCTGCCAGTCTTTGAGATTTTCCGACACCGAAAACTCCAATCCGTTTGACTTTTGCGGGCGGACGCTCACAAAAACGCTCGCCAACAGTAAGAACCACAGGGACGGGAAAAATGCTCCACACGATTTCGGCCTTCGACCGTCTCGGCGAGGAAAACGCTTTTGCCGTGCTGGCCCGGGCAACGGCGCTGGCGAGCCAGGGCCGCGACATCGTCAATCTCGGCATCGGCCAGCCCGACTTCAAGACGCCGCAACACATCGTCGAGGCGGCGATCAAGGCGCTGCGTGACGGCCAACATGGCTACACGCCGGCCAATGGCCTGCTGGCGACCCGCGAGGCGGTGGTGCGGCGCACGCTGACGACCACCGGCGTCGAGGTCTCGCCGGAGGCGGTGATGATCCTGCCCGGCGGCAAGCCAACCATGTTCGCCGCCATCCTGATGTTCGGCGAGCCCGGCGCCGAGATCCTCTATCCCGACCCCGGCTTTCCCATCTACCGCTCGATGATCGAGTTCACCGGTGCAACCCCCATTCCCGTGCCGATGCGCGAGGAGAACGGCTTCGCCTTCTCGGCCGAAGAGACGCTGGGGCTGATCACGCCGAAGACCAGGCTCTTGATCCTCAACTCGCCGGCCAACCCGACCGGCGGCGTCACGCCGCGCGCCGAGATCGAGAAGCTGGTCAAGGGGCTTGAGAAGCATCCAGACGTGGCCGTTCTCTCCGACGAAATCTACGATGTCATGACTTATGACGGCGAGACGCATTGCTCGCTGCTTGGCTTTCCCGAGATCCGCGACCGGCTGATCGTGCTCAACGGCTGGTCCAAGACCTGGGCGATGACCGGCTGGCGCATGGGCTGGTCGATCTGGCCGAACGGCGACAAGGGCGCCCACCTCTACGACAAGGTGCGCAAGCTGGCGGTCAATTGCTGGTCCTGCGTCAACGCACCAAGCCAGTTCGCCGGCATCGCGGCGATCGACGGCCCGCAGGATGACGTCGACACTATGATGCGCGCCTTCGACAACCGCCGGAAAATCGTGGTCGAGGGCCTGAATGCCCTGCCAAACATCTCCTGCATCACGCCCAAGGGCGCGTTCTATGCCTTCCCCAATGTCTCGAAGACCGGCTGGAAGGCCAAGAAACTCGCCTCGGCCCTGCTCGACGAGGCTGGTGTGGCGCTGATCGGCGGCCCCGATTTCGGCATTCTCGGCGAAGGCTATGTCAGGCTCTCCTACGCCAATTCCGAGGAAAACATTTTGCGCGCGCTGGACAGGATCGGAACGTTCCTGGCCAAGTGAGGCTCAGCTCGTGCTGTCCAGGTAGGCTCTTGCGATCGATCGCAACTCGTTCTGGTCGATCGGTTCGCCATGCCCGCAATAGGCGCGGCTGAACTCGATCTGCAAGAGCTGCTGCATCGTCTTCCGGTAGGCCTGCACGTCCGAACCCGGAAGATCGTCGATCAGCCGGCCACGATAGACCGCATCGCCAGCGAAGAACTCCCCATGCCCCTCATCGAGAAGCCCGATCGATCCCGGCGAATGACCCGGAAAATGCAGGACGCGCAGTGACCTGTCGCCGGTCTCGATCTTGTCACCCTCCTCCAGGATCTGGGTGAGCGGCGCCGGCCTGACCTGGAAAGAGCGCGGGGACCATGCCCCATCGGGCGACCTGCGGACGGGCTCCGGTTGGGCGCGGAACAGATGCGCCAAAGTGTGTTCGTCCGCCATGTCCGCGAAGAAGGCAGCCTCTTCGCGGTGGCCGGCCCTGGTCTCGAACTCATTCAAGCCGCCGACATGATCGACATGGATGTGCGTGGCTACGGCCGCGACCGGCTTGGTGCCCGGCAGGTTCAGTATCGGCCTGAGGGGGACCAGGCCCATGCCGGCGTCGATGACGAGGTCGATATCACGCCCGCGAACATGAAAGATGTTGCTCCTGAAATAGGCATGGACGTACGGCTCCCATATCCGCGTGATATCCCGCCCAACGGTTTCGCGTGAAAACCAGTCGGAAGCGTCGTCGGTCGCCGGCATTAGCGATGGCCCCGCGCGAGCATGCGCTCGAGCTTAATCTGGAAGATGGTCAGAACCGAAACCATCGACATGTAGTAGATCAGCGCCGCGCCATACCATTCCAGGAAACGAAAGCTGGTGGCGATGGCGAACTGGGTGACGGTCATGAGCTCCTTCAAGGAGATGACCGTCGCCAGCGAGGTCGCCTTCAGCAGGGAAATGAACTCGTTGACCAGTGCCGGCAGCGCGACACGCAGGGCCTGAGGCAGGATGATCAGGAAGAAGATCTGGCCCCGGTGCAGACCAAGGGCCGCTGCACCCTCGGACTGCCCCTTGCCGATCGATGCGTAGGAACTGCGCAGGATCTCGGTCAGGTAGGCGATCTGGATCAGGGCCAAAGCGAGAAAGGCCGCCACGAACGGGCTGAACCAGTCCGAGCGGAACACCGCCGACATCTGCGGCAGCCCATTCCAGATGAACAACAGTACGAGCAGTGCCGGCGCACCGCGAAACAGCCAGACGAAGGCGGCGATCGACAGGCGGATCCAGCGCCGCTTAGACGTGGCAAGTGCTGCCGTTGCGAGCGATATCGCCAGGGCAACAGTCATCACCAGAACCGAAAGCACCAGGGTCAGCAAAGCCCCCTTGGCAAGGGGCCAGCCGAACAGCGCCGTCAGGAAGAGCTTGCTGTCGAACACGTTCAGCCTGCCCTTCAGTTGGTCGCGTGCTTGACGTCGGTGGCGGTCTCGGGAAGGTTCCACTTCTGCAGCAGCGCCTTCATCTCGCCGCTGGCCTGCAGGGTCTCGATGGCCTTGATCAGGGCCTCGCGGTTGTCGCCGCCCTTTCTCAGATAGATCCCGTAGGTTTCGCCGTCACCATAGTTGTAGGGCACCTGCAACCGGCCCGGCATCTGCTTGATGCGGAATGCAGCCGTCGTGTCCTGAGTGATCGTCGCCGCGGCCCGGCCGACCAGTATCTGCTCGATGACGCCGGAGGCGGACGGATAGGTCTGAATCTGCGCCGGAGCCTTGCCGGCTTTCGCCAGCTCGGCATTCAGGTCCGCTGCCGTCTTTTCGTAGGTGGTGCCTGCCTCAATCGCCAGCACTTTGCCGCTGAGGTCGAGCGGCGATCTGGTCTCGGCATCCGAGGCGGCAGTCACCATCACCACGTTCGAAACGAAGTAGGGAACGGCATCATAGGCCTTGAGGCGCTCCTTGGTCACCATGATGCCGCTCGCGACGAGATCGCAGCGCTCGGCACCGAGCGACGGCAGGAGCCCCTTGAAGTCGCCGACTACATATTTGGTGGTGCCGCCCCATTGCTTTGCGATGGCGTCGACGACGTCGACCTCGAAACCGACGAGCTTCTCGTCGCCCGGATTCTCATAATATTGCATGGGCGGAAAATCGCCGCCGGTGCAGACATTGAGCACGCCGTTGCGCATGAAGCCAACATCGCCGGCCTGCGCCACCGGCGCGGTGGCAGCAAGGGTCATGACAACCATTCCGCCGAAGGCGATTTTCACTGCGAAGGCGATGCGCGGATGAAGCATATCCAGTTCCCCATTTTTGTCTTTGCGGTGCCGATCTTGGGCGGCCAGAGGACCTTATGTTGCAATTATCGCGAGACAAGCTAAATCTTTAGCGGCAATATATGGCAGTTTTTCTAAACTAAGGTGCCGAGTGGGCGTTCCGTCTCTTCATTCCCTGCGAGCCTTCGAAAGCGTTTCGCGGCTGGGCAATGTCGCTGCCGCGGCCGCCGAGTTGCATGTGACACCGGGCGCCATCAGCCAACAACTGCGCGCCTTGCAGCTCTCGCTGGGCATCGAGCTGTTCAGGAAAAGCGGCCGTCGCCTCGCGCTGACGGAACGCGGCGCGACGCTGCAGAAGAGCGTCGGCATGGCGATGCATCAGATCGCCGATTCGATCCGCGACATTTCGGCCAATGCCTACGCCACGACCGCCAGGGCGGAACTGCGCGTATCGTCGCCTTCGGTCTTTGGAACGACCTGGCTGGCGGCGCGGATCTTTCAATTCCTGGATGCCAACCAGGACATTCGGCTGCGGATGCTGACAGCGGTGGCATTCGAGGAGGTGGACTGGCGAAAGGTCGATGTCGCCATCGTCTACGGCAATCCGCCCTGGCCTGGATTTTCGTGGCAGCTACTCCACAACGTGCACGCGGCGCCGGTCTGCAGCCCGCAATTGCTGCGCGGGCCGCACGGCATTCGCGAGCCGCGCGATGTCCTTCACCATCGCCTGCTGCATGAGGATGACGGTAGCCAGTGGCGGCAGTGGCTGATGCGGGCGCGCGTGCCGCATACGGTGCAGTCCGATATCTATTTCGACAATTTTGCCATGGTGCTTCAGGCAGCCCGCGACGGTCACGGCGTTGCCCTGACCAACGATATCATCTCCTTTCGCGATCTCGATGAAGGGCGCCTCGTGCAGCCGCTCACCCTGTTCACGCCGGCCGCCCGAAATTACTATTGCATATGCCACGAAGAGGGCCTTGCGAACCCTGTCATCGGGCGGTTTGTCGACTGGCTTGTCGATCAGGCGGCGAAACCGTCACGCTAGAGCATGATGCCGAAAAGTGGGATCCGGTTTTCGAGGAGGATCCTGATCCAGGATGGATCGGGATATTCCCTTGTTCATGTTCGCCCGACTTTCTACGGTCAGCCTGTTTGAATGACGTTTCGAAAGGGCGATGTCGCATGTTCTATGCAATCCTTGCCTATCACGTGGAAGATGCGATCGAGGCGCTGACGCCGCAGGAAGATGCGGCGCTGATGGCCGAGTTGCTCAAGATCAACACCAGGCTTCATGCGGAAGGCACGCTTGGGCCGTCGGCGCGTTTGGGCGCGACGGCGGATGCCTGCACCTTGCGCGGCCCGGGCGACGGTATGATCATCGATGGGCCCTTTGCCGAGACCAAGGAACAGTTGCTCGGCCTCTATGTCGTCGACTGCGTCACCGGGGATGACGCCATCGCGATCGCCCGCGATCTTCGTCGTGTCAATCCGACCGCCGTTTACGAGATCAGGCCCATTCTAACTCTTCAAGCCCGGCGTGCCGCTGGCGGAAAAATGAGGCCCGGGCGAAAGCGCCGCCAGCGCCCGCTGCTCACCCACGCCCCACGAACGGCATCTTGGTCGCCATCACGGTCATGAACAGCACGTTGGCGTCGAGCGGCAGGCTGGCCATGTGCACGACCGCGTCGGCGACGCGTTGGACATCCATCACCGCTTCGGCTGATATCGAGCCATTGGCCTGCGGCACGCCGACGGTCATCGGCTGCGCCATGTCGGTCAATGCATTGCCGATGTCGATCTGTCCGCAGGCGATGTCATAGGGGCGGCCATCGAGCGCCAGCGTCTTGGTCAGCCCGGTGATGGCGTGCTTGGTCGCCGTATAGGGCACCGAGCCCGGGCGCGGCGCATAGGCCGACACCGAACCATTGTTGATGATGCGGCCGCCCATCGGCTTCTGCTTGCGCATGGCGCCGAAGGCGGCACGCGCGCACAGGAACGAGCCGGTGAGATTGACGCCGACGATATCGTTCCAGACCTCGACCGGGATCTCGTCGATCGGCGTTGACTTGTAGCCCATGCCGGCATTGTTGAAGAGCAGGTCGACACGGCCGAAGGCTTCCGCCACCGTCTCGAACAGATCGTCGACTTCGCCGGCCTTGCTGATGTCGCAGGCAACCGCCAATGCACTGGCCTCGGTCGGCCCGATCTCGGCGATCGCGGCATCCAGCATCGGCTTGCGGCGCCCGCAGAACACCGTATTCCAGCCGGCCTTGAGCAATGCCGTGGCTACGCTCTTGCCGATCCCGGTGCCGGCCCCGGTGACGATGGCGGTCTTTTGCTCGGTCATGGCTGATGTCCTCCGGCAGCGATGTGCGTGCTCGCCTGATCTACAAATTTGGTTCGGGTGGAGAAGGCATCGCAAATGATGGCAGCGATGGCAAGCGCGGCCACTGGGACATGGCCTCGAAAAGTGAACCCATTTATTTGGAGGGCAGCCGGCGAGGACGGACAAAAAGGGCGGTCATTGGCGACCGCCCTGATCTGAACCGGGCTTGGGAGGAGGAAAAGCCGATCCGACTGTGTAGAATCATGCGCTTCCTGAGTTAACGAAAGGTTAACGCCTCCACGGCCTGTGTGCCAATCCGGGTTACCACTGCGGATTGGGTGGCGTACCCTCGGCCGTGGGCACTTTCGCCGCCGAAACCGTCGCCTCGACATGGTCGATCAGCGAGTCCGGCAGGCCGAGCCGCCCGGCAAGCAGGTCGAGGTAACCGCGCTCGGCGCGCGTGTCGGGGTCGATCGTGAGGCGCGACGCCGTGTAGAGTTCGAGCTTCTGCGCATCAGTATGAGCACCCGCCACCAGCGTGTCGAGGTCGAGTGGGCTCTCCAGTTCCGCCATCAGGAATTTTTCCGCATCGGTGCCGATCCCGGCGAGGCTGAGCTTGCCGGCGATCTTCCGCCGTTCTTCGTCGTCGACATGGCCGTCGGCCTTGGCCGCCGAGATCATCGCCCGCACCAAGGTCAGCGTGAACTCATCCTCGCCTTGCGGCGCCTGCGACGGGTGGAAGGCGGTGTCCTTGGGCGGCGGCAGCAATTCCGACTCGCCGGCGGCGGGCACCTGTTCCGGTGCGTTGCCGGCCTTGTAGTTCTGGTAGGCCTTGTAGGCGAGACCACCGATGGCGGCCAGTCCGCCGAGCTTCACCGCGGCACCCGTCACCTGCCGGCCGGCGCCGGTCCCAAGCAGCACGGCGGCCAGCGCACCGGCGGCCAGCGGATTGTCCTTGGCCATCTGCACCGCCTGGCCGGCCTTGTCGCGGACCGTGCCGCTAGCACCGGGAACTTGCGAGCCGAGCAGATCGTCGAGAAGCTTCTTGGGATCGAACATCGATGCCTCCAGGATTTGCCCAGCCGAACGGGCAGGTTTCGAACGCCGAAGACGTAGGTCCCGAAGTTTGACATTGCAATGACAGTGCCCAGGTTTGCCCGGCCCAGCGCCCTCGATCAGGACCCGATGTGCGGTCCCCTGCCCCGCGCTTGCGCGAGCTCGACCTGTCGCTGCCGCTCCGCGTAGCGCTTCCGGTCTTCGTCCGAGCGGGCGTCAAAACAATGCGGGCAAGAAACGCCGGCGGCATATCGAGGCGAAGCCAACTCGCTTGCCGTCAGCGGATGGCGGCAGGCACGGCAAAGCTCCGCATCACCCTCGGTGAGGCCGTGCGACACCGAAACCCGCTCGTCGAAGACGAAGCACTCGCCTTGCCACAGGCTCTGCTCCGCTGGAACCTCCTCAAGGTATTTGAGGATGCCCCCCTTGAGGTGGAACACGTCCTCGAAGCCGAGTGACTTCACATAGGCGGTCGCCTTTTCGCAGCGAATGCCGCCGGTGCAGAACATCGCCACCTTGCGTCCTTCGAGATCCGCCCGATGCGCTTCCACCCAGGCCGGGAATTCGCGAAAGCTCGCCGTCGCCGGGTCGACGGCGCCCTTGAAGCTGCCGATCGAGACCTCATAGGCGTTGCGCGTATCGATGACGATCGTGTCGGCTTGCGAGATCAGCGCATTCCAGTCGCCCGCCTCCACATAGGTGCCCGCACTTGCCGCCGGGTCGATGGTCTCGACGCCCATGGTGACGATCTCGCGCTTCAGCCGCACCTTCATGCGGTGGAAAGGCATGGCCGCGGCACTGCTGTACTTGACCTCGAGACCCGACAGGCCGTCGATCGCTTCGATGTGTTCGATCAGCGCGGCGATCGCTTCGTCGCTGCCGGCGACGGTGCCGTTGATGCCCTCATGCGCCAGGAGCAGCGTGCCCTTGATGCCGCGCCCGCAGCAGAAGGCCGCAAGCGGAGCGCGCAACGCTTCGAAAGCATCGAGCCGGGCAAAACGGTAGAGCGCGGCGACGCGGGCTGGCTGGGATGGCGCGGGCAGTGTTGTCATTGCCAGAGCAACTAGACGCTAGTAGAAGCCGATTCAAGTGAAGCGGGTTCGATCCGTCTGTCATGGCCCTGTCGGGAAAGAACCTTTAAGCTGAGCGGCAACGCGTGACATCGCGCCGCGATGGGTTCCGTGGACAGGGCAATACCTGTCTGCTAATCGGTTGAAATTCCCTTCGATGCGCCCCCGACAAGGAGAGACCGAATGTCCAGCAAGACCGAGAACCTCCTGTCGCTCCTCAATGGCCAGCCGGTCATTCCGGTGTTGAAGATCGCCAACGTTGCCGATGCGGTGCCGCTGGCCCGTGCCCTGGCGCGTGGCGGTTTGCCGGCGATCGAGATCACGCTGAGGACCGCGGATGCGCTCGAAGCGATCCGTCGCGTGGCGGGCGAAGTCAAGGAAGCCATCGTCGGCGCCGGCACCATTCTGGATGCCAGCCAGTTCGACGAAGCGGCCGCGGCCGGTTCGCGCTTCATCGTCAGCCCCGGCATCACCCGCGAGCTTCTGGCTGCCGCCTCCGACAGCGAGGTTCCGCTGCTGCCGGGCGCCATCACGCCCGGCGAGATCATGGCCGCGCGCGAAGCCGGCCTGCGCTTCCTGAAATTCTTCCCGGCCGAACAGTCCGGCGGCATCGCTTCGCTCAAGGCTTTTGCCTCGCCGCTGGCGGACGTCAAGTTCTGCCCGACCGGCGGCATCACCGGCAAGAACGCGGCCGATTATCTCAGCCTGTCCAATGTCATCTGCGTCGGCGGCTCATGGGTGGCGCCCGACGACATGGTCAAGGCCGGCAAGTGGGACCAGATCGAAGCGCTCGCACGCGCTGCCAGCGAACTCGGGAAATAGCGTCTTTCCGCACGGCATGAACCCGGCCGACGAGCGTCGACCGGGCCTTTTTGACTGGCTAGTCCAGACTGCGATCAGTTGCAGACCTTGACCGTCTCCGTCACCTTGTGATGGTGCCGCCAGTGCGTCACCACCCTGGTGCGGCAGTGCTTCTTCATCATGTGCATATGATTGTCGGTCTTGACGACAACGGTCTCCGCCTGTGATGGCGCGATCGCGGCCGATGCTGCCGCCAGCGCCATAACTGATGCCAGTAGAATCCTTTTCATAAATATCCTCGGGTTGGAGCGTACCCACACTAAACCGGAAATGAGTGAGCCGTTCCCGCTTCACGAGAAGTTCAGCCGCGCGTGATCCTCAGGGGGTCGGAGGCCGCATGCATCACACGCTGGGACAGCAAGAAGCCGCGCGGGTCCCCCGGCGCGGCCTCGGCATACTGCGGCCTGTTCGTTACTTCGTCTGGAAGCGGGCGACAGACAGGAACTTGACGGCGTTGCCGGTAAAGCGATTGGCGTCGGCCACCTGATTGTCCTGCTGGAAGCCGGCCGTATAGACCTCGCTCGGCGGCGTATGCACGATGTTGTAGGCGTAACCCGGCGCGGTCGTCGCACTCGAAACGGTGGCGACGTTCTCGCCGCTGGTCAGTGCCCAGCGGGCGGCCTGCGGCGCTGCGGCAACCACTACGGCCCTGGGGCCAGGCTTCTGATCGCGGGCGGTGGCCCTGGCTTCCTTGCGGGTCGTCTTCACACCGGCGCCGATCGCGGCGGCCGGATCCGAACCGGCCGGCCGGCCGGCAACAGCCTGGCGCGGCGACGCCGCATCGACACCGGACGGATCGTTGAAGGCCGAACGCGGTTCTACGGACAGCGAGGCCAGCTGATATTCGTCGGCGGCGCCGGCCTTGGCATTGGCCTCGTCGAGCACGGCCTTGACGGCATCCGGCTTGGCCGGCTCGGGACGCGCCGTCGGCAGCACGGAGAACGCATCCGTCGCGGTCTTGCCTTGGTCAGCCGTTTCGGCCAGCGCCATCAGCACATCCTTGCTGGGCGGCGGCGCGAGATCCGCCGGCAGCGTGCGTTCGGGACGCCATGTCGGCAAGGGGATATTGTTGACGGCGACCTGCGCCGGATCGGCCGCCGCTGCCAGCGCCGCCGGATCGGCCTTGCCGAAAGGCATGTTCGCCGGCGCCTGCGCGGTCGCCACGGCCTGTTCCGTGGTGGTCGTCGCATCCGCCGTGGCGAAGGGAACGTTTTCAGGCGTCTGTGCGCCGACATCGGCCTTCGGCCGAGGCGCGAAATCGGGCAGCGGGATTTCCTTGGCCGGCAGCGCCGCGATGATTGTCTCCGGCGTGTCCTTCTCCGGTTCCGGAGCCTGCTCGTCGGCAATCTGCGGAATGTCGGCGCGCTGGGCATTCTCGGGGGCCACGATGGCAATGCCAGGCAGGTTGCCGCTCTTGGCTGTCGCGGCCGGCTTCAGATTTCTAGCCTTGGGCGCGGGTGCGGCCGAAGCGGTCTCGACGTCTGCGCTGTCGTCGGCCTCGTCATCGCCACCGCCGCCGAAGAAGGCAGCGAGGAACCCGCCGGATTTCTTGCCGCTGCCGCCGGCGCTGGCCACTTCGATATTCGGTGTGCCCGAACCCTTGCGCGACTTGTAGGAGGCCAGCGCCTGTTCATAGCCGGGCAGCGGCCGGCCATCGCTCGGCACATGCAGCGTCTTGCCATTGGGGAACAGGCTGACCAGTTCCTGGCGGCTGATGCCGGGCCAGTGGCGCACATTGCCGACATCCATGTGGACGAATGGCGAACCGGAGGTCGGGTAATAGCCGACGCCACCGCCCTGCATCTTGAGGCCGATGTTGCGCAGCTTCTTCAGCGGTACGCCGGGAATGTAGAAATCCATCGCCTTGCCAAGCATATGCTGGCTCTTCTCGGCGACACCGCGGCTGCGGCTGCGCAGCATCGAATTGGTGGACGGCGAACGGTAGCCGCAGACGACCTGGATATAATCGGTGGCGCCACTTTCCCGATACGCCTCCCAGACCAGATCCAGCAGACGCGGGTCCATTTTGGTCGGCTCGTTGCGACGCCAGTCGCGCAAAATGATGTTGATCTTCCTCAGGCCTTCGGGAACGTAGCGGCCATTGCGCTTGTAGACGATCTCCGCCTTCTCATGCGTGTGAAGATGGTAGAGCTTCAGCGAACGAACTTCGGCCTGGGCGCCCGTGGCGGCCGCGGCAACAAAACCAAATGCGACAATCACCGCCGCCAACCATCTCGGCCAGACGCTCAAATGATAGTGCCGCCCGTTTGTGAGTCGTTCGATTCTGTTCAAATCAAAAGGCCTTGCAGGCTGCCGTTTGTCCCCGGATTTGCCCAAACGGACGTGTCGTTTTCACATCCGAATATCGATCCTAATGGTTAATCATCGCTTATTGAAGCCAAAATGCGGTAAGACCATGGCGATATCCCGTCAAAAATTGTCCGCAAGGTTTCTTGGTAAACCGCTGGTTTAGATCAGGATTCCGGCTTGGGCCGAACACGATCTGTTACCGTCGGCCTCAATGCGTGAACAATACCCCATCGAGCGCCGCCATTATCCGGCGACGGCGCTCTGTCGAACCATATAATGACGAGGGAAACTGGTGCCTGCCTTGCGGCTCAGGAAGCAAGCCTGTCGACGCGGCCGGTTTCCGGGTCGATGCCATATTCCTTGAGCTTGCGGTAAAGCGTCGAGCGACCGATGCCGAGCCGGCGGGCGACCTCGCTCATCTGGCCATTGTAGTGATCGATGGCGAGCTTGATCATTTCGAGCTCGACATCGGCCAGCGCACGCACATTGCCGCGCTCGTCGAGCGCCCGCAGCGTGCCGAAGCGGGCCTGGACCCCGGCCGGCAGCACAGCCGCCGGAGCGGTCTCGTCGGGCACAACGTCCTCGTCGCGCGGCTCCAGCGACGGCGGCGGCGCAACGCTGCTTGCCTCCAACGTGTCGTCCGCGTCGAGATTGAGGGTGCCTTCCACCTGCGCGCGGATCTGCGGGAAGTCATCGGCGGTCAACACATCGCCTTCGCACAGCACCGAGGCGCGGAAGACGGCGTTTTCGAGCTGCCGGATGTTGCCGGGCCAGTCATAAGCCTGCAGCACCGCAAGTGCTGCCGCCGAAATGCCTTTTAGCCGATGGCGCGGGTCGGCCGGCGCCACCTTCTCCATGAAATGCGCGACCAGATGGGGAATGTCGTCGCGGCGGTCGCGCAGCGGCGGCACGAAGATCGGGTAGACGTTCAGCCGGTAGAACAGATCCTCGCGGAATTTGCCGTCCTTGACCTGTTGCAGGAGGTTGCGGTGCGTCGCCGAAATCAGCCGGATGTCGACCTTGACGGTCGAGCGGCCGCCGACCGGATCGACCTCGCCTTCCTGGACGGCGCGCAGCAGCTTGACCTGGACGTCGAGCGGCAGGTCGCCGATCTCGTCGAGGAACAGCGTGCCGGAATGCGCCTCGACGAATTTGCCGGTGTGCTTGTCGGTGGCGCCGGTGAACGAGCCTTTCTCATGGCCGAACAGGATGGATTCCACCAGATTGTCGGGAATGGCGCCGCAATTGACGGTGACGAAGGGTTTCGAGCGGCGGTCGCCGCTGCCCTGGATGGCACGCGCCACCAGTTCCTTGCCGACGCCCGACTCGCCCTCGATCAGGATCGGGATGTGAGAGGCCGCCGCTTTCTGGCCGAGTTGTATCACCCGGTCCATGGCCGGACTATGGGTGATCATGTCCCTGAAGGTCAGCAGCCCGCCGCGTTTGCGCGACGTGCGCTTGACCTCGCCCTCTACCGCCTCGACCTTGAGCGCATTGGAGATCGAGGCCTGCAGCCTGTCGGGCGAAGCCGGCTTGACGACGAAATCGAAAGCGCCGTGGCGCATCGCCGAAACCACGGTTTCGATGCCGCCCTGCGCGGTCTGCACGATGACCGGCACGCTGATGTCGCGCTCGCGCATCGCCTTCAGCACGCCGATGCCGTCGAGACCGGGCATGACAAGGTCGAGGATCACGACCGAGACATCGCGGGCGCCAGGCCCGTCGAGAACTTCGAGGCCGGCGGTACCGCCATCCACAACGATGGCGGTATGGCCGAACCGCGTCACCGCGGCCTCGAGCAGCCGGCGCTGCACGGGATCGTCATCGACTATGAGTATGGAACCTGTCATGACTGTCTTGCTTCGCCCGCGCCCGAAAACCCCATGGATCATCTTGGCACAGGGTTCTAAATAAGGTTTCAAAAAACCCGGTGAACGAATTCCTTAGGATTTGACCGGCTTCTCCATTCCCGTTGAGTCCGGCTCCGTGATTGCGGCCACGTGATTCAACCCAGACCATTTGATTCAAAGAAGGTATCTCGATGCGCATGATGTTTGATCGGCGGATTGCAGCGCCAGCGTCCGGTCAGGGCGCTGCCGGGCTTGGCGATCTGCCGGAATGGAACCTCGCCGACCTTTATGCCGGCATGGACGCGCCGGAACTGAAGCGTGACATTGCCAAGGCGGCGGCCGACACCGTCGCATTCGAGGCCCGCTGGAAAGGCACGCTCGCCGCCGAGGCCGGGCGCGGAACTACCGGCAGGCTGGGCGAGGCACTGGCCGCGTACGAGGCGCTCGAGGAACTGATCGGCCGCATCGTCTCCTATGCCGGCCTCGTCTATGCCGGCAATACCGCCGATCCGCAGCGCGCCAAGCTCTATGGCGACATCCAGGAGAAGATGACCGACGCCAGCGCGCATCTGTTGTTCTTCGCGCTCGAGCTGAACCTGATCGACGATGCGGCGATCGAGGGCGCGCTGGCCGCCGATCCCGCCTTCGGGCATTACCGCCCGTGGGTGCTCGATCTCAGAATGGACAAGCCCTATCAGCTCGAGGACCGCGTCGAGCAGCTTTTCCACGAGAAATCGATAACCGGGCGCGGCGCCTGGAACCGCCTGTTCGACGAGACGATGACCGATCTTCGCTTCGATATCGACGGCGAGGAACTGACCCTGGAGCCGGCCCTCAATCGCTTGCAGGATGCCGACGGCGAGGTCCGCCGCCGCGCCTCGGAGGCGTTGGCCACGACCTTCCGCAAGAACCTGCGCACCTTCACGCTGATCACCAACACGCTTGCCAAGGACAAGGAAATTTCGGACCGCTGGCGCGGCTTCGAGGACATTGCCGATTCACGCCACCTCGCCAACCGCGTCGAACGCGGCGTGGTCGATGCGCTCGCCACCGCCGTGCGCGAGGCCTATCCGCGCCTGTCGCACCGCTATTATGCGATGAAGGCGCGCTGGCTCGGCATGGAGGTGATGAACCACTGGGACCGCAACGCGCCCTTGCCGGAGACGCCGCAGGCGGTGATCGGCTGGGATGAGGCCAGGAACACGGTCCTGTCGGCCTATCACCGCTTCTCGCCCGAGATGGCCGAGATCGCGCGCACCTTCTTCGACCGCAACTGGATCGACGCGCCGGTGCGTCCGGGCAAGTCGCCGGGTGCCTTCGCACATCCGACCGTACCCTCGGCTCACCCCTATGTGCTGCTCAACTACATGGGCAAGCCGCGCGACGTGATGACGCTGGCGCATGAACTTGGGCACGGCGTGCATCAGGTGCTGGCCGCCGGCCAGGGCGCGCTGATGGCCTCGACGCCGCTGACGCTGGCCGAGACGGCATCCGTCTTCGGCGAGATGCTGACCTTCCGCTCGCTGCTCGAGCGGACCACCGACCGGCGCGAGCGCAAGGCCATGCTCGCCCAGAAGGTCGAGGACATGATCAACACCGTGGTGCGCCAGGTCGCCTTCTATGAATTCGAGCGCAAGGTGCATGCCGAGCGTCGCAACGGCGAATTGACATCCGACAGGCTGGGCGAGTTCTGGCTGGAGGTGCAGGCCGAAAGCCTCGGACCGGCGATCAAGTTGCGCGAGGGCTACGAGGTGTTCTGGACCTACATTCCGCACTTCATCCACTCGCCCTTCTACGTCTATGCCTATGCGTTCGGCGACTGCCTGGTGAACTCGCTCTATGCCGTCTACCAGAATGCCGAACGCGGCTTTCAGGACAAATATTTCGAGATGCTGCGTGCCGGCGGCACCAAGCATCATTCGCAGCTTCTGGCGCCCTTCGGCCTCGACGCCACCGATCCGGCCTTCTGGCAGATCGGGCTCGGCGTCATCGGCGGTCTGATTGACGAACTGGAAACGCTCGACGATTGAGACGCCTCTCGCCCGGCAAGAACAGTTTAGCCGGAATGCATGTTCGGGCCGCACTTTTCTTGCCCTAAATATTTGTTCTTGAAGAACTCTACATCGACGTTTTCCCATAGCTTTCCGCAAGCTCTATGGTAGCTTTCCGTTTAAGCTCAGCCGGAGCGCATGCGGATCGGCGAGGGAAATCTCAGCCGGCCGTGGCGATCAGGCGAACGCGACAACGGCCGTTGGCCATGGGCAGGCAAAGCCGATCGCCGACAGCTTGACCGAAGCCGGCTGTTCCGCGAACCGCGGAACCATCACCGAGTAGTCCTGCGCCGAAGGCCATGACCCACGGCAGACGGATCTGACTGGAGAGAGACAATGGGCACTTTTTTCTACGTGGTCCTGGCGTTGTTGGTAGGCGTGTTGGTCGGCTGGTTCATCTGGGGGCGCCTGCGCGGTGAGCTCGACAGTCTTCGCGGCGACCTCGATCGCACCCGCAGCGAGCGCGACAAGCTGCGCGCCGACAGCGACCGCCTGACCGGCGAACTCAGTGCATGCGGCAAGAGCCGCTCCGACCTCGAGCGTCAGCTGCGCGAGGCCCAGGCCTCGTCGGGCACCGGCGGAGCAAAGGCGTCAAGTCAGCCACCGGCAGCCCTGATGTCGACGCCAGCCGTTGCAAAATCCGGTGCGGCGGCAGCCAAGCCAGCCGCCGCGAAGGCGGCCCCGGCAAAGGCAGCACCGAAGCCCGCGGCCGCCAAACTCGCAACTGCTTCGGCACCGGCAGCCATGGCTTCGCAGAGCAAGGCTCCGGCGACCAAGGCTCCGGCGAAGACTTCGACCGTGCCCAAGGCAGCACCCGCTGCAAAGAAGACCGCACCGGCAGCGGCCAAGCCGGCGTCGGGCAAGCCCGACAATCTGCGCCGGTTGATCGGCATCGGCCCAGTCAACGAAAAGCTGCTCAAGGCGCAAGGCGTCACCACATACGCCCAGATCGCCGGCTGGACACCAGCCGACATCAAGCGGATCGAGGAGGTGATGAACTTCGACGGCCGCATCGCGCGCGAACGCTGGATCGAGCAGGCCAAGCTGCTCGCCGCTGGCAACGAGGCCGAATTCGCCAAGCAGTTTCCGACGGCCGGAACCGCCAGCAATACCTGAACGACGGATACAGAGGCCATGCGACCGGCGGCGCCAAGGGCGCCGCCGCTTTCTTTTGTCGGCAAGGTTCGATCCGGCAAAGGTCGGCTTTGAGGGACAGGGGGCCGTTCCCTCGATTGCGCGCGCCCGGCCCCCTATATAGAGCGATCGTCAGCTCCATCGATCCCGGTTCCCATGTCCCTGCCCGCAGCAATTTTCCGCAACGACGAAAGCGCACGCCAGCTCGTTTTCAAGCGGCCGGCCGATGTCATCGTTGCGCATGAGCCCAAAGACTTCCCGGCGGCGTTGCAAGCGGCGCAGGCCGCGCACGATGCCGGCAAATGGCTGGCCGGCTATTTCTCCTACGAGGCCGGTTACCTGCTCGAACCGAAACTCGTTCCCTTGCTGCCGGGCCGGCGCCGGGCCCCGCTGGTCTGCCTCGGGGTCTTCGATGCTCCTGATCAAGAAGCGGTGCCGCCGCCAGGCACGCCGACCAACGGCCCGATCTTCGACGCAAGGGCAACGTGGTCGTTCGAGGACTACGAGAAGCGGTTCTCGCGGTTGCATCGGCACATCAGGCAAGGCGATTGCTACCAGGGCAACCTGACCTTTCCGGTGCACGCGCAATGGTCCGGCGATCCGCTCGCCGCCTTCGACGCGCTGACCGAACGCCAGCCCGTGAAATATGGCGCCCTGATCGCGCTGGGCGACCCGATCGTCCTGTCGCGCTCGCCCGAACTGTTCTTCGAGATCGATGCGGCGGGGATGATCGAGACGCATCCGATGAAGGGTACCGCACCGCGCGGCGCAACCGGGGACGAGGACGAGCGGCAGAAGAATTTCCTGCGCAATGACGAGAAGAACCAGGCCGAGAACCGGATGATCGTCGACCTCCTGCGCAACGACATATCGCTGATCAGCGAGGTCGGCACGCTGGAGGTGCCGGAACTGTTCCGCATCGAGACCTACCCGACCGTGCACCAGATGGTGAGCGACGTCAGGGCCAAGCTGCTGCCCGGCCTCTCGATACGACAGGTATTCGCGGCGCTGTTTCCCTGCGGCTCGATCACCGGCGCGCCGAAGATCCGCGCCATGGAGATCCTGCACGATCTGGAGGCCACGCCGCGCGATGTCTATTGCGGCGCCATTGGCTGGATCGCGCCCGGCGGCACGATGCGCTTTTCCGTGGCGATCCGCACCATCTCGCTCTTTGCCAGCGGCGAGGCCGTCTACAATGTCGGCGGCGGCATCGTCTTCGATTCGGTCGCGGAAGAGGAGTATCAGGAGTGTCTGCTCAAAGCCCGTTTCGCGACGGGGACACCGCCGGTTTCGAGCTGATCGAGACCATGCGCTGGGAGCCCGCCTCGGGCTTCCTGCGCCTCGATCGCCATCTTGCCCGCCTTTACGGCTCGGCGGCGGAACTGGGCTTCAGCTATGATCCGCAAAGGGTTGGCGAGGCCCTGAGCGACGCGGTCGATCGATCGCCCGTCGCCATGCGCACGCGGCTCGCCCTGTCGCGCAATGGCCAGGCCAACGCCTCGGCGCAGCCCTATGAACCGCTTGCCGCCGACAAGGTGTGGGCACTGCGGCTGGCGCGGACGAGGCTCGATTCGAGCAACATGCTGCTGCGCCACAAGACCAGCCGGCGGCAGCTCTATACCCAGGCCCGCTCCGAATACCTCGTCACCCAGGCCGATGAGGTGCTGCTGGCCAATGAGCGCGGCGAGATCTGCGAAGGCACGATCACCAATGTCTTCGCCGATTTCGGCGACGGCGTGCTGGCAACGCCTCGGCTCGATTGCGGCCTGCTGCCTGGCGTACTGCGCGGCGCGCTTCTGGATGAAGGCCGCGCCGGTGAAGCGATCTACAGCTTGAATGACCTGAAATCCGCCAAGGCGCTGTTCGTCGGCAATTCGCTGCGCGGGCTGATCCCGGCCAAACTAATCTGAAGTCAACTGATCTGAGGCATGACGTCCCTACCCGCCCACACGCCGTATGACGGCTCGTCGAAACTCTTCACCATCGGGCTGAAGCCGCTCGACCCCGCGAACTGGATCGAGGTAGACGGCCATTTGCTGCCCTACCTCGCTAAAAAGCGCCGGCTCTATGCCGAAATCCCTGAACGCGTCTTCGTCGAGCAGGACGGTACGCTTGACGCCCAGCAGGAAGTGCTCGAACTGCTCGGCGCTTACCTGCCGGAAAGATTTCCCGACACCCACCGGCGCAGCGATGCGGGCGTTGCGGTCGTGGGTGCGACGAGCCGTCCCACGATCCCCTCCAGCCTCGCCGGCGCCCCCCTCGTCGCGGCCTCGCTGCTGGTCCAGGAGGACCTGATCCTCATGCGGCGGGGCGAAGACGGCTGGCGGCTCGCCGCGGGTTCGCTGTGCTTTCCCTCGTCCTGGTCGCTTGTCGAAAAATTCGGCAAGCCGCTGCAGCAGATCCACGAGCCGGTGCCGGGCTTCGGCCCAGGCACAAGGCCGGCCGATCTGATCAACCGGATGTTCGATGGCCTGCAGGGCCAGGCCGTCGAACGTTACAATTGGTCAATCCAATCAGGCGATGCACTCTACCATCCGCTGTCCAATATCGAGCGCATCGACCGCGCCACCAGCCGGCCGACGCGTTTCCCCGACGGTGACGTGAAGACGCACGCCTTCATCCGGGTCGAGCGCCAGACGCTGCGCAAACTGCCCGCCTCACGCGACATCCTGTTCACCATCCGCATCCATCTCGACTCGCTCGCCGTGCTGGCGCGGCACCCGGACCGGGCGACGCTGGCAGCGTCCTTTGCCGCGCAGCTCGAAGCACTCGATGTCGCCCAGCTCGACTACAAGGGCCTGACATCGGATCGCGATCGGCTGATCGCTGTCCTTAACCAAATGGCCAAGGACGCGTAGTCGCTGGTTGGCGCTTTTCGCTGGTTTGTGACAATGATCTGTGATGTAGCGCATGGCCGTTGGGCGAAAATGCCGGGCTTTTGCACGCAGTTGCCCAGCTTTTGAACGCAGTTGCCCGCTTTTGGACGTAGTTGAAGGAGTGCTCGATAAAATGGCGAACGAAAACTGGCCCGTTTACGGTGAGATCACCGGCCCCGTGGTGATGATCGGCTTCGGCTCGATCGGACGCGGAACGTTGCCGCTCATCGAGCGCCATTTCAAGTTCGACAAGTCGCGCATGACAGTCCTCGACCCGCGCGATACCGATCGCAAGCTGCTCGACGAGCGCGGCATCGCCTTCGTCCAGGAAGCGGTGACCGAGAAGAACTACAAGAAGCTTTTGACGCCGCTTCTGACCAATGGCGGTGGCCAGGGCTTCTGCGTCAACCTGTCGGTCGATACCGGCTCGGTGGACCTGATGCGGCTCTGCCGCAAGCTCGGCGTGCTCTATATCGACACCGTCGTCGAGCCTTGGCTTGGCTTCTATTTCGACGCCAAGGCCGACAACGCCAGCCGCACCAACTATGCGTTGCGCGAGGCGCTGATCAAGGAAAAGCACGACAAGCCGGGCGGCGCCACTGCGATATCCACCTGCGGTGCCAATCCCGGCATGGTGTCGTGGTTCGTCAAGCAGGCGCTGGTCAACCTCGCCACCGATCTTGGCATGGAATTCTCCGAGCCATCGCAGGACGACCGCGAGGGCTGGGCCAAGCTGATGAAGAAGGCCGGCGTCAAGGGCATCCACATCGCCGAGCGCGACACCCAGCGGACCAAGAAGCCCAAGCCGATGGATGTGTTCTGGAACACCTGGTCGGTCGAGGGCTTCATCTCCGAGGGTTTGCAGCCAGCCGAGCTCGGCTGGGGCACGCATGAGACCTGGATGCCCAAGAACGGCAAGAAGCACAAGCATGGTTCAAAGGCCGCGATCTACCTGGAGCAGCCCGGCGCCAACACCCGCGTACGCTCCTGGTGCCCGACGCCGGGACCGCAATATGGCCTGCTGGTAACCCACAACGAGGCGATCTCGATCGCCGATTTCTTCACAGTGCGCTCCAAGAAGGGCAAGGTTCAATACCGCCCGACCTGCCACTACGCCTACCATCCCTGCAACGATGCGATGCTGTCGCTGGACGAGATGTTCGGTGCCGCCGGCAAGCCGCAGCCGGTGCACCACGTGCTCGACGAGAACGAACTGGTCGACGGTGTCGACGAGCTCGGCGTCCTGCTCTACGGCCATGACAAGAATGCCTACTGGTACGGTTCGCAGCTGTCACTCGCCGAAGCGCGCAAGCTGGCCCCCTACCAGAACGCCACTGGCATGCAGGTCACCTCGGCTGTCCTGGCCGGCATGGTCTGGGCACTGGAGAATCCCGCCGCCGGCATCGTCGAGGCCGACGAGATGGATTACAAACGCTGCCTGGACGTGCAGTCGCCCTATCTCGGACCGGTCAAGGGCTATTATACCGACTGGACGCCGCTCGACAGACGCCCGGGTCTCTTCCCGGAGGACCTCGACCGCAGCGACCCGTGGCAATTCCGCAACATCCTCGTCCGATAGCACCACCCGGACCATGCTCCATTGCCTTGCAATCGCCCGGAAATCGGGCGATTGAAGGGAGGCGGCCTGGGGTGGCGATGTGCGTCCGTTGAACGCTTAAAGCATACCCCGGCACTTTGGACGTTCGCGTCAATTCCCAGAAATCGGCCCGATTTCTGGGACGACGCGTTTGGAGAGGATTTCATATGACGATTGCGCGCAAAGTTCTTTCGACAGGCCTGGCGGGCGCCCTTGCCTCGATGCTTGCTGCCTGTGCCACCAGCGGCCCAGATACGCCGCCCATGGCCGCCGCCCCGAAAGGGGTCGAAGGTTCCTGGATCGATGCCAAGGGCACCGGCCTGTCGACCTTCACCGGCGGCACCTTCACGACCGTCGCCACCGACACGGGACAGAAGCTTGCCGATGGCAGCTACACGATGACCGGCGCCACGTCGGTGCAGATCAACGGCACCTCGCTGATCCGCCAAACCCCGGTAAGCTTCAATTGCCTGATGGTGTCGACCAGCCAGCTCAACTGCACCAGCTCCGCCGGCCAGAATTTCGTGCTGACGCGGCGCACCTGAACTCGGCGAACATTCCAGTCACATAAGACGGCGGCCCCTCGGCCGCCGTTCTTTTTTTGTGCCGGCAAATACCCCGGGTTTCGCGCCTGGAGATACCGCCGCATTTCCCCTTGCGTCGGCCCGGACGCGATGGGAACATGATCGAAACGCTGGCTGTAATACCCAGTCAAGCAAGGGCGCCAGACGCCTCTGATCAGCCTACCGGGAGACGAAGATGAAGAAGCTTGCCGCCATTGCCGCCCTTTCCGCGTCGACGCTTGGCCTGTCGGCCGGCGCAACCTTTGCCGACTACACACTGAACATCCTGCACATCAATGACTGGCACAGCCGCATCGAAGGCAACAACAAATACGAATCGACCTGCTCGGCCGAGGAGGAGACCAAGGGCGAATGCATCGGCGGCGCCGGCCGGCTGATCACCGCCATTGCCCAGGAACGCAAGAAGCTGGAAGGCCAGAACGTGTTGCTGCTCAGTGCCGGCGACAATTTCCAGGGTTCGCTGTTCTACACGACTTACAAGGGCAAGGTCGAAGGCGAGTTCCTCAATGACATGAAGTTCGACGCCATGGCACTCGGCAACCATGAATTCGACGACGGCGAGGCGGCGCTGGCGCCGTTCCTCGACATGATCAAGTTCCCTGTGCTCGGCGCCAACGTCAAGGCCAACGCGCAGTCCAAGCTCGGCGACCGCGTCAAGCCGTCTGTTGTCGTCGAGGTCGGCGGCCAGAAGATCGGCATCATCGGCGCCGTCACCAACGACACGCCCGAACTCGCCTCCCCCGGCCCCAACATCAAAATCGAGGACGATGTCAAGTCGATCACGGCCGAGGTCGAGAAACTCAAGGGAGAAGGCGTCAACAAGATCATCGCCGTGACCCATATCGGCTACAACAGGGAGCGCGACGTCATTGCCAAGATCCCTGGCATCGACATCGTGGTCGGCGGCCACAGCCACACGCTTCTGTCCAATACCGATCCGAAGGCGGCTGGTCCCTACCCGACCATGGTCGACAACCCCGGCGGCTACAAGGTGCCGGTGGTGCAGGCGGCGTCCTATTCGAAATATCTCGGCGAGTTCAAGGTGGTTTTCGACGACAATGGCGTCGTCAAATCGGCAAGCGGCGACCCGATCTATCTCGACAAGTCGATCACACCGGACCCGGCCGTGCTCGTCCGCATCAAGGAGCTTGGCGCGCCGATCGAGGCCTTGAAGAACAAGGAAGTGGCCGAGACCACCGACGTCATCGACGGCAGCCGCGAAAGCTGCCGCGCCAAGGAATGCGCGATGGGCAATCTCGTCTCCGACGCCATCCTCGATCGGGTCAAGGGACAGGGCGTCGAGATCGTCATTTCCAACGGTGGCGGCCTGCGCGCCTCCATCGACAAGGGCACCGTCACCATGGGCGAGGTGCTGACCGTGCTGCCGTTTCAAAACACGCTGGCGACCTTCCAGATTTCCGGCAAGGACCTGGTCGCCGGCCTCGAAGGCGGGCTCAGCCAGATCGAGGACGGCGCCGGCCGCTTCCCGCAGGTGGCGGGCCTCAAATATTCCTTCGACAGATCGGTCGCACCCAATGCCGGCCGCGTCAAGTCGGTGGAGGTGATGGAAAATGGCGCCTGGACGCCGATAAATCCGACCAAGGACTATTTGGTCGCCACCAACAACTATGTCCGCCAGGGCGGCGACGGCTACAAGGTCTTCGCCGAAAAGGCCAAGAACGCTTATGACTACGGCCCTGGCCTCGAACAGGTCGTGGCCGACTATCTCGGCGCGCACCGGCCCTATACGCCGAAGCTCGACGGCCGCATCACCGAGATCGCCGCGACGACAGCGGCAGCTCCCGCCGCCGAACCAGCAAAGCCGGCGGAGACCGCACCGGCAGCGCCGGCACCGGCCGAGGCTGCCAAACCGGCTGCACCGGCAATGCCGGAATTGCCTGCCAACTCAGGCGATATCGCCAACACGCCGCCAGCCATATCGACGGAAAACGCGCCTGCATCACCGGCCCCGCCGGCACCTGCCGAACCGGCGAAGCCTGCCGAGACCACTCCCGCGCCGGCCACTGCGCCGGCGACGCCCGCGCCCGCCGAGCCGGCAAAGCCCGCTGAAGCCACACCAGCCACCGGCAATCATGTCGTCGTGACCGGCGATACCTACTGGGAACTGGCGAAGAAGGCCTATGGCGATGCGACCAAGTGGAAGCTCATCTATGAGGCGAACAAGGGCCAAAGGCCGCATCGGCTTATGCCGGGCGCGACACTGACCATCCCGGCGAAGTAATTTCGTCCAGCTCCGCCACATCGCCCGCCCGGGGAACCGGGCGGGTTTATATCTCCATGGCCTGATACATGTCGCCCGGAGGTGTCCTCGATAATCAGAAGCTTACGGCAGGTCGGGCGAATCCTATCCGCCGCGACATGCTGCAAGGTGCGGCCAGACGCGGCATTGAAAGCTCCTGCAGGATGGTTAGGTTCACGTCTCGGAGACCCATATGCCGCTTTCCACTATTGTCGATCCCAAAGCCGCGAAAGCCCCTGGCCCACGACCGGTCGGGCATCCGCCCGTCAAGACCGGCAAGATAGGGGTCATGCTGGTCAACCTTGGAACACCCGACGGCACCGAGTTCAGGCCGATGTGGCGTTATCTCAGGGAGTTCCTGTCTGATCCACGCGTTATCGAACTCAACAAGGCGATCTGGTATCCCATCCTCTATGGACTGGTGCTGACCACGCGACCGAAGAAGTCGGGCGCCAACTACGCCAGGATCTGGAACCGGGAGAAGAACGAGTCCCCTTTGCGTACCTATACCCGCGCACAAGGTGAAAAATTGGCCGAGGCGCTACGCGATCTGCCCAACGTGGTCGTCGACTGGGCGATGCGCTACGGCAACCCTTCGACGTCGAGCGTCGCCGAAAGGCTGGTCGCACAAGGCTGCGATCGCATCCTGAGCTTTCCACTCTATCCGCAATATTCGGCGACGACGACCGCCACCGCAAACGACCAGCTGTTTCGCGCCTTGATGAAGATGCGGGCGGCACCTGCCGTCCGCAGCGTGCCGCCCTATTATGATGAGCCAGTCTACATCGAGGCGCTGGCCAGTTCGATCGAACGGCACCTGGCGACCCTGGACTTCCAGCCCGAGGTGGTCATCGCCTCCTATCACGGCATTCCAAAACCCTATTTTGAGAAGGGCGACCCCTATCATTGTCATTGCCTGAAGACGACGCGGCTGCTGCGCGACAGGCTCGGCTGGGACGAGAGAAAATTGATCACCACCTTCCAATCACGCTTCGGGGCGCAAGAATGGCTGCAGCCCTACACCGACAAGACTGTGGAGAAACTGGCCAAGGACGGCGTCAAGTCGATCGCCATCGTCAATCCGGGGTTTTCAGTCGACTGCATCGAGACGCTGGATGAGATTGGCCGCGAAGCGGCCGAGACCTTCCACCATGCCGGCGGCAAGAACTTCGCCCACATACCATGCCTGAATGACAGCCCTGAAGGCATGGCGGTGATCGAAGCGATGGTACGGCGCGAGCTGTCAGGCTGGGCTTGATGCCGGAACAACACCAGCTCCGGAGCGTTGAGCAGCGCCTCCGGAGAACTCAATGCTCCGCAAACTTGACCTCAGCACTGGCCGGCCCGTCTGGTCCGCCTATCGGGCGCCCGCGGTACCGACTGGCAGTCTGACCCGGGACGTCAAGACCGATGTGCTTATCGTCGGCATGGGCATCAGCGGCGCCATGATGGCCGAGGCGCTGACAGCCGGCGCTCACGCCGTGATCTGCATCGACCGGCGTGGGCCGCTGAAAGGATCGACGGCGGCAACAACCGCGCTTGTGCAATTCGAGATCGACCAGCCGCTTTCAACGCTCTCGATGATGATCGGCAAGGGCCAGGCACGGCAGGCCTGGCGACGCTCCCGGCTAGCCGTTTCCAACCTTGCCGCCCGCATCGCCGAACTCGGCATCAACTGCGGCATAAGCCGCACCCAATCGCTTTATCTGGCTGGCACCGTGCTCGGCCCATCGGAACTCCGGGACGAAGCCGAGGCGCGGCAGATGGCCGGCATCGGCGCGACCTATCTTACATCGGCGCCATTGGCCGGAGCATTCGGCATCGATCGGGGTGGCGCCATCCTGAGCCATGGCAACATCGCGCTCGACCCTCGCAAGCTGACGGCAGGGCTGCTGCTCAAGGCGCTGGAGCGCAAGGCACGTTTATACGCTCCCGTCGAAGCGACGGCGATCGAGGACAGCGCCGATGAGGTGGTGGTGGCAACCACGGACGGCCCCACCATCACGGCACGGCATGTTGTCCTGGCCACCGGTTACGAGCTGATCGACATCGTGCCGGCGGCCGCTCACCGGGTCATCTCGACATGGGCGATTGCGACATGTCCGCAACCACGGAAGCTCTGGCCGGGCGCGGCGTTCATCTGGGAGGCGTCGGATCCCTACCTCTATGTCAGGGCAACCGCCGATGGCCGGGTCATCTGCGGCGGCGAGGACGAGGAATTCCTTGACGAGACGCGGCGCGATAAGCTGATAGCCGACAAAAGCGCCCGCATTGCCGCAAAACTCGACCTGATGTTTCCGCACCTCGACACCCGGCCCGACTTTGCCTGGACCGGCTCCTTCGGCACCACGACCACTGGCCTCCCCTACATCGACGCCATTCCCAGGCACCCGCGCATCCATGCCGTGATGGGTTATGGCGGCAACGGCATCACCTTCTCGCGCATCGCCGCCGAGATCATCTCTGCTTCCATCGGCGGGCTTGAAGACACGGATGCAAGCCTGTTTGCCTTCAACCGCTGAGTGTATACCCACAAACAATCGCTCATCACCTGATTGTAACGCTCCTGAAACACACTTAAGTCTTTGGTGAAGCCGGTTGCGCGGGAATGGCTCGCACGGCCTGCCCATGAGGGAGGGCCAAATGGATTTCAGTGGTTTCGATATTGCGGTCGTTGTTCTGGTGGCGCTTGTCGTACTGGTGCTGTTCAAGGGCATCAAGACAATCCCACAGGGATACAACTATACCGTCGAACGCTTTGGTCGTTACACCAAGACACTGAGCCCCGGCCTGAACCTCATCTTTCCGTTCGTCGATCGCATCGGCGCCAAGATGAACATGATGGAACAGGTGCTCGACGTTCCGAGCCAGGAGATCATCACCCGCGACAATGCCATCGTTGGTGTCGACGGCATCGCTTTCTACCAGATCCTCAATGCGGCACAGGCCGCCTATCAGGTTGCCGGCCTGCAGAACGCCATCCTCAACCTGACGATGACCAACATCCGTACCGTCATGGGTTCGATGGACCTCGATGAGCTGTTGTCGAACCGCGACGCCATCAACGAGCGCCTGCTGCGCGTCGTCGACGAGGCCGCGCATCCTTGGGGCATCAAGATCACCCGCGTCGAGATCAAGGATATCAACCCGCCCGCCAACCTGATCGAATCGATGGGCCGCCAGATGACCGCCGAGCGCAACAAGCGCGCGCAGATCCTGGCCGCCGAGGGCCTCAAGCAGTCGCAGATCCTCGAAGCGGAGGGCCGCAAGGAAGCCGCCTTCCGCGACGCCGAGGCGCGCGAACGCTCCGCCGAAGCGGAAGCCCGCGCCACCCAGGTGGTGTCGGAAGCGATCTCCAAGGGCGACGTCCAGGCACTGAACTACTTCGTCGCCCAAAAATACACCGAGGCGCTGGGCAAGATCGGCACCGCCACCAACAGCAAGATCGTGCTGATGCCTTTCGAGGCATCGTCGCTGATCGGCTCGCTCGGGGGTATCGGCGAAATCGCCAAGGAAGTCTTTCGCAGCGAAGGCACGACCGGCGCGCAAAGGCAGGCGGCACGTCCGCCCGTCGTCAGGCCCTCCGACAACTGAGATAGGCCACTCTCATGATCGACCGCATCGTTTCTGAACTCGGACCGTGGAACTGGATGGTTCTGGGCTTCGTGCTGCTGGTGGTAGAGGTCATCGCACCGGGTTTCTTCATGCTTTGGATCGGCATCGCCGCTCTGATCGTCGGCGCGGTGTCGCTGCTGATCTGGGATGTCGCCATCTGGACATGGCAGGTCCAGGTGCTGCTATTCCTCGTGCTGTCGCTGGTTTCAGCCTTCGTCGGCAAGAAACTCATGGGCGGACACGACCAGCCAACCGATCAGCCGCTGCTCAATCGCCGTGGCGCCCAGATGGTCGGCAGGATGGCGACGCTCGCCGAACCGATCCGCGACGGTCGTGGCCGCATCAAGCTCGGCGACACGCTGTGGCGTGTCTCCGGCCCCGATCTGCCCGCCGGCACTCAGGTTCGTGTGACAAGCGCCGCGGACACGGATCTGGAACTGACGGTGGAGCGGGTCTGAATTCCAGCGAGTGCCAACGCGCTAAAGTATTGAGATTCAGGTCAGGCCAAGTCGTGAACGATTGGTTTCGGGTCGCTCTTGCGACGAGCAGGGCGGACATTAAGTCCGTGCGCTCCGGCCTACGCCGGAAGCGCAGGAAGCCTTCGCTCGCAGGCCGGCCTCACCTGAAGATCAATATCTTAGGCGGCGCCGATGCGCAGCAGGTCGTGGAAATGCACCACGCCCAGCGGCATGTTGTTCCTGGTCACCACCAGCGCACCGACATTGTGCTCGTTGAGCAGCGCGATCGCAGTGCCTGCAAGCGTCTGCGGGTCGACCGTCTTGGGTGTGCGGGTCATCACCTCGTCGACGATGACGTCGGCCAGGTTGCGGTGCAGGTTGCGCGCGACATCGCCGTCGGTGATGATCCCGGCCAGCTCGCCATTGGCGTCGACGATCAGCACGCAGCCGACCTTCTTCTGCGACAGTGTCATCACCGCTTCCGGCATCTTGGTGCCGAGCGAAGCCAGCGGCATCTGCTCGCCGACCCGCATGATCTCGGAGACCATGGTCAGGTTGGCGCCGAGCTGGCCGCCGGGATGGAAGGTGCGGAAATGGTCCGGCGTGAAGCCGCGCGCCTCGAGCAGCGCGATCGCAAGTGCATCGCCGATGACCAGTTGCAGCAGCGTCGACGTCGTCGGAGCCAGGCCATGCGGGCAGGCTTCCGGGGTGCGCGGCAAAAGCAGCACGACGTCGGCCGCGCGCGCCAGCGCCGAGGTTTCTCCGGAGGTGATGGCGATGAGTGGAATGGAGAAGCGCCTGGAATAGGCGACGATGCCCATCATCTCCTTGCTCTCGCCCGACCACGAGATCGCGATGATGGCGTCGTCCCTGGCGATCATGCCGAGATCGCCATGATTGGCCTCGACGGGATGGACGAAGAAGGCCGGCGTGCCGGTCGAGGCCAGCGTCGCCGCGATCTTCGAACCGATATGGCCGCTTTTGCCGACACCGGTGACGATGAGCCGGCCCTCGATCTTCGAGATCGTCTCGACGGCCTGGGCAAAGGGTGCCGCCAGTCCGTTCTCAAGCGCCTCGGCAAGGGCCGCGATTCCCGCCTGTTCGGTTGTCACCGTTCTCAGCGCCGATTCGATCGACGCTTGCCTGTCCAGAGGCTTCTTATCGAGAGATCTCGCATGCATGGGTGATGCGATTAGCGCTTTGCCGCCCGCCTGTCCAACAGAAATGGCCTCTGCATGACGGCCGGATGTGTGCGGTCGTTGGGGACGACGACAAGGATCAAAATAGAAGGCACGATGCGGACCCGCATTGGCCCGCGGAAATCCGCGTTTGGAGCCAGTCCTGCGCGCGGCCTCAACCCTCCGTTAACCATCCCCATTTACGGTTCGGTAAGTATGGCGCGCGTGCGCCGCGCAGGCAGTGGTGGCGATGTCCGGGGTCCAGCCAGAAAAATTGAGAGGACGACAGGGCAAGGCGATCTGCGCCTTGCTGCTGGCGACCAGCATCCTTGCCTTGCTGCGTTCCACGCCACTCCATGCCCAGGAAACGGAATTGCGCGGAGAAGTGTCGGAATCGGCGATCCTGTCCGACCAGCAGCGCAAGGCGAGAAACCTGGTTCTTGCACAGCAAGCGGCGGCCAACGCGGCCGCGCAGGACAATGCGCCGGCGCGAACCTATCTGCCGGCCAGCGCCGGCGCCGTGCCTGACGACGCGGACGCCGCGAACTCGACCACCAGCGTCTTCGACCCGCCCCAGGCCGGCGACGATGCCTCCGCCGACGCGCCCACGCCGCCCAAGCCACGCCGCGCTTCGACCGCCAGGCAGAATGCGGCCGATAAGGCAAAGGACAAGGTCGCCGACAAAAAGAAGAAGAAAAAGAACACCACGGCGGCTACGGATCCAACCACCACCGCCACGACGGCCGCGACGGACGACACCGCCGATATCGCGGCGGATCAGGAAGCGGCCAATCGCCGTGCACTCACCATCGACAGTGCGGACAGGCAGAAACTCGACCCCGGCGCCGAGCGCACCGCTGCAATCGAGGGTCAGAACAAGAAACCCGAGGACGATCCGTTCGCCGCAACCGGCGTCAAATGGGGCTCCTTCATCATCCGGCCGACCATCGAACAGGGGCTGACGGCGACGACGAACGGCGATTCGAGCAGTGCCGGCACATCGGCGCTGCTGTCCGAGACGGCGCTTCGCTTTACCGCCGCTTCCGACTGGCGTGAAAACGCCGCGACCATCGACGGCTACGGAATTTTCCGTGAAACCGTGTCGGGCTACCCGGTTCACGACGCGCAGGGCCGCATCGAAGGCCAGCTCAATGTCGACCTCGACAATGACTTGCGCGCCATCGCCAAGCTCGGCTACGAAGCCGTGCCGGAATCCGCGTCCTCGCCCGATGCCATCGCCGGCGTCAGCACCCAGCCGCTGCGGCAGACCATCGACGGCAGCATCGGCGTCGAAAAGGCCGTCGGCAAGATGCAGTATACGTTGACCGGGGCGGTCTCGCACGACTTCTATGGTGACGCCAAGCTCTCGGACGGCACCTCGCTGTCGCAGAAAGATCAGGACAATACGCTCTACACTGCAACCTTGCGCACCGGCTACGAGATCTCCCCCGCGCTCACGCCCTTCACCGAGATCGAGGTCGGCCGCCGGGCCTACGACCAGCGCATCGACAATGAAGGCTTCGAGCGCTCCTCGACGCGTCTTGGCGCCCGCGCCGGCTTGCAACTCGACATGGGCGAGAAGCTGTCGGGCGAATTCTCGGCCGGTTGGCTCAGAGAGGCGATCGACGACAACAGCCTGGAAGCGATTTCGGGGGCCACCGTCAATGCCGACCTCAAATGGTCGCCGCAGCGCGACACCATCATCGGCTTGACCGGCAAGACCACCGTCGAGACCACGACCACATCGGGCGAAAGCGGCGATATCCTCTACTCCGGACGCCTGACGGGCGAGCGCGTGATCCGATCCAATCTTACCGCGAATGCGGCCTTGGGCCTGGATTGGCGCGATTATGTCGGCATTGACGGCCATGACAGGATCTTGAGCGCCGAGGCCGGGCTGACCTGGTGGCTGAACCGCTATGCGGGCCTCACCAGCAGGGTAAGGACCGAAAAGCTGACCAGTAACCTGCCCGGCCGCGACTACACCGCCAACAGCATCTTCGTCGGCGTGAAGGTGCAGCGCTGAAGGCGTGTGCGCCAAGGTATGGCGAGAGTCAGGGTCGGGCCGAGTCGAGAACGGCTGATACCGAGAACCGCAGCGGAGCGTACTTTATGTACGTGAGCACAATTCTACTGCGACGCAGTAGAACTGGGAAGCGTAGGAGCGGCCATTCGCAGGTCGGCATCACCTGAATATCAGGCATACCCTAGAAGGCTGCCCCGCGCCGTTCTGATGGCTTCATCTCGTCGAGCAGCGTGCGGATGACGCCGGCCATGCTCTGGTTCATGTCGTTGCGCCACAGCGCGAAAGCGACATTGGCCTCGACGAAACCTTCCGGCGAGCCGCAATCGAAGGTGCGGCCCTTATAATGGTAGCCGTAGAAGGCCTGCTGCTTCTCCAGCTTCAGCATCGCGTCGGTCAGCTGGATCTCGTTCCCGGCGCCCTTTTCCTGGCCTTCCAGAATCCTAAAGATCTCGGGCTGCAGGATGTAGCGGCCGTTGATGTAGAGGTTGGACGGCGCGGTGCCCGACTTCGGCTTCTCGACCATCTCGGTGATGCGGAAGCCGTGATGCGTGTCTTCGCCGCGCCCGACGATGCCGTATTTATGAGCCTCCGCCGGGTCGCATTCCTGCACCGCGATGATGTTGTTGCCGGTCTCCTCGTAGAGCTCGACCATCGCCTTCGTGCAGCTCTTTTCCGACTGCATGATCATGTCGGGCAACAACAGGGCGAACGGCTCGTCGCCGACCAGTTCGCGCGCACACCAGACGGCATGGCCAAGACCCATCGGCACCTGCTGGCGGGTGAAGCTGGTCTGCCCCGGTGCCGGCTGCAGCCGCTGCAGGCGGGCAAGCTGCTCGTCCTTGCCGCGTTGTGCCAGCGTATCATAGAGTTCGAACTGGATATCGAAATGGTCCTCGATGACCGCCTTGTTGCGGCCTGTGACGAAGATGAAATGCTCGATGCCCGCCTCGCGCGCCTCATCGACGACATACTGGATGACTGGCCTGTCGACGACGGTCAGCATCTCCTTGGGAACAGCCTTGGTGGCCGGGAGAAACCGCGTGCCGAGACCGGCGACCGGGAAAACTGCCTTGCGAACTCTCTTCATACTTTCAATTATCCGTTTGCTGGCCAGCTCCGCAATCCCCGTCCCCCGACATTTTCGCGCCGGAATTGAAGATTAGTGGGACGGCTGAGGGAAACTCCCGCCGGTTAAAGCATCGAGGTGTCTTTTCGTTCCAGCCGACGCCTATGGTAAACTAATTCCTAACCCGGTTCGGCGAAGAATGGTCTTTCCTGGGACAGAGAAGGAGGAAAAGATGTCCGTTCGCAATGCCGCAAAACGTTTCGCCAGCGTCATGACGGCGGCCAGCCTCTCGCTCGCTTTGCTTGTCCCCACCGGACCGGCCTTCGCCGACGCCGGTTTCCGGCAATGGGTCGCCGGCTTCCGCGCCACCGCCGTGGCGGGTGGCGTTTCCGGCGCCGTTTACGACCAAGCTTTCCGGGGCATCAACGAGCCCGATCCGGTGGTGCTGGAAAAGGCCCGCACCCAGCCCGAATTCACCGCGCCCGCCTGGGATTATTTCGACAACCGCGTCCATGACCAGTCCGTCGCCGTCGGGCAGCAGATGGCGAAGAAATGGAAGCCTTGGCTGGACAGGATCGAGGCGAGATTCGGCGTCGACCGCTACGTTCTCCTGGCCATCTGGTCGATGGAATCGAACTATGGCGAAATTCTCAAGCGCGACGACATCATGCGCAACGTCATCCGTTCGCTGGCGACTTTGGGTTATGGCGACGCGAAACGGTCGAAATACGCCCGCACCCAGCTGGTAGCGGCGCTGAAGATCCTGCAGACCGGCGATATCGACGAAAGCCACCTGATGGGCTCCTGGGCGGGCGCCATGGGCCAGACCCAGTTCATCCCGACCAGCTACCAGCACTATGCCGTCGACATGGACGGCAATGGCAAGCGCGACATCTGGAATTCCATTCCCGATGCGCTGGCGACATCAGCCAATTTGCTCAAGAAGAATGGCTGGCAGGCCGGCAAGACCTGGGGCTACGAGGTCGCGTTGCCGGCCGGCAAACTTCCCGCCGGGTCGAAGACCCTGGCGCAATGGCAGGCGCTCGGCGTGGGCCGCGCCAGCGGCAAGCCGTTCAAGAACCTCACCGACAAGGCAACGCTGAAAGTGCCGGACGGCCGTGGCGGGCCGGCCTTCCTGATGGTCAGGAATTTTTCGGTCATCAAGGCCTACAACAATGCCGACAAATACGCGCTCGCCGTCGGTCTGCTTGCCGATGAGATCGCGGGTGGCAGCGGCCTGGTCCAGGATTGGAACCGGCCTTTTACCAAGCTCAGCTTCGAGGAACGGCAGGAGTTGCAGAAGCGACTTTCCCAGCACGGCCTTTACGACGGCAAATTCGACGGCAAGATCGGCGACGGCTCGAAGACGGCCATCATGGCTTATCAGGCCAAGGTTGGCTTGACCCAGGATGGCTATCCGAGCTTGGAAGTGCTGAAATGGCTCAGGCAGAAATAGAGCCTGACGAAGTTGAGTAGGGAGGGAGCGATTGGTTTGGCCTACGCGCATCGGGACGTTCGTCCGTCGCATGCCGGTGCTGATCCTGGCCTTCGCCGTGCTCGCCATTGCCGTGGCCGGAGCCGTCCATGCCCCAGCCATGGCGCAGGAACAGCCGCAGCAAAGCCGGGGCTGGTCATTGCGCGACCTTCTGTTTCCGCGCCGCAGCGAGCGGGTCGAGCCGCCACAGGACATCCAGAAGGCGAGACCTAAGCCGAAGAAGAAACCGCGTGCGCCTCGCCCACCAGAGGAGCCGGCAACGCCCGTGGTCGAAAAAGCGCCGGACGCCCGCACCGTCCTGGTGGTCGGCGACTTCATGGCGGCCGGCCTCGCCGAGGGTCTGGACGAAGCCTTCGCCGAGAATACCGGCGTCAGGATCGTTGTCCGCAGCAATGGCTCGTCAGGCTTCGTGCGCGATGATTTCTACAACTGGCCCGAACAGATCAAATCGCTGATCGACACCGAAAAGCCCGCCGCGGTGGTCGTCATGCTTGGGTCGAACGACCGCCAGCAGATGAAGGTCGGCGACGTACGCGAACAGCCCCGCTCCGAAAACTGGACGAAGGAATACGAGCGCCGCACCGATGAGCTCGGCAAGGCAATCGCCACCGCCAAGGTGCCTTTCCTGTGGGTCGGCATGCCAGCCTTCCGGGTGCCGAAGATGACCTCCGACATGCTGGCCTTCAACGACATCTACCACAAGGCCGCCGAAAGCCACGGCGGCGAATTCGTCGATGTCTGGGACGGCTTCGTCGACGAGAACGGCGCCTTCGTCACCTCTGGCCCCGACATGAACGGTCAGCCGGTGCGACTGCGCGCCGATGACGGCATCAACGTGTCCAAAGCCGGCAAGCGCAAGCTCGCCTTCTACACCGAAAAGCCGCTGCTTAAGATCCTTGGACTGGCCGCGCCGGGAAGCGTGGCACCGACGACGGCGCCGGCGGGCGCACCGGTCGAGACCCCCGCTCCAGCGGCCGCGCCTATCGTCATCGATCGCACCCAACCTATGCTGCTCAGCGATCCCGCGCTCGACGGCGGCACAGAATTGCTCGGCGCTGCCCCACCGCCGAAGGCCAATCCGGCTCTCCCTGGCGAAAGGCTGGTGATCGAGGGCAAGGCGCCGGAGGCTTCCCCAGGCCGCGCCGACGACTTTTCCCGGCCGCCGAAGGCAAGTCCGGCGACAGCGGCAGCGTCCGACACCACCACGGCGATCAGCCCTTAACGCGGCAGGACGGTCGTCCCCATCAGCGCCTCGTCGATCGAGCGTGCCGCCTGGCGGCCTTCGCGGATCGCCCAGACGACCAGCGACTGGCCACGGCGTACGTCGCCCGCCGCGTAGAGCCGTTCGACGCTCGTCCTGTAATCGCGGTCATTGGCCTCGACATTCCTGGAACGGCGGCTGTCGGTGGTGATCTTCATCTCCCCCTCGAGTTCCGCCGCAACGCCCGCCATCGCCGGGCCAGCAAAGCCGATGGCGATGAAGGCGAGATCGGCGCGGATGACAAATTCAGTGCCGGCGATCGGCTTGCGCTTGTCGTCGACCTCGCAGCACTTCACGCCTGTAAGCTGGCCTTCCTCGCCGATGAATTCGAGCGTCGCCACCTGGAATTCGCGTTCGGCGCCCTCGGCCTGCGAGGACGAAGTGCGCATCTTGGTCGCCCAGTAGGGCCAGACGGAGAGCTTGTCTTCCTTCTCGGGCGGCTGCGGACGGATGTCGAGCTGGGTCACGCGCACCGCGCCCTGGCGAAAGGCGGTGCCGACGCAGTCCGACGCGGTGTCGCCGCCGCCGACGACGACGACATGCTGGCCACCGGCGATGATTGGATGCGACGGCCATGCCACGGACTGGATCGGTTCGCCTCCGACCCGGCGGTTCTGCTGCACCAGATAGGGCATCGCGTCATGCACGCCGCCGAGATCGTCACCGGGAATGCCGGCAGCGCGCGGCGTTTCCGAACCGCCGCAATAGAGCACGGCGTCATGTTCGGCGAGGAGTTCAGCCACAGGCTTGTCGATGCCGACATTGACGCCGCAATGGAAGGTGACGCCCTCGCCCTGCATCTGTTCGATGCGCCGGTCGATATAATGCTTCTCGATCTTGAAGTCGGGGATGCCGTAGCGCATCAGCCCGCCGGGGCGGCTCTCGCGCTCATAGACATGCACGTCGTGACCGGCGCGGCCAAGCTGCTGGGCGGCCGCCATGCCGGCTGGGCCGGAGCCGATGATGGCGACCCGCTTGCCGGTCTTCTTCTCCGGCGGATAGGGCCTGATGTGGCCGGTCTCGTAAGCCTTGTCCGCGATCGCCTGCTCCACCGTCTTGATGGCGACCGGAATGTCTTCGAGGTTCAGCGTGCAGGCTTCCTCGCAAGGCGCGGGGCAGATGCGGCCGGTGAACTCCGGGAAATTGTTGGTCGAGTGCAGGTTGCGGATCGCGTTGTCCCAGTCTCTGTTGTAGACGAGGTCGTTCCAGTCGGGGATCTGGTTGTGGATCGGACAGCCCGTTGGCCCATGGCAGAACGGAATGCCGCAATCCATGCAGCGCGCGGCCTGTTTCTCGACTTCCTTGTCCGACATCGGCAGCGTGAATTCGCGGAAATGCCGGATGCGGTCGGAGGCCGGCTGGTACTTGTGCACCTGCCGGTCGATTTCGAGAAAGCCTGTTACCTTGCCCATAGTCCAGTTCCTGCTGTCCAGATGGTGCGGTTTTCGCCGCACCCGTTAACCTCTTGAGGCAGCCGTGGCAACCTTGAGCCCGAGGTCAAACTGTCGATGAAGGGGCCGGGAAGCCTGGGCCCCCCGGCAATTCTCAAATCTATTCGGCCGCGACGCCCATGCGCATGCGTTCCATCTCGATCAGCGCGCGGCGGTATTCGACCGGCATGATCTTGCGGAATTTCGGCCGGAAAATAGCCCAGTCGTCGAGTATCTCGCGGCCGCGCACCGAACCCGTATAGTGCACGTGGTTCGAGATCAGCTGGTAAAGCCGTTCTTCGTCATGACTGGTCATGTCGCCAGACACGTCGACGCGGCCCTTGTGGTCGAGGTCGCCGCCATGGTGCAGCAGCTTTTCCATCAGATCGTCTTCTTCTGGGACCGGCTCCAGCTCGACCATGGCCATGTTGCAGCGCTCGGCGAAATCACCTGCTTCGTCCAGCACATAGGCGACACCGCCCGACATGCCGGCGGCAAAGTTGCGGCCGGTTTTGCCGATGACGACGACGACGCCGCCGGTCATGTATTCGCAGCCATGGTCGCCGACGCCCTCGACGACCGCGGCGACGCCCGAATTGCGCACCGCGAAGCGCTCGCCGGCGACGCCGGCGAAATAGGCCTCGCCCTCGGTCGCGCCATAGAGCACCGTATTGCCGACGATGATGGAGTCGGCCGCGACGATCCTTGCCTCTTCCGGTGGCCGGATGACGATGCGCCCGCCCGACAGGCCCTTGCCGACATAGTCATTGGCGGCGCCGACGAGCTCGAACGAGATGCCACGTGCCAGGAAGGCGGCGAAGGACTGGCCGGCCGTGCCGGTGAGTTTTACCTGGATGGTGTCCTCGCGCAGGCCCTTGTGCTTGAAGCGCTTGGCGACCTCGCCCGACAGCATGGCGCCCGTCGAACGGTCGACATTGCGGATGTCGACCTCGATCTTGACCGGTTGCTTGGCCTCCAGCGCGGGTTTGGCCAGTTCGATCAGCTTGCGGTCGAGCACATCGTCGATCGGATGCTTCTGCCGCTCGGTCCAGTGCACCGCTTCATGCGGCGCATCGGGCTTGTAGAACATCTTCGAGAAATCGAGCCCGCGCGCCTTCCAGTGCTGGATCACGTCACGCTTTTCCAGAAGGTCGGCGTCACCGATGATCTGGTCGATATGGGTGAAGCCCATTTCGGCGAGCAGCGCCCGCACCTCCTCCGCCACGTAGAAGAAGAAGTTGATGACATGCTCGGGCGTACCCTTGAAGCGCTTGCGCAGCACCGGATCCTGCGTCGCGACGCCGACCGGGCAGGTGTTGAGATGGCATTTGCGCATCATGATGCAGCCGGCCGCGATCAAAGGCGCGGTCGAGAAGCCGAACTCGTCGGCGCCGAGTAGCGCGCCGATGATGACGTCGCGCCCGGTGCGCAGGCCGCCATCGACCTGCAGCGCCACGCGCGAGCGCAGGCCATTCAGCACCAGCGTCTGGTGCGTTTCGGCAAGACCCATTTCCCACGGGCTGCCGGCATGCTTGAGCGAGGTCAGCGGCGACGCACCGGTGCCGCCATCATAGCCAGAGATGGTGATGTGGTCGGCGCGCGCCTTTGCAACGCCGGCCGCGACCGTGCCTACACCAACCTCCGACACCAGCTTGACCGAGACGTCGGCCGCCGGATTGACGTTCTTCAGATCGTAGATCAGCTGCGCCAGATCCTCGATTGAATAGATGTCGTGGTGCGGCGGCGGCGAGATCAGGCCGACGCCCGGCGTCGAATGCCGAACCTTGGCGATGGTTGCGTCGACCTTGTGGCCGGGCAACTGGCCGCCCTCGCCGGGCTTGGCGCCCTGCGCCACCTTGATCTGCATCATGTCGGAGTTGACGAGATATTCCGCCGTCACGCCGAAACGCCCCGACGCGACCTGCTTGATCGCCGAACGTTCGGGGTTCTTGCCGCCACCTGGCAGCGGCAGATAGCGATCGGCCTCTTCGCCACCCTCGCCGGTGTTCGACTTGCCGCCGATCTGGTTCATGGCACGCGCCAGCGTGGTGTGCGCTTCCCTGGAAATCGAGCCGAACGACATCGCCCCGGTCGAGAAGCGCTTGACGATGTCGGCCGCCGGCATGACATCGTCGAGGGCGACCTTCGTGCGGCCGGTCTCATCCGCCAGCTTGATCTTGAACAAGCCGCGTATGGTCTGGGCGCGGGCCGTCTCGCTGTCGATCTGCGCCGAATAGTCCTTGAACGTCTCCCACGATCCCTGGCGCACGGCGTGCTGCAAGGTGGCGACCGCGTCGGGCGACCACATATGCGCCTCGCCGCGCATGCGGAACAGGTATTCGCCACCGACCTCCAGGCTGTTGCGCAGCACCGGATCGCTGCCGAAACCGTCCGTGTGACGGCTGACGGTTTCACCCGCGACCTCATCCAGTCCGACGCCTTCGATCAGTGTCGCGGTACCGGTGAAGTATTGCTGCACGAAATCGGTCTTCAGCCCGATGGCATCGAAGATCTGCGCGCCGCAATAGGACTGATAGGTCGAGATGCCCATTTTGGACATCACCTTGAGGATGCCCTTGCCGATCGACTTGATGTAGCGCGACACCACTTCGTAGGCGTCGACCTCCTCGGGCAGTTCGCCGCGCTTGTGCATGTCGAGCAACGTGTCGAAGGCGAGATAGGGATTGATCGCTTCCGCGCCGTAGCCTGCAAGGCAGCAGAAATGATGCACCTCGCGCGGCTCGCCCGATTCGACGACCAGGCCGACCGCGGTGCGCAGCCCCTTGCGGATCAGATGGTGGTGCACGGCGGCCGTGGCCAGCAACGCCGGAATGGCGATGCGGTCCGGTCCGAGCTGGCGATCGGACAGGATGATGATGTTGTAGCCGCCGGCGACTGCCGCCTCCGCCCGCTCGCACAGCCGGTCGATGGCCCCCTGCATGCCGGCAGCACCCTCGCTCGACCCATAGGTGATGTCGATCGTCTTGGTGTCGAAACGGTCCTCGGTGTGGCCAATCGAGCGGATCTTCTCGAGATCGCCATTGGTCAGGATCGGCTGGCGCACTTCGAGCCGCTTGCGGCGCGAATTGCCGACTAGGTCGAAGATGTTCGGCCGCGGTCCGATGAACGACACTAGGCTCATCACCAGTTCCTCGCGGATCGGGTCGATCGGCGGGTTGGTGACCTGGGCAAAATTCTGCTTGAAGTAGGTGTAGAGCAGCTTCGACTTGTCCGACATCGCCGAGATCGGCGTGTCGGTGCCCATCGAGCCCACGGCTTCCTGGCCGGTGGTCGCCATCGGCGACATCAATAGCTTGGTGTCTTCCTGGGTGTAGCCGAACGCCTGCTGGCGATCGAGCAGGCTGACATCCTTGCGCAGCGCGCGCGGCTCGACCGGCTTTAAATCTTCCAGGATGAGCTGCGTATTGGCAAGCCAGGTCTTGTAGGGGTGTTTGGTCGCGATCTCCGACTTGATTTCCTCGTCGGGGACGATGCGGCCCTTGGCAAGGTCGATCAAAAGCATGCGGCCGGGCTGCAGCCGCCACTTCTGGACGATCTTCTCCTCCGGCACCGGCAGCACGCCGGCCTCGGAAGCCATGATGACGCGGTCGTCATCGGTGACGATATAGCGTGCCGGGCGCAAGCCGTTGCGGTCCAGCGTGGCGCCGATCTGGCGTCCGTCGGTGAAGGCGACCGCCGCCGGCCCGTCCCAAGGCTCCATCAACGCGGCGTGGTATTCGTAGAAGGCCTTGCGATCGGCATCCATGAGCTTGTTGCCGGCCCAGGCTTCCGGGATCAGCATCATCATGGCGTGGCTGAGGCTGTAGCCGCCCTGGAACAGAAACTCGAGCGCATTGTCGAAACAGGCGGTATCGGACTGGCCGTCATAGGAGATCGGCCAGAGCTTCGAGATGTTGTTGCCGAACAGTTCGGAATCGACCGACGCCTGGCGCGCCGCCATCCAGTTGTTGTTGCCGCGCACCGTGTTGATCTCGCCATTATGCGCGACCATGCGGTAGGGATGCGCCAGCTTCCACGACGGGAAGGTGTTGGTCGAGAAGCGCTGGTGGACGAGGATCAGCGCGGTCTCAAAACGCGGGTCCTTGAGGTCCTTGTAGTAGGCGCCGACCTGATAAGCCAGGAACATGCCCTTGTAGACGATGGTGCGCGCCGACAGCGACACGCAGTAGGCGCCGATGTCCTTGTTGTCGTTCTCGGCGTAGATGCGGCCCGATATGACCTTGCGCAGCAGGTAGAGCCTGGCCTCGTATTCCTCGTCGTCGGTGATGTCGGCCGTGCGGCCGATGAAGACTTGGCGGTGGAACGGCTCGGACGCGACGATGTCGGGCGCCTTCGATAGTGACGAATTGTCGACCGGCACGTCGCGGAACCCGAGCAGCGGCAGCCCTTCGGACTGCGCCGATTCGGCGATGATCTCCTCGATATGTGCACGAAGGGCAGCATCCTGCGGCATGAACCAGTGTCCGACGCCGTACTGGCCTACCGGTGGCAGTTCGATACCTTGAGCCGCCATCTCCTCACGGAAGAAAAGATCCGGAAGCTGCACCAGCACTCCGGCGCCATCGCCGACCAGCGGATCGGCGCCGACGGCACCGCGATGCGTCAGGTTCTCGAGCACGGCAAGCCCGTCCTTGACGATCTGATGCGACTTCACGCCCTTCATGTTGACGATGAAGCCGACGCCGCAGGCGTCATGCTCGTTGCGCGGATCGTAGAGGCCCTGGGCGGTCAGGCCGCCGGCAGACGCGCGATTTTTGGTGGAGGTATTTTTGACGGCGGCCGCTTTCGTCTGCGCGGCCTGGCCGTTCGTCGCAGAGAGCGTCAATTCCGTCATTGTCCTGTCCTCCATTCCAGCCCTTCAGGCGCTGGTTTGCCTCGGCAAGCGCTTGGCTCACCCTGATCCTTGCGGCACGTCTTGCGAAATCCTTTTCGAACCATGCGCCTTTTCGCATGCTTCGCATCTGGTATCGTACAGGCCAGCGTCCGGCCGTCCACCTGTCGCTCGCGGCAACAGCCGGAGAGGCCAATATGTTACGCCAATCCGGCCTGTTTTGTGCGACAAAATAAGACAGCACTACTGTCCTAAATTTTTATGGCAGAATTCCTAAACGCGCACAAGACCGATTCACAAAAAATTTGGAGCTTTGGCGACATAAAATTACGCGGAGTTGAGGAAAAACGTAAGCTTAAGTCGCCCACGCTTGCCGCCACGTTGGCTGGCTTTAACGGTTTTCCGGCGCCTGGCCCTTGCGGTCGGCGCGTTAAACCGGTCAACTCCGGCTGATTTCCCCAACACAGGCAGATACATGTTCTTCGCTTCCGACAATTGGGCAGGCGCCCATCCCAATATCGTTGCCAGCCTGTCTGCCTCGGCCGGTGGCTTTGCCACCGCCTATGGTGACAGCGCCCTCGACGAGGCGGTTTATCAGCGCTTCAGTGAAATATTCGAACGCGAGGTCGCGGTGTTCTTCGTGGCAACCGGCACCGCCGCCAATTCGCTGTCGTTGACCACCTTCAACAAGCCGGGCGGCATTTCCTTCGCTCACCGAGAATCGCATGTCATCGAGGATGAATGTGGCGCGCCGGAGTATTTTTCCGGCGGCTCGCGGCTGCACGCCGTCGACGGTCCCCTGGGCAAGATCGACCCGCCCAATCTGGGCAGGGCGATCGGCCGTTTCGCAAGCGAGGTCGTTCATTGGGGCCGGCCGATGGCGGTCTCGATCACCCAGTCGACCGAGGTCGGCACCGTCTATGGTCTGGACGACATTGACGCGATCTCGGCCATCGCCAAACAGCATTCCGTGCCACTGCACATGGATGGCGCCCGCTTTGCCAATGCGCTGGCCGCGCTCGACACCACGCCGGCCGAAATGACCTGGAAACGCGGGGTCGATGTCCTGTCCTTCGGCGGTACCAAGAACGGTTGCTGGTGCGCGGAGGCGATCGTGCTGTTCGACCTCGACCGTGCCAAGGAACTGGCCTTCCTGCGCAAGCGTGCCGCACAGCTGCTTTCGAAGTCGCGTTTCGTCGCGGCGCAGTTCGAAGCCTATTTCAAGGACGGGCTGTGGCTCGACACCGCCAGGCATGCCAATGCCATGGCCGCGCGCCTGGCGGCGGCGATCGAGGATTCGGCCACGGCAAAGCTCGCTTGGCTGCCGCAGGCTAATGAGGTGTTCGCGGTGATCGAGAAAACCGAAGCAGACAGGCTGCAGGCGGCAGGCGCGGCCTTCTATGACTGGCACAGGCCGCATGGTTTTGACGGCCATATCGGCGAGGACGAACTGCTCTATCGCTTCGTCACCAGCTTTGCCACGACGACTGAGGAAGTCGACCGCTTTGGCCAGCTGATCGCCGGATAACAGTCAATCTTCGGACAAAAAAGCGACGCCTCGCGGCGCCGCTTCCGTCTCGGGAGGAGACTTTAGATTTTATGCGGTCGTCAGGCTGCCGTCTTGGCCTCGATCTGCTTGGCCTTGGCCGGAGCCGAGGTGATCGCGATCTTGCGCGGCTTCAGCTCTTCGGGAATGTTGCGCTTGAGGTCGACGAAGAGCAGGCCGTTCTTCAGCGCGGCGCCGACGACTTCAACATGATCGGCAAGCTGGAAGCGGCGCTCGAAGGCCCTGGAGGCAATGCCGCGATAGAGCAGTTCGGAACCCTCGCCGGTGCCCTCGTCCTTGCGCTCGCCCTTCACGGTCAGCACGTTACGGTGAGCTTCGATCGAGATTTCCTCGTCCGAGAAGCCGGCGACGGCCATCGAAATCCGATAGGAATCCTCGCCGGTGCGCTCGATGTTATAGGGCGGATAGGTCTGCGCGCCGTCGGGCTGCGCAAGCGAATCCAACATGGTGAAGAGACGGTCGAAGCCGACGGTCGAACGGTAAAGCGGGGAAAAATCAACGTGACGCATGAGGTGTTCTCCTGTTGAGCAACATGGTTTGCGTATGGTCGGTGCGAAACCCGCGAGCGGCGTTTCGGGAGGACCAGCGGCCCCGATTGGCGACCGCAACCCACATCTGGGGAGCGCTCGAAAGCATTTCAAGTTTCGTTTGACGGCAAAAAAGAACGAGGCGGCCAACCTTTGATGAACGGCAGATGAACCGGTGCTTCGGCGCCCGTTCAGACAGCCCGCGCTAAAGTGGCTTTCAAGATCAAGGATTGGCGGCGCCGGATCTGCGAAGGTGCCGCAACGAGGCCGAACCGGGTGTTAACGTCCCTTCCTCCCGGATCGACAGGGGCCGGAAGCGCGCTCAAAGCCGCTTCCGGCCTGACCCGTCTCAGTCCTCCATAACCCGGATTTGCTTTGCTTTTGATGTGTTGGCGTCTATCACCGTGACGAGGCCAGCCGCGACCGGCTGGCGCGCAAGGACGCCGAGCACAAAGCGCCGAATGACGGATCTTTTCCACGACACTCCGCTCTTCCACGAAACCGAGGGCAATCCGCGACCGGAAAACGCCACGGGCGGCTTTTTCACCACGCGCGACGGCAAAAAAATACGTTATGGCCTGTTCGCGGGGGTGGCGCGGCCGATGCGGGGCACCGTGGTGCTGCTCGGCGGCCGCAACGAGTGCATCGAGAAATATTTCGAGACCATCCGTGACCTTGCCGCGCGTGGCTTTGGTGTCGCCATCCTGGACTGGCGCGGTCAGGGCGGTTCGGACAGGCTGATCCGCGATCGCCAGCGTGGCTATGTCAGGTCGTTCCGCGACTATACGGCTGACCTGGAGCAGTTCTTCGAAGAGATCGTGCTGCCGGACTGCCGCGGACCGTACTATATCCTCGCCCATTCGGCCGGCGCTGTGATCGCGCTGCTTGCCGCGCCGTCGATGGTAAACCGCGTGCGGCGCATGGTGCTGATCGCGCCGTTCCTGACATTGCCCGACCTGCCGGTCTCGATAGGGACGGTGCGCCGGATCTGTTCGTTTTTCTGCGCCCTGGGGCTCGGCTGGCTCTATGCCGCCTGGGGTCCAAGGCCGAGACACACGCTGCCCTTCGAAGCCAACAAGGTTACATCGGATCCGCAACGCTATCGCCGTAACACGCGCATTTATGAAGAATATCCGCAAATGGCGCTCGGCGGCCCGACGATCCGCTGGCTGCAGGCGGCGGCGAAGGCGTCGGCAGCCATCAGCGACCCCGACTTCATGGCCCGCATTCAGGTGCCGCTGCTGATCATCGCCGCCGGCGCCGACCAGGTCGTCTCGACCAGGGCGGTGGAGGCATATGCGAGAAATCTACGGCTGGGTTCGCTGTTGATGATCGACGGTGCCAAGCACGAAATCCTGCAGGAAGCCGATCTCTACCGCGAACAATTCCTCGCTGCCTTCGACGCCTTCGTCCCCGGCTCAGACGACCCGACAGCCTGACGGGCCGCGGCTCTTCCGCGAGAGGGTGTAGCTGACACTCCCTTTTTCAGGAAGGAGGCGCTGGCGGCGTTCAGGCAGACCCATGGGCGTACGCCGGCGGCATTCCAGCGGTCGAGAAGCCGCCGACCGGAGGTGATGTCAGCCGCGCAGGGCAGCCATGGCGGCGGCATGAAGCTCCGGTGTGGCGGCCGCTAGAACGTCGCCGCCATTCTCCGCCGGCCCTCCGTCGAAAGTGGTGACGACCCCGCCTGCCTTCTCGATGATCGGGATCAGCGCCACGATGTCGTAAGGCTTCAATCCAGGATCGGCGACGATGTCGACGCTCCCCGAGGCGATCATGGCGAAGGCATAGCAATCGGCGCCATAACGGGCGAGCTGGATTTGCCGCTCGAACGCGTCATAGCGATTGCGTGCCTCGCCCTTGAACAGGGCCGGCGTTGTGGTGAACAACGTGGCCTCGGCCAGCTTCGTCGTCTTGCGGGTCGTCAGCTTGCGGGGGCCTCCCGGCCCCTCATAGTGGGAACCGGAAGCGTTGGCGTAGAACAGCTCGCCGGTGAAGGGCTGCGCCATCATGCCGGCGACCGCGTCACCATCGACCGTCAGCCCGACCAGCGTCCCCCACACCGGCAGGCCGGAGATGAAGGCGCGCGTGCCATCGATCGGATCGATCACCCAGACATGCCGGCTGGAGATGTTCTCGCTGCCGTGCTCTTCGCCCAGGATGCCGTGGTCGGGATACTCGGCCGATATCAGCGCCCGGATGGCGCGCTCGGCCTCGCGATCGGCCTCCGTGACCGGATCGAAACTGCCTTTTTCCTTGTTGGCGACCGCGCCCTGGGCGCGAAAGCGCGGCAAGGTCTCCGCCGCCGCCGCTTGCGCGATACGGCGCATGAAATCGATGCTGATGTCCAACTGATTCTCCCGCTTTGCAGCGCGCCCGAGCCGGGCCTGCCGCGACTTCCCCGCCAAGACAAGCTTGTTTATCGATTTATCCGCCGCGACGACTGTTGCCGGAATGTCACTCCAACGCCATCGAAACGCAATTTCCACATCACTCTGAATTAAAAAAGCCTAAACGTCGCTTGACATTTGTGCGCTGCACAATACCCTCAATCTCGGACAGGGTTTCCTGTCCATGCCCTCCTTGGGCGTTTCCTCCCTAGACTTCGACCGTATCGTGCAAACGATGCGGTCTTTTTTTCACGGCCGCTCCTGGAGCGGGCCGTCCAAAGAAGCACACAAAAATCTTGGGCGGTGGCACGCATGAGACAAGGCGTGGTCTTCACTCCGCGGCCAGCGGCAGATCGATGAAATGATGGTCCGGCATCGCCATCAGGTCGGCTGAAAACCGCGTCAGATCGTCGGCCAGCGCGTCGAAGCCGGCGGCTTTCTCGAATGTCCGCTCATTCATGTAGAGCCCGCGATTGACCTCGATCTGCAGCGCATGCAAATGACGCGCCGGACGGCCGTAATGCTCGGTGATGAACCCGCCAGCGTAAGGCTTGTTGTGGGCAACCGTATAGCCCATCGCGGTCAACAGGCCGATCGCGGTTTCGGTCAGGGCCGCGGTGGCCGAGATGCCGAAACGGTCGCCGATGATGAAATCCGGCCGCAGCCCGTTGTCCCCGACACGGATGCTCGCCGGCATCGAATGGCAATCGATCAGCACGGCAAAGCCGAACCGAGCGTGGGTCCTGGTCAAAAGCCGCTTCAGCGTTTCGTGATAGGGCTTGTAGACGGCCTCGATGCGGGCAACCGCCTCGGCGAGCGGCAAGCGGCCCGAATAGATGTCGAGCCCCTCGCCCACCAGCTTCGGCACGGTGCCGAGCCCGCCGGCCACGCGCGCGGAGCGGATGTTGCAGAAGGACGGCACCGGCTCGGCGAACATGCGCGGGTCGAGTTCCCAGGGCTCGCGGTTGACGTCGAGATAGGCGCGCGGGAAATTCGCCGCCAGCAGCGGCGCGCCGAGCGCCACGGCGCCGCCGAACAACTCGTCGACATAGCAATCCTCCGAGCGGCGGATGGCATTGCGATCGAGCCTTGCCATGGCAAGGAAGCGTTCGGGATAGTAGCGGCCGCTATGCGGCGAGTTGAAAAGGAAGGGGACGCGCTGCTCGGCGCCCGACCGGATTTCGAAGGGTGGAAAGACCGAAAAATCCTCGGCTGCCGTCTTCAATTTGAACGAACCCGAAAACACCAGTGCATCATGGCATGAAACTGCCACCTTGCTGGCCGCATGTCCAGCATTTCGGCGGTCGTGCGGCTGGGCAAATGTGGGTCAGGCGCGTCCGCGTTCACTTGATGTTTACTCTCACCTCCTCATATACAGGATGGTTAACGGGCCTGCCCCACGGCAGTCTCCGGCGGGTGATTCGGACGGGATAACATGGCACGCATTCTTCTGGCGGAAGACGACGACGATATGCGTCGGTTCCTCGTCAAGGCGCTGGAGCGCGCCGGCTATCAGGTCAGCGATTTCGACAACGGCGCCAGCGCCTATGAGCGGCTGCGTGAGGAACCGTTCTCGCTGCTTCTGACCGACATCGTCATGCCGGAGATGGACGGCATCGAACTGGCGCGTCGCGCCACCGAGATCGATCCCGATCTCAAGGTCATGTTCATCACCGGTTTTGCCGCCGTCGCGCTGAACCCGGATTCCAAGGCGCCGAAAGACGCCAAGGTGCTGTCCAAGCCCTTCCACCTGCGCGATCTGGTCAACGAGGTCGAGAAGATGCTGCAGGCGGCTTGAACCGCCTTTCGCAAGCCGCCGGCGTCGGTCCACAGCCGCGGCGGGACGACGTGTTTTTCCTCTTTTCCTGCTATTGACGCGCCTGACCAAAAATGGTGTATGCGCGGCTTCGGATGGGCGTGTAGCTCAGCGGGAGAGCACTGCATTGACATTGCAGGGGTCACAGGTTCAATCCCTGTCACGCCCACCATCCAACCCAGATATTCGGACCTTGCATCAATACGCGAGCGTCTTGGCGCTCACCGGAATGGACGACGGGTGATCCGATCGCGAAACGCGTTTTAGGCCCCCGCGACAGCACACAGGCTTTTCATCCGCGAAATGGCAAGGTCGGGGTCGGCCAGCAATCCTGCCTGGTCGGCGAGGCGAAAGACGTCGGCATAATGGCGGATGCCGCGCGCCGACTGCATGCCGCCGACCATCGAGAAATGGTCCTGGTGGCCGTTGAGCCAGGCCATGAAGACAATGCCGGCCTTGTAATATTCAGTCGGCGCCTCGAAGATTTTTCGTGACAGCGGCACGGTCGGCGCCATCAGCGCGTCGTAGCCGGTACGATCGCCGGCAGCCAGCTTCGCCAGCGCGGCATTGGCGGCCGGTGCGATCGCGTCGAAAATGCCGAGCAGCGCATGCGAGTGCCGCTTGCCGTCTCCGGCGATCAGCTCGGGATAATTGAAGTCGTCGCCGGTGAACATCATGACGCCGTCCGGCAGCCGGTTCCTGAGCGCCACTTCCTTGCCGGCGTCGAGCAGCGATATCTTGATGCCTTCGACCTTGCCGGCATTGCGCTCCATGATGGCGATCACCGTATCGAGCGTGGTCTCGAAATCGTCACTGCCCCAATAGCCTTTCAAGATCGGATCGAACATGTCGCCCAGCCAGTGCAGGATGACCTTGCCGGAGGCCTGGCCCAATATGCGGTCGTAAACCAGGGCGTAATCGTCTGGCCCCTTCGCCACGGCCGCCAGCGCGCGGCTGGCCATCATGATCGCCTTGCCGCCCTGGCCTTCGATGAAAGCGAACTGCTCCTCATAGGCGGCGACCACGTCGTCGACCGTCCGGGCCTTCGACGGTGCCAGATGGTCGGTGCCCGCACCCGAGGCGAGATCGGCGCCAGCGACGGTCCGCGCCTCCGCGATTGAACGGCGGATCAATTCCTGCGCATTCGTCCAATCGAAACCCATGCCGCGCTGCGACGTGTCCATTGCCTCGGCGATGCGGAAGCCGAGCCGCCATAGATGATGACGAAACGCCATCGTCCTGTCCCAATCGACAACGGGCCGCGACCATGGATCTGTCATTCCCAGCGGATCGGCGACGACATGCGCGGCGGCATAGGCGATGCGCGAAAACCGCGCGCCGGTCACCGGCTGGACCGGCTGTCCGACAAGCGCGTAGGGTGTGCTGCGGCCACCCTCGCCAGGCAAGGCAATGTCCATGGATCTCTCCCTTTCGTGTCTCCTAAATGGAACGTTCCAATAAATCAAGAACCTTTAAGGTTTGAGATGGACGGCCAGCGATGCTGCGTTGCAACACAACGACCCCCTGGGTAGCATATCGTTTGACCGCATATGACCTGCTGCTCTTGCTAGAGAAAAATCCTGATTGACTCATCCTCGGAGCAAGGATTAGAACGTTCCAATAAATTCGATTGAAAAAACCGGGGAGGATATCTGGATGGCCAGCCGGCCGAAGGCGACGATCTTCGACATCGCCCGCGAAGCAGGCGTGTCCAAATCGACGGTGTCGCTCGTGCTCCAGGGCAGCGGCCTGATCCGCCCCGAAACCGCGGTCAAGGTTCGCAAGGCGATCGAGGATGTCGGCTATGTCTATAACCGCGGCGCCGCCAATCTGCGCAAGGCCCACTCCAACGTCATCGGCATGGTCATCAACGACCTCACCAATCCGTTCTTCGCCGAGATGGCGGTCGGCATGGAGCGGGTCTTCCAGTCGGCCGGCATCGTGCCCTTCATCGCCAACACTGCCGAAAATCCGGTGCGCCAGGAAGAAGTGCTGAAGTCTCTGATGGAACAGGGCGTCGCCGGGCTCATCGTTTCCCCGGCGCGCGGCACGACGCCAGGGGCGTTCCGGCGGCTGGAAATAGCCGGTCTGCCGATTGCCTTCGCCATGCGCCGGCTGCCTGAAAGCCGCATTCCGGTGATTGCTCCCGACAATCATCGGGGCGCCTATCTCGCGACTTCGCATCTCGTCGGCAAGGGGCATCGCCGCCTGGCCTTCTTCGGCGGTTCGTCCGACCTCGTCGTTTATCATGAGCGCCTGGGCGGCTTTCGCGAGGCCTGCGAGACGCTCGGCATCGACGCCCGCGATGCGCTTATCATCGAGGGCGAGACCAACCGCAAGGGCGGCATGGCCTGTCTGGAAACGTCGCTGGCAATGGCCGAGCCGCCGACCGCGGCGCTGTGCTTCAACGATGCCGTTGCCTTTGGCGTCATGCTGGCGCTGCGCAAGCGCGGACTTGAGCCGGGCGCGGATTTCGCTGTCGTCGGCTTCGACGATGTGGTCGAGGCCGAACATTATATGCCGCCGCTGACCAGCGTAGCGGTGGACTCCGCCGGTCTCGGCGAACGCGCGGCCCACGTCATGATCAAGATGATCCAGTCGCGCACCACGCGGGCCGAGGATCATGTCGGCGCCGTCAATCTCGTGGTCAGGGAAAGCTGCGGCCCGGATCGCCGCACGCGAAAAAGGCCCGTGGCAGCGGGAACCGCGACATGAGCGTCAAATGGGGGCTGATCGGCGCCAGCACGATCGCCCGGCAATTCATGATCGATGCCATTCGCGCTCAACCCGATGGCGGGATCGCGGCTGTAATGAGTTCCAGCGCGGAACGCGCCACGGCCTATGCAAGGGAAAATGGCATTCCAGCCGCCGTATCGAATCTCGACGCCTTGCTCGGATCCGACATCGACGCCGTCTACATCTCCACCACCAATGAACTGCATTTCGAACAGGCGCTGGCCGCTGCCAAGGCGGGAAAGCATGTGCTGTGCGAGAAGCCGCTGGCGCTGACCAGCGACGACGCGCGCAAGATGGTCGCCGCGGCCAAGGCGGCTGGCGTCGTGCTCGGTACCAATCATCATCTGCGCAATGCCGGTGCGCACCGCGCCATGCGCGACGCCGTTGCCGCGGGCCGCATCGGCAACCCCATTGCCGCGCGTGTCTTCCATTCCGTCTACCTGCCCGAAAACCTGCAGGGCTGGCGCATCGCCAGGCCCGAGGCGGGCGGCGGGGTGGTGCTCGACATCACCGTGCACGATGCAGACACGCTGCGCTTCGTGCTTGGCGACGATCCGGTCGAGGTTTCCGCTTTCACGCAATCCGCCGGCATGGCCGGGAGCGGGCTGGAAGATGGCGCCATGTGCGTCTGGCGCTTCAAATCGGGCCTTATCGCGCAATCGCATGAGGGGTTCACCACCAGGTTTGCCGACACCGGCTTCGAGGTGCACGGCTCGCGGGGCTCGCTCATCGCCCGCGATGTGATGACGCAGAAGCCGGCCGGCTCGGTCCTCCTGCGCACCGCCAGCGGCGAAGAACAGTTGAGCTTCGACCGCGAGGATCTATACGCCAGGTCGGTACGCGGGTTCCATGCCGCGGTCCGTGGCGAGCGCCAGCCTTCCGCCACCGGAGAAGACGGCATCTGGTCGCTCGCCGCGGCCGAGGCGGCATTGCAATCGGCGGCTTCCGGCAAGACCGTCAAGATCGACCCGAAACTCGGGAGCATGAATTGAGCAAGGTCGTCTCATCGGCGCAGGCCGCCAGCCTGATCAAGGACGGCATGGTCGTCTCGGTGTCCTCGTCGAGCGGCCTCGGCTGTCCAGACGCCGTGCTCGCCGCGATCGGCGAACGCTTCGATGGCGAGGGCCATCCGAAGGATATCACCACGCTGCACCCGATCGCCGCCGGCGACATGTATGGCATCAAGGGCATCGATCATCTGGCGAAGCCCGGCCTCTTGAAGCGTACGCTGTGCGGCTCCTATCCGTCAGGTCCCTCCTCCGCCGAGCCGCCGCAAATCTGGAAGATGATCGGCGACAATGCGGTTGCCGCCTATAACGTGCCGTCCGGCATCCTGTTCGACATGCACCGAGAGGCCGCCGCCAAGCGACCGGGCGTGCTGACCAAGGTCGGCCTCGACACTTTCGCCGACCCGCGCCACCAGGGCTGCGCCATGAACGCCGCCGCCGCCGAGCCGATCGTGTCGGTGCAGCAATTCGACGGCGAAGAATGGCTCTACTTCCGCGCCATCGTGCCGCAGGTCTCGATCATCCGTGCCACCACGGCTGACGAGCGCGGCAACCTTACCTACGAGCATGAGGGGGCCTATCTCGGCGGGCTGGAGCAGGCGCTCGCCGCCCGCAACAATGGCGGCATCGTCATCGCGCAGGTCAAACGCGTCGTCGAGAACGGCACGTTGAAGCCGCATGATGTGCGCGTGCCGGGCGTGCTGGTCGACCATATCGTCATTGCGCCGGATCAGTTGCAGACGACGCTGACGCCCTACGATCCCGCAATCTCCGGCGAGATCTTCCGGCCGCTGTCGAGCTTCCGCAATGCCGAGATGAATGTCCAAAAGGTGATCGCGCGCCGGGTCGCCATGGAGCTTCGCGACGGCATGGCCGTCAACATCGGCTTCGGCATTTCGGCCAACGTGCCGCGTATTCTTCTGGAAGAAGGCCAGCACGGCAAGGTCACCTGGCTGATCGAACAGGGCGCGGTCGGCGGCGTGCCGTTGCTCGACTTCAAGTTCGGCTGCGCCTCCAACGCCGAGGCGATCATGCCCTCGCCGCACCAGTTCATCTATTTCCAGGCCGGTGGCTTCGACGCTTCGCTGCTCTCCTTCCTGCAGATCGATCGCCACGGCTCGGTCAACGTGTCCAGGCTTTCGGCGCGGCCGCATGTCACCGCCGGCGCCGGCGGCTTCGTCGACATCACGTCACGGGCGAAGAAGATCGTTTTTTCCGGCTTCTTCAATGCCGGGGCAAAGCTGTCGCTCGCCAATGGCGGCATCCGCATCGACGCGGAAGGCAAGGTCAAGAAAGTCGTCGAGGAGGTCGAGCACATCTCCTTCTCCGGCAAGCGCGCCGTCGCGCAGGGACAGGACATCACCTATGTCACCGAGCGCTGCGTCATGAAGCTGACGCCCGATGGGCTGATGGTGATGGAACTGGCGCCGGGCATCGACCTCGAGCGCGATGTGCTGGCGCAGGCCGAGATCCCGCTCAACGTAGCCAACGACCTCAAGGTGACGCCGGCGGCACTCTACCAGGATCGGCCGATCGGCCTGTCGCTGAATGGCGGCGCCTCGCTCGGAGGCGCGCATGGCTGAGCGCCTCGTCACCTTCGAGCAGGATGGCGCGATCGGCATTGTCACCTTGCGCCGTCCGGAAAAGTTCAATGCGCTCGATATCCCGATGCTGCGCGCGCTGGAAGCGGCGCTGGACGAGGCGGAAAGCGCTCAGCATGTCCGCGTCGTCCTCATATGCGGCCAAGGCAAGGGATTTTGCGCCGGCGGCGACGTCGAGGCCTGGGGGAGCATGAGTGCCGCCGATTTCCAGGTGCAATGGGTGCGCTACGGCCACCGCGTCTTCGACCGGCTGGCGCGGCTGCGGCAACCGACCATCGCCGTTCTGTCCGGCCACGCGCTTGGCGGCGGGCTGGAACTGGCTGTGGCTTGTGATTTCCGCGTAGCGGAAACGCAGGTGAAGCTCGGCTTCCCCGAGACCTCGATCGGCGTCGTCCCCGGCTGGTCCGGCACGCAGCGCGCGGTGCGTCGCTTCGGCGCCCAGACGGTGCGTCGCATGGCTGTCGGTGGCGAGATTTTTCTGGCGCCGGAAGCGCTTGCGCTAGGCGTCGTCGACCGCGTCGTCGAAACCGGCAAGGCCTCGGATGAAGCCAGGATCTGGGCTGAAAAAATCGCCGCACGCGGACCGCTGGCCACCGAAGCCGCCAAGCTGATGATTGCGGTGGCGGAAGGCGAGGAAAGCGCCGCTGCAACAGAAGCCTTGGCCAGCGGCTTCATCGCGCTCACCGGTGATCTCAAGGCCGGCGTCGGCTCCTTCAAGACCAAGCAGAAGCCCGTGTTTTCGCGTTCGTAGGACAGAGTGGAAATCACATGAATGCACCTCTGAAGATTTCCATGCCTGCCGAGGCCTCCGTGGCCCCCAAGGCATACAAGCTTCTGATCGACGGCAAGCATGTCGATGCCCGCGATGGCCGCATGCTGGAACGCAAGAGCCCCGGCCACGGCTTCATGGTTTCACACTATGCTCAGGCGGGTGCCGCCGAAGTGGAAGCCGCGGTGCAGGCGGCGCACAGGGCCTTCGAGACCGGCCCCTGGCCGCGCATGAAAGCGTCCGAACGCGCCGCGATCTTGCTCAAGGCCGCCGACCTGATCGAGATCCGGCTGGAAGACATCGCCCGGCTCGATGCGCTGGAATCCGGCAAGCCGATCGCCCAGGCGCGCGGCGAGATCGGCGGCGCCGTCGACATCTGGCGCTATGCCGCTTCGCTGGCCCGCACGTTGCACGGCGAAAGCTACGCCAATCTCGGCGATGCCATGCTGGGCGTCGTGCTGCGCGAGCCGATCGGCGTCGTCTCGATCATCACGCCGTGGAATTTCCCCTTCCTCATCGTCAGCCAGAAACTGCCTTTCGCGCTCGCCGCCGGCTGCACGGCCGTGGTCAAGCCAAGCGAAATGACGTCGGCCTCGACCTTCGTGCTTGGTGATATCCTGTTGGAAGCCGGCGTTCCCGCTGGCGTCGTCAACATCCTCGCCGGTCTCGGCGCCGATGTCGGCGCGCCGATGGTCAGCCATCCCCTGGTCGAGATGGTTTCGTTCACCGGTTCCACCCGTGTCGGCAAGATGACCATGGCCGCGGCCTCGAATTCCCTTAAGAAAGTTTCGATGGAACTCGGCGGCAAGAACGGCCAGATCGTCTTCCCCGATGCCGATCTTAAAGCCGCAGCCGATGCCGCGGTATTCGGCGGCTTCTTCAACGCCGGCGAGTGCTGCAATGCCGGCAGCCGGCTGATCGTGCATGAGGCGATCGCCGACGACTTCCTGGGCGCCGTGAAGGCATTGACCGCCAGGGTAACCGTGGGCGATCCGCTCGACGACCTAACCAAGGTCGGCGCGATGATTTCGTCCGACCATCTGGCCAAGGTGACGGGTTACGTCGCGGCTGCCGCGAGTGAAGGCGGCAGCATCTACAGTGGCGGCGGGCAACGCCCTTCCAATGCCGGCCAATATCTCAATCCGACGATCTTACGCAACGTCACCGAAAACATGACGGTCGCGCGCGAGGAAGTGTTCGGGCCGGTGCTCTCGGTGCTGACTTTTGAATCGATTGAAAAGGCGTTGCGCATCGCCAACAACACGCCCTATGGTCTGTCGGCGGGTGTGTGGAGCGCCAGCATCGACACCTGCATGTCGGTGGCGCGGGGCGTGCGTTCGGGGACTGTCTGGGTGAACACGTTCATGGAAGGTTATCCAGAACTGCCGTTCGGCGGCTACAAGCAGTCGGGCCTGGGCCGCGAACTCGGCAAGCGCGCTGTTGAGGACTATACAGAGGAAAAGACAATCCAGTTTCATCGCGGCCAGCGCACCGGTTGGTGGGTCGGCTGAGTTGGGAAGAACCCGGTGGGCTGCCACCGGTCGTGTAATGCAACAAGGGAGGAAGTACATGTTGCGCAAACTGCTTATCGGAACGGCGCTCGCTTCGGGCCTGGCTTTCGCGGCCCATGCCGAGGACGTCAAGGAAGTGCAGATGCTGCATTGGTGGACGTCGGGCGGCGAAGCGGCTGCTCTCAACGTGCTCAAGGGCGATCTGGCCAAGGAAGGCTATGCCTGGAAGGACGTTCCCGTGGCCGGCGGCGGCGGCGATGCCGCCATGACCGCGCTGAAGGCGATGGTCGCGGCCGGCAACTATCCGACCGCCTCGCAGATGCTCGGCTACACCGTGCTCGACTATGCCGCTGCCGGCGTGATGGGCGACCTCACCGAGACGGCGAAGAAGGAAGGCTGGGACAAGTCGGTTCCGGCCGCGCTGCAGAAGTTCTCCGTCTATGACGGCAAGTGGGTTGCCGCTCCGGTCAACGTCCACTCCGTCAACTGGCTGTGGATCAACAAGGCGGTGATGGACAAGATCGGCGGCACCGAGCCGAAGACTTTCGATGATTTCATCGCCCTGCTCGACAAGGCCAAGGCGGCCGGGGTCACCCCGCTCGCGCTTGGTGGCCAGAACTGGCAGGAAGCGACCATGTTCGATTCCGTCGTGCTGTCGACCGGCGGACCTGAGTTCTACAAGAAGGCGATGAACGACCTCGACGACGCGTCGCTCAAGTCCGACACGATGAAGAAGTCGTTCGACAATCTGGCCAAGCTCGTCACCTATGTCGACCCGAACTTCTCGGGCCGCGACTGGAACCTCGCCACCGCCATGGTCATCAAGGGCGATGCGCTGGTGCAGGTCATGGGCGACTGGGCCAAGGGCGAGTTCCACGCCGCTAAAAAGACGCCGGGGACGGACTTCCTCTGCTATCGCTTCCCGGGCACCGACGGCTCGGTGATCTACAACTCCGACATGTTCGGCATGTTCAACGTTCCGGACGACCGCAAGGCTGCCCAGGTCGCTCTGGCCACCGCCACCTTGTCGAAGAGCTTCCAGTCGGCCTTCAACGTCGTCAAGGGTTCGGTTCCGGCCCGCACCGACGTGCCTGACACCGACTTCGACGCTTGCGGCAAGAAGGGTATCGCCGACCTGAAGAAGGCCAATGAAGGCGGCACGCTGTTCGGCTCGCTGGCCCAGGGCTATGGCGCGCCTCCGGCTGTCGCCAATGCCTACAAGGACGTCATCTCGAAGTTTGTCCACGGTCAGATCAAGACCTCGGACGAAGCCGTGACCGAACTGGTCAAGGCGATCGACGACGCCAAGTAAGCGCCGGCCACAACACCTTCCCCGCTCCGGCGGGGAAGGTTTCCGGTCCGTGAGGCCGATCGGCCGGATGCCGACGGGAGGAACCCCATGAGCAGTGTAGCGACAACCCAGATCAAGCTGACACCGGAGCGGTCGCGCACCTCGGTGCGCTCGCGCCTGCAGGATGCCTTGCCCAAGATCGTGCTGGCGCCGAGCTTCGCCATCACCATCGTCTTCGTCTACGGCTTCATCCTGTGGACGATCTATCTGTCCTTCACCAACTCCAAGACCTTCCCGTCCTATGCCATAACAGGCGCGCGTGCCTACCAGCGGTTGTGGGGCTGGACTTTCGACACCGACCCGCCGTCGAGCTGGTACACGTCGATCACCAATATGGGCATTTTCGGCTTTCTCTACATCTTGATCTGCCTGGCGCTCGGCCTGTTCCTGGCCATCCTGCTTGACCAGAAGATTCGCGGCGAAGGCGTTTTGCGTCCCATCTACCTCTATCCGATGGCGCTCTCCTTCATCGTCACCGGCGTTGCCTGGAAATGGTTCCTCGACCCCGGCCTAGGTCTCGAACAGACGCTGCATCAATGGGGCTGGACGAGCTTCCATTTCGACTGGATCAAGAACAAGGATTTCGTCATCTACACCGTCGTCATCGCCGGCGTCTGGCAGGCCTCCGGCTTCATCATGGCGATGTTCCTGGCCGGCCTGCGCGGCATTGACGGCGAGATCATGAAAGCGGCGCAGATCGACGGCGCCACCACCTTCCAGCTTTATCGCCGCATCGTCATTCCGCTCTTGCGGCCGATCTTCCTGTCGGCCTTCATCGTGCTTGCGCACCTAGCCATCAAATCCTACGACCTGGTCGTGGCACTGACCAGCGGCGGCCCCGGCGGCTCGGCCTGGCTGCCGTCCAACTTCATGTATGAATACACCTTCAAGCGCAACGAAATGGCGGTCGGTTCGGCAAGCGCCGTGATCATGCTGATGACCATCGTCGCCATCATCGTGCCCTATCTCTATTCGGAACTCAGGGAGAAGTCGCGATGAGCGCCGCGACCACTCCCGCTCGCCAGGCCAGCGGCATGAACGTCAAGATCGTCAACCGCATCGTCATCTACGGGCTTCTGGCGCTGTTCGCGCTGTTCTACCTGATGCCGCTGTTCGTCATGCTGGTGACCTCGTTCAAGACCATGGACGAGATCCAGAACGGCAACATGCTGGCGCTGCCAAAGGCGCCGACCTTCGACCCCTGGCTGAAGGCCTGGGGTGAGACCTGCGTAGGCCTCACCTGCGCCGGCATCAAGGGCTATTTCTGGAACTCCATAAAGATGGTGGTTCCGGCCGTGCTGATCTCGACCATGCTCGGTGCGCTCAATGGCTACGTGCTGACCAAATGGCGTTTTCGCGGCGCGACCCTGGTATTCGGGCTGATGCTGTTTGCCTGCTTCATCCCGTTCCAGTCGGTACTGCTGCCGATGGCGACGATCCTGGGCAGCCTCGGCCGGTTCGGCGTGACGCTGCAGAACACGGTCGGAACCAGCTTCGGCCTCGGCAACCCGACGGTGAACCTGGTGTTCGTCCACGTCGTCTACGGCATCGGCTTCACCACGCTGTTCTTCCGCAACTATTACGAGGCGTTCCCGACCGAACTGGTCAAGGCCGCGCAGGTCGACGGCGCCTCTTTCTTCCAGATCTTTCGGCGCATCATGCTGCCGAATTCGATGCCGATCTTCGTCGTCACCGTCATCTATCAGTTCACGAACATCTGGAACGACTTCCTGTTCGCCTCCGCCTATGCCGGCACCGGCGACGCCATGCCGATGACGGTGGCGCTCAACAACGTCGTCAACACCTCGACAGGCGTCGTCGAATACAACGTCAACATGGCGGCCGCGATGATCGCGGCACTGCCCACCCTTCTCGTCTACGTGCTCGCCGGCCGCTATTTCGTGCGTGGCCTGATGGCGGGCGCGGTCAAAGGATAACCCAATGGCTTTTCTGGAAATTGATGGTCTGAGGAAGCGTTTCGGCCAGGTCGAGATCCTGAAGGGGATCAATCTCGAACTGGAAAAGGGCGGCTTCCTGGTGCTGGTCGGTCCTTCCGGCTGCGGCAAGTCCACCTTGCTCAACACCATCGCCGGACTGGAGACGATCACCTCCGGCGATATCCGCGTCGATGGCCGCACCATCACAGATCTGCACCCGTCCAAGCGCGACATCGCCATGGTGTTTCAGAGCTACGCGCTCTACCCGAACATGACGGTCGCCGGGAACATCTCCTTCGGCATGGAGATGCGCGGCGTGCCGGCCGACGAACGCCAAAAGGCGATCGACAAGGTGGCCAAGGTGCTGCAGCTCGGCCATCTGCTGAACCGCAAGCCAAGCCAGCTTTCGGGCGGCCAGCGCCAGCGCGTCGCCATGGGCCGGGCGCTGGTGCGCGACCCCAAGCTGTTCCTGTTCGACGAGCCGCTGTCCAACCTCGACGCCAAGCTGCGCGTCGACATGCGCATCGAGATCAAGCGCCTGCATGCCACCACCGGCACAACCATCGTCTATGTCACCCACGACCAGATCGAGGCGATGACGCTGGCGACCAAGATCGCCGTCATGCGCGATGGCGAGGTGCAGCAATTCGGCACGCCGGCCGAGATCTATAACAACCCCAGCAATGTCTTCGTCGCCGACTTCATGGGTTCGCCGGCGATGAACCTGATCCCGGCGACCATCGACGGCAATGGCGGCGACCTGGCCGTCGTGCTCGATCGCGAGGCACGCCAGCCGATCACTCTGCCGATGGCCAATGCCCCCGCCGGATTGTCGGCGTTCAAGGGCAAGCCGGTCATCTTCGGCGTTCGTCCGGAGGCGCTCACCGATCCGGAAGGCGCCGAGCGCAACGCCTCGCAAATCGCCACCGCCGATTGCCATATCGAGGTTGTGGAGCCGGCCGGTTCCGATACCTTCGCCGTCACCAACCTCGGCGGTAAAGGCGTGGTGGCGCGGCTGCGCGCAGATGCCAACATCCAGCCCGGCACCAACACGCCGCTCGCCTTCAACCTGACCAAGGCGGTGTTCTTCGATCCGGCGACCCAGAGCCGTATTCGCTAATGCGCGTCGCCCAAAAGTGGGTCCGGTTTTGGGGCAACGACATGCATCAAGACAATAGACCTAAAGCGCGTCGCATGTGTCCATTCAAAAGCGGCGCGCTTTAGGCCATGACAAACCCGGATATCGTCATCATCGGCTCCGGCATCGGCGGCGCCACGATCGCCTCCGGCTTAGCCGGCAGTGGCGCCTCGATCCTGATACTGGAACGCGGTGAGCCGTTGCCGGCAACGCCGCATGCGCGCGACACGCGCTCGATCTTCGTCGACGGCCATTACCGGCCGAAGGAGATGTGGCGCGAGGCCGGTGGCGCGTCCTTCAATCCGGGCAATTACTACTATGTCGGCGGCAATTCGAAATTCTTCGGCGCGGTGCTGATCCGCTACCGCAAAGAGGATTTCTCCGCCATGGAGCACTTCGGCGGCGTCTCGCCGCCCTGGCCGTTTTCCTATGACGAATTCGAGCCTTGGTATTCCAGGGCAGAGCAGCTTTTTCGCGTCCGCGGCGCGCTTGGCGAAGACCCGACCGAGCCGTTCCACTCGGTCCCCTATGCCTATAAGCCTGTGCCCGACGAGGCGCCGATCGCCCGTGCCCGAGCCGAGCTCAAGCGGCTGGGCCTGCATCCGGCCTCGCTGCCGCTCGGCGTCGACATCGACACCTGGCTCAGAGAAGGCAGGACCGGCTGGGACGCTTTTCCGAACACTGGCCAGGGAAAGATGGACGCCCAGACCGCACCGCTGGCGGCGGCACTGAACGATCCTAACATCAAGCTCGAAACCGGCGCCCATGTCGAATATCTCGAGACTGCTCCGGACGGTAAAACCGTATCAGCGGTTCATTACCGCCAGAGCGGCGAGCTGAAAAAGCTGTCGCCAAAACTGGTCATCCTGTCGGCCGGCGCGGTCAATTCAGCGGTCATCCTGCTGCGCTCGCCCTCACCCAGCAATGGCAAGGGGGGCGGCAAGGGCCTGGCCAACCGCTCCGACCAGGTCGGCCGCAACTTCATGAACCACAATTCGAGCGCCATGCTGGCGATCGATCCGCGCCGCCGGAACGATGCCGTCTACCAGAAGACGCTGATGCTCAACGATTATTACCTCTCCGACGGCAAGGGCGGCAAACCGCTCGGCAATGTCCAGCTTCTCGGCAAGATCGACGGCAACATGCTCAAGGCCAATGTGAAACGAGTGCCGAAATTCGCGCTCGATTTCATGGCCGGCCATGCGGTCGACTGGTACCTGATGTGCGAGGACCTGCCAGATCCCGAAAGCCGCATCATGGCCGACGGCAAGGACATCGTCATGCAATGGCGGCGCTCCAACATGCAGTCGCTCGACGGGCTGACCAAGGTGATGCGCGAGAATTTTCGCGCCTGCGGTTATCCCCTGGTGCTGTCGCGCCCTTTCGACAAACGCACGCCCTCGCACCAGTGCGGCACGGTGAAAATCGGAGAGGATCCGGCGACGTCGCCGCTCGATCCGTTCTGCCGTGCCTTCGATCACCGGAACCTGTTCGTCGTCGACGCCGGTTTTCTGCCGAACTCGGCCGCCGTGAACCCGGCGCTGTCGATCGCCGCCCAGGCGCTGCGCGTCGCCGAGCACATCCGCAAGACGGACCTCGCCGCATGATCGGTCAGCGCCGCCCCTCATCCGCCTGCCGGCACCTTCTCCCCGTAAACGGGGAGAAGCACGCTGGCCGCAATCTCGGCGCTTTTTCTGCAATGCTGGCGCATGGTGAAGCAGGCGATAACAGCGTCCTTCTCCCCGTCACTATACGGGGAGAAGTGCCCGGCAGGGCGATGAGGGGCGGCGCTGACATAAGGATGAGTATCCGATGACCCGCCCCGCAGCCATCGTCACCGGCGGCGCGCGCGGAATTGGTCTTGCCTGCGCTCAGGCACTCGCTGATGCCGGCTTTGACATCCTTGTCGCCGATGTTGCCGCGAAACCCGCTGACGAGCTTGCGCAAGACGTCGCCAAACGCGGCGCCAAATTCGCCTATGTCAGCTGCGACATCGCCGATCTTTCCAGCCACGCCGCCTTGGTCGAAACCGCCATGCGCGCATTCGGCCGCATAGACTGCCTGGTCAACAATGCCGGCGTCGGCGCCGTGGTGCGGGGCGACCTGCTGGACCTCAAACCCGACAATTTCGACCGCGCGATCGGCGTCAACCTGCGGGGCACCGTCTTTCTCAGCCAGGCGGTCGCCAAGGCGATGCTCCGCCAGCCCAGCGATGAAGCGAAATCGATCATCACCATCACCTCGGTCAGCGCCGAGATGGCCTCGCCGGAACGCTCCGAATATTGCATATCGAAGGCAGGGCTTTCGATGTGGGTGAAGAATCTGGCGCTCAGGCTCGCCCCGGAAAACATCGGCGTGTTCGAGCTGCGGCCGGGCATTATCCGCACCGACATGACGGCGGGCGTGACCGCCAAATACGACGCTTTGATAGACAGCGGCCTGGTGCCGGCGAAACGCTGGGGCGAAGTTTCCGACATCGGCGCCATGGTGGCCGCGCTCGCTGCCGGGAGACTGGGCTTTTCGACCGGTTCGATCATCAATGTCGACGGCGCGCTTTCCGTGCCTCGGCTGTGAGTGGATGAGACAATGACCGACTACATCATCGTGGGCGCCGGCCCTGCCGGCTGCGTGCTGGCCAACCGGCTGAGCGAGGATCCCTCCAACTCCGTGCTGCTGCTCGAAGCCGGTGGCAAGGATTGGCATCCCTATATCCACATGCCGGCGGGCTTTGCCAAGATGACCAAGGGCATTGCGTCCTGGGGCTGGTCGACGGTGCCGCAGAGAAACATGAACGACCGCGTCTTCTGGTACACGCAGGCCAAGGTGGTCGGCGGCGGCTCCTCAATCAACGCCCAGATCTACACGCGCGGTAATGCGCGCGACTACGACGCCTGGGAGAAGGAGGAAGGGCTGGCCGGCTGGGGCTACCGCGACGTGCTGCCCTATTTCAAACGGGCCGAAAACAACCAGCGCTACGCCAACGATTTCCACGGCGACCAGGGCCCGCTCGGCGTTTCGAACCCGATTGCGCCGCTGCCGATCTGCGAAGCCTATTTCCGCGCCGGCCAGGAGATGGGCATTCCCTTCAATCCGGATTTCAACGGCGCTGCCCAAGAAGGCGTCGGCTATTACCAGCTGACCCAGAAGGATGCCCGGCGCTCCTCCGCCTCGGTCGCCTATCTCAGGCCGATCCGCGCTCGCAAGAACCTCACCGTCAGGACCGACGTACTGGTCACCCGCATCGTCGTCGAGAACGGTCGCGCCATCGGCGTCGAGGTGGTCGACAGGCCGGGCGGCGAAACAAAAATCCTGCGCGCCGACCGCGAGGTGATCGTCTCGTCCGGCGCCATCGGTTCGCCTAAGCTTTTGATGCAGTCGGGCATCGGCCCGGCCGACCATCTGAAATCGGTCGGCGTCACGCCGGTGCATGACCTGCCCGGCGTCGGCTCCAACATGCAGGACCATCTCGACCTGTTCGTCATCGCCGAATGCACCGGCGACCACACCTATGACAATTATGCCAAGCTGCACCGCACGGCCTGGGCTGGCCTGCAATATCTGCTGTTGAAGAAGGGGCCGGTGGCGTCCAGCCTGTTCGAGACCGGCGGCTTCTGGTACGCCGACCCGACCGCCGCCTCGCCCGATATCCAGTTCCATCTGGGCCTCGGCTCCGGCATCGAGGCTGGCGTCGAGAAGCTGAAAAACCCGGGCGTCACCTTGAACTCGGCCTTCCTGCGCCCGCGCTCGCGCGGCACGGTGCGGCTGAAAAGCGCTGATCCCTCCGACCACCCGCTGATCGACCCCAACTACTGGTCCGATCCCTATGACCGCGACATGTCGCTGAGAGGGCTGCGGCTGGCGCGCGAGATCATGCGGCAGAAGGCGCTTGCCCCTTACGTGCTGCGCGAGGTGCTGCCCGGCCCGTCGCTCGCCAGCGACGATGAGCTGATCGACTATGCCTGCCGCACCTCCAAGACCGATCACCATCCTGTCGGCACCTGCCGCATGGGCCATGATGAGATGGCGGTGGTGACGCCGGACCTGAGACTGCGCGGCATCGAGGGGCTGCGCGTCTGCGATGCGTCTGTGATGCCGCGCGTGCCTTCCTCCAACACCAATGCGCCGACGATCATGGTCGGCGAAAAGGGTGCCGACCTGATCCTCGGCCGCGAGCCGCTGCCGCCGGCAGTGTTTTCCGGCAATCGTGCTGCATAGGGAGTGGTAAAATGATCAGGCACTGCGTTTTCGCCAGATTTCGCAGCGATGTGTCGTCGACCGAGCGCACGGCCATCCACGCCGGCCTCGAGGCGTTGCGACAGGTGATCGAAGGCATGGACACCGTCCAGTTCAGCACCAATGTCAGCCCAGAGCCTTTCGCGCGCGGGTTCACCCATGGCTTCACCATCGATTTCCGCGATGCCGCGGCGCGCGACGCCTATCTCGTCCATGAGGCGCATCAGCGTGCCGGCGCCCGGCTGCTCGCGGCTCTCGAAGGCGGCGCGGACGGATTGATGGTCTTCGATCTCGATCTTACGAAAAAGTGACCGCCGGCCTTTCGAAAGCCGGCTGATCGCTGTTCTCTTTTGCCGACAGGGCGACATATCGTTCCTTTGGGGGATGCAAAGGAGGACGCCTTGAACCTCACTACCGAGCAGAAGAAAACCGTCCTGGCCTCATTCCTGGGCTGGACGCTCGATGCTTTTGATTTCTTCCTTCTGACATTCCTGCTCACCGATATTGCGACTGAATTCCAGACGGATGTCCCGGCAGTGTCAAAGGCACTGTTCCTGACCTTGGCCACGCGCTTCATCGGCGCGTTCTTCTTTGGCATGCTAGCCGACAAATACGGGCGCAAGCCCATTCTCATGCTCAACATCGTCAGCTATTCGGTGATCGGGGCGCTGGCCGCCTTCTCGCCCAATCTCGGCATCTTCCTGGCGCTGCGCGCGCTGTTCGGCATCGCCATGGGCGGCGAATGGGGCCTCGGCAGTTCACTCGCCATGGAATCCGTCCCGCCGAGCGCCCGCGGCATCGTCTCGGGCATCCTGCAATGCGGCTATCCGGCCGGCTACCTGCTGGCGGCGGTGGTCTATGGCCTGCTCTACCAGCAGACGATCGGCGGCTACACGATCGGCTGGCGCGCCATGTTCCTGCTCTCCTTCGTCCCGGCGCTGGTCGTCCTGTTCATCCGCTCGCATGTGCCGGAATCTCCTGCCTTCGTCGAGGCACAGAAAACCGCTCGACCGGGGATGCTGGAGACCTTGCAGAAGCACTGGGGCGTCGCGCTCTATGCCGTCGTGCTGATGATGTTCTTCAACTTCTTCAGCCATGGCACGCAGGATCTCTACCCGACCTTTTTGAAGAAACAGCACGGCTTTGACCCACACACGGTGAGCTGGATCACCATCGTTGCCAACATCGGTGCCATCGTCGGCGGCCTGGCATTCGGTGCGCTGTCGGAGAAGATCGGCCGCGTCAACGCCATTACACTCGCCTGCATCATCGCCCTGCCGGCGATCCCGCTATGGGCCTACAGTTCAACGCCCTTCATGCTGGCCATTGGCGCCTTCGTCATGCAGGTCGCGGTGCAAGGCGCCTGGGGTGTCATCCCGGTCCACCTCAACGAGCTTTCTCCCGGTGCGGTGCGCGCCACCTTGCCCGGCTTCATCTATCAGGCCGGCAATCTCGCCGCTTCCTATGGCGGTCCATATCAGGCCGGGATCGCCGAAGCCCCCGGCGGCAGCTATGGCTATGCGCTGGCGCTTTTTGCCGGTGTGGTCGCCGTCTGCATCATCGTCGTCATCCGCTTCAGTCCGGAGCGGCGCGGCCAGGTAATGACGGTGCTCGGCTGAGAGGTCAACCCATCCTCAACGCGATGACGCCTGCAACAATGCTGAGCGCGGCAGCGCCGCGCCAGCCTGTCATCTTCTCGCCGAGGGCGTAGACCGAGATCATCATGGCAAACAGGATCGAGGTCTCGCGCAGCGACGCCACCGAGGCGATCGGCGCCTTGGTCATCGCCCACATGACAATCCAGTAGGCGGCGCCGGAAAGCACCCCGGTGAACAGTCCCGTCTTCCAGTCGCGCGCCAGAACGGGAAGCGCCTTGGGCCCTCGGAAAACGAGGCACAGCACCAGCGCCCCAAATGCATCGCAGATGAACAGCCAGGCGGCATAGCTCTGCGCCGTTGCCGCCAGCCGCGCGCCGCTGCCGTCGGACAGCGTGTAGCTGGCGATGAAGATCGACGTGCCCAGCGCATAGCCGACCGCGCGCAGATTCAGTTTCTCCAGATGCGCGCCACCGCGAAACGACATCACCAGCGTGCCGGCCGACAACAGCAGGATGCCAAGGATGGCAAGCGGCGCCGGCACTTCGGCGACGACGAACATGCCGCCAATCGCGGCCAGCAGGGGTGCCGTGCCACGCGCCAGCGGGTAGGTCTGGGCGAAATCGCCGGCCTGGTAGGCGCCGATCAGGAAGGTGCGATAGCCCATGTGGAAGATCACCGAAGCGATGATGTAGGGCCAGACCTCCGCCTTCGGCACCTCGACGAAGGGCAGCACGACGAGGGCAGCAGTGCCCATGCCGAGCGTCATCAGCGTGATCGACAGGAAGCGGTCGAGATGCACCTTGACCAGCGCGTTCCAGATCGCGTGCATGGCGGCCGCGGCAAGCACCGCGAAAAAGACGAAAAGCGTCATGGGGAGCTCATCGACCTCCCAGGCCGAAGGGCGTCTCGAGATCGATGTCGACCCGGACCGGGAAGTGGTCGGAAGCCACCTCGCCCATGTCTGATCCAACCGAACGCACACGCCCGGCCAGCATGCCGCCGACGAAGCAATGGTCAAGCCGGCGCTTTGCCAGTCTGCCGTCGATGATCTTCTCATGCGTATGGAAATCCGCCACCGGCTCGCTGGCGACAGAAGCGGCATCGACGAAGCCGTCGAGATAGGCAGCGCCCCGATGATAGGGCGTGCTGCCGACCATGCGGCGATATTCGGCGCTGCCGGGTTCCATGTTGAAATCGCCCATCCAGATCGTCGCCAGCGGATTTTCCGGCTCGACTTGCCCATGTGTCCAGTTACGCGAAGGTTCATCGTCCGCTCCGCTCCACGGTCCGCCTTCCGATGGTGCCCGGCGGTGCTCGGCCATGAGATAATCAATCTGCTCCAGCCGCTCTTCCGCCGCGATGTGCGCGAGATGCAGCGACAGCACCCTGACCGGCCCGGCCGCCGTGCGGATCATGCATTCGAGGGCGGCGTTGCGGGTGTTGAGCGGCCGCAGCGTGCGGCGCATCGGCAGCGCGTGCAGTCGCGACCAGACGATCGGCAGCTTCGACATAACCATGGTGCCGAACTGCCGGCGGCGATTGACCAGGCGGCCGTCGCGCAGCTCGCTGGCATCCATGTCGAAGGCTGGGCCGTAGACCCAGTGATACCCAGGCAGCAATTGGGAAAGCCGCTCCGGCTGGTCGTCGAAATCGCTGCGTTGCCAGTGCCGCTCGACCTCCTGCAAGGCGATGATGTCGGCGCCAGCGACAAGGCGTGCCGCACGCGAAAGATCGTAGCGCCCGTCGCTGCCGAATCCGTACTGGATGTTGTAGCTGACCAGCTTCATTGCTTATCCGGCTCACTTTTCGATGTTGGCAGTAACGGTTCGGCCGATCGCTTGCAATGTGCAGGAGGACGGACGGGGCTTGGGCCAGCAGGGCAGCGGCCGAGACGCGGTATCTGCTAGTCGGTGGTCAGCGGCTGGAACCGGCCTGCCGGCGATGCCGCAAGTTCCGTCCAGTCGATCTCTTCCTCCAGACGGTGATAGGCTTCGTCACCGATGGTGCCGTTGCGGCGCAGCTCCTCCAGGGCATCGCGCTGGCTTTTGATGGCATAGAGACGCAGCCTGTCATATTCGGTCGCGGCCTGGGCATCCTCGGGATTTTTGGCGATCTTGCGCTGGGCGGCATATTGCTCGCGCACCGCGGCTGCGGCGCTCGAGGTCTTGCCGCTCAATACATCAAGCGCGGCCTGCATGACCACGACGCGCGCCTTCGCTACCTCCCGGTCGACCGTTTCGTCGGGATCCAGCTTCAGGACGCGCAGCAGCGGCTTCAGGCTCATTCCTTGCAGCACCAGGGTGCCGAGCACGACCGTGAAGGCGGCGAGCACGATCGGGTCGCGAGCAGGAAATTCGACCGGCAAGGCGAATGCCGCGGCAAGGGTTACCAGTCCGCGCATGCCGCACCAGCCGATGAGCACGCCGCCGCGAAAGGACGGCGTATCCGGCTGATGCTCGGCGCCGCCAAAGCGGGCAAACCACCTGATGACTGCACCGCAGCCCAGCACCCAGATCAGGCGCGAAACGATGACGACCGCCAGCACTGCCGCGGCAAAGACGAACGCGTCGAGCTCTCCCGTACCGGCGAGCCGTCCGACGATCGACCGAGCCTGCAGACCCATCAGCACGAAGGCCAGCACGTTGAGCACGAACACAGCCGTCTCCCAGACCGAATAGGAACTGACACGCTTTCTTGCTGACATTCGGCGCGGCGCGGTCTGTGCGATGGTCATGGCGTAGACGACGATGGTGATGATCGCCGACAGACCCAACCTGTCCGCCAGGATCCAGACACCGAACGTGCCGGCGAACTGCACCACGGTACCGCTGGCCGCGTCCTCGATGCGGCTCAGCGTGGCAAGCGACAGCCGACCGAGTACATAGCCGGCCACCGGGCTACCAACGGTCGACAAGACGACCATGGGCGCGGCGCTGCTCAACAGGAACGGACCGAGGGCGGCGGCGACAGCGATACGGTAGATCAGCAGCGCGGTTGCATCGTTGAGCAGGCTCTCGCCTTGCAGGATGGTGGTGATGCGATGCGGCACCTTGAATTGTCCGAGCACGGCCGACGCCGCGACGGCATCGGGCGGCGCTACGATGGCGCCAAGGGCGACGGCCGCGGCGATCGGCAGGCCTGCCATCTTCCAGCCGAGCAGCGCAACCGCTGCGGTGGTGAAAACGACCGCCCCCAAGGCCAGCAGGGCGAGCGGCAGCCGGTTGCGATTGAGATCGCGCAACGAGGTGTCATAGGCGGCGTCGAGCAGCACGGGGGCGATGAACAAGGCCAGCGCCAGTTCCGGGTCGATGTCGATGGTCGGCATGCCGGGCAGGAAGGCGATGCCCGCGCCCGCCAGCGCCAGCAGCGACGGATAGGGAACTTGCAGCCGCCGCGACAGCGCCGTCAGCGCGACTGCAATCAACAGGAGGATAAGCGTCAGTTCGAAAAGAGCCATGCTCTATCGTAGCCGCCGAACGACGCGATTGGCAGTGCCAAAGTCATGGCCGTGAAACAACAGGGACACCTCTGGCACGGACTGTGTCGTCCGCCGACAGCATGAGAAATCCCGACGGCTGGAGCGCCCGGTTGGGAGCGCCTTCCGACAGCGGGACTACCTAATGCAGCACCAGCATATCGCTCGACGAGAACGAAATCTCGGCCTTCTCCCCGACTGCGGGCGGCGGGGTGGCGGAGTTGTTGAACGTGTCGAGCGACACCGTGTTGCCGCCGATGCCGACACGGACCCGGATAACCGATCCGAGGAAGTGCACTTCGGAAATCTCTCCGGTCAGGCTGGAGTCGCGGCCGGGCTGGCGGCCGAGCGAAATCGCCTCGGGCCGCAGCGCCAGAGACAGCGTGTCGCCAGACTTCGAGCCGTTGAGCTTGCCCTTGAGCGAGACTTCCTGCGTGTTGACCTGCACCTTGCCGGAGGCGGCGTCGGTGACCTTGCCTTCGAGCACGTTCAGCGTGCCGACGAAATTGGCGACGAACTTGGTCGCCGGCCGGTTGTAGATTTCGAACGGCGTCGCGACCTGCTCGGCCTTGCCGCCATACATGACGGCGATGCGGTCGGAGATCGACAGCGCCTCTTCCTGGTCATGGGTCACGAAGATGGTGGTGATGCCGAGCTTCTTCTGGATCGAGCGGATTTCCTCGCGCAGCGACACGCGCACCTTGGCGTCCAGCGCCGACAGCGGCTCGTCGAGCAGCAGGAGCTTCGGCTTCGGCGCGATCGCGCGCGCCAACGCGATGCGCTGCTGCTGGCCGCCGGAGAGCTGGTAGGGATAGCGGTCCGCCATCTGCGGCAGTCTGATCATGTCGAGCATCTCGGCGACGCGCTTGTCGGCGTCGGCCTTCGGCATGCCGGCAACCTTCAACCCGAAAGCGATGTTCTGCGCCACGGTGAGGTTTGGGAACAGCGCATAGGCCTGGAACACCATGCCGACATTGCGCTGGTTGGGCTTCAGCCGCGTGATGTCCTTGCCGGCGACGACGATCTTGCCGGCTGACGGCTCCTCGAAGCCGGCGACCATGCGCAGCACCGTCGTCTTGCCGCATCCGGATGGCCCCAGGAACGAGACGAACTCGCCCGGCTCGACGTCGAGGCTGAAATCCTGCACCACGGTGTTGGACCCGTAGGACTTTCGCACATGCTGGATGGACAGGAATGGCTCGGCCATGGCTTTTTCTCTCAGGTCAGTGCTTTTCGATCAATTCGGGCGGTTCGCCGATTTCGGCGCGAAGCGGGACAGGATCTGGATGAGCGACATGCAGCCCCAGGTAATGGCGAAGGCGATGATGGCTAGGGCTGCCGGCTCATAGGCACGGTTGGCGCCGACGTTTTGCAGATACGGGCCGAAGGCCGGACGGTTGAGGAGGCTCGCCATGGTGAACTCACCGATGACGATGGCGAAGGTCAGGAAGGCGCCCGACAGCACGGCGATCAGGACATTGGGCAGGATCACCCGGCCAATGATCGTGCCCCAGCCGGCGCCCAGGATCTGCGCTGCTTCGGTCAATGTCCGCACATCGATGGTGCGCAGCCCTGTATCGACGGCGCGATACATGTAGGGCAGAGCCAGCGTCGCATAGCCGATCACCAGCAAGGCATTGGCGCCCATATTGCTGCCCAGGAACGGCAGCGGGGAATTCGAGCCGTACATCCTGATATAGCCGAAGACGATGACGATGGCCGGAATGACCAGCGGCAACAGCGTGATGAATTCGACGATCGGCCTGAGCTGCGGCAGGCGCAGCCGGATCCAGTAGGCCGTCGGCACCACGATCAGCACGCCGAGAATGATGGTGAAGACGGCCGCTACCACCGAATACAGGAAGGTCGACTGGAAGCGAGCGTCGCCCAGCACGATCTGGTAGGCGTCGAAGGAATGGACGCCGCGGCGCATGCGCAACGAGAACTCGACAGTCGCCATCAGCGGAATGAAGAAATAGGCCGCGCCGACAATGAAGACGACCCAGGCCCAGAATTTGCCCGACTTCATTTGAGCCACCTTTCGGACCGGGTCCGGAACCAGATGTAGAAGACGTTGGCCAAGCCCGTGATGACGATCATGCCGAAGGCGATGGCATAGCCAAGCCGCGGGTTGTGCAGCACGTCGCCATTGATCTGCGAATAGAGCTTGATGGGAACGATGTTGAGCGCCGGGCCGGCAAACGCATAAGCCGTGGCGATGGCGCCAAACGAATTGGCGAACAACAGGATGACCGTACCGAGGAAACTCGGCCACAAGACCGGGATGACCACCATGCGCCAATACTGCGACTGGGTGGCTCCAAGCGTGGCGGCGGCCTCGCCCCATTCCTTCTTCAAGCCGTCGATGGCCGGCACGATGATGACCACCATCAGCGGAATCTGGAAGAACAGATAGACCGCGATCAGGCCCGATGTCGTGAGGAAATTGAAGCCCATCGCGTAGATGTTGACATTGAGAACGTCACGCAGAAGCGTCGTGACGATGCCGACGCGGCCGAGGGTCGCCAGGAAGGCGAAGGCCAGCGGCAGGCCGGCGAAATTCGAGGCGACGCCCGAAAAAGTCAGGGTCGCCGAGCGGGTCCAGTTGGGAAGCCCGCCGCGCACGATGGCGATGGCGATCGCGAGCCCGGCAAAGGCACCGATGACAGCCGACCAGAAACTGATCTTGATCGAAACCCAGTAGGAAGCGCTGATCGAGGGATCGCTGACCAGCTGCAGGATATTGTCCAGCGTCAGCTGACCGTCGCCATTCTGGAAAGCGCCCAGGACGAGATAGATCGTCGGCAGGATCAGGAACATCAGGACGAAGATGAAGAAAGGCGCCACGCCAATCCACTGCATCGGAAAGCGGAAAGTGGTCGCCTCGTTCGGCGGCGCGGGCTTGGTGGTAACAGACTGATTTGAAAGCGTAAGATCGGTCATGCGCCGGCTACCATCTTCGAGGGGAAGCCGGGCGGCCTCGCGGCCGCCCGGTGGATTTCAAGCCTTACTTGACGTTGGCGCCGACAACGGCGTCCCAGTTCTTGCTGATGGTCTCCTTCGCCTTGCCCTGCTCGTCGAGCGTCGGGAAGGCAGCCGAGGCGTAGGATTCCGCCGGCGGCAGCTTGGCCAGAACGTCCGCGGGGATCTTGCCGTTCTTGGCCAGATCGTTGAAGCGGATCGGGTGGCAATAGCCCTTCAGCCAGCCGATCTGGCCTTCGTCGGAATAGAGATATTCCATCCACAGCTTGGCTGCATTCGGATGCGGCGCGAACGCGCTGATCGCCTGCACATAAACACCGGCGACAACGCCGGTCTTCGGCACGATGACGTCGACGGGCGGGTTGCCCTTCAGCGTGTCGCGACCGGAGAGCGCGTTGTAATCCCAGTTGATCAGGATCGGGGTCTGGCCCTGGGCAAGCGTTGCCGGCTTGCCGACGACCGGCACGAAATTGCCGGCGGCGTTGAGCTTCTTGAAGAAGTCGAGGCCGGCGGTGCCAGCGGGTTCACCTGCAGCCGCGCCACCGGAAAGGCCTGCGGCGTAGACGGCCTGGATGGCCTGGTTTGAAGCGCGCGGATCGCCGGCGACGGCGACCGCGTTGGCGAATTCGGGCTTGAGGAGATCGGCCCAGTCCTTCGGCGACTCCTTGATCAGGTCCTTGTTCACCATGAACGAGAGAACGCCATAATAGTCTCCGTACCAGGCGCCATCGGCATCCTTGGCGCTGTCCGGGATCGAGTCCCAGGTCGACACCTTGTATGGCATCAACAGGCCATCGGCCTTGGCGGTCGGGCCGAAGGACAGGCCGACGTCGATGACATCAGGAGCCTGCGGGCCTTTGTTGTCCTTGTTGGCCTTGATCGCCTCGACTTCGTCGCCGGAGCCGGCGTCGGGGTTGAGTTCGTTGACGGTGATTTCCGGATACTTCGCCTTGAAGCCGGCGATGACGTCGCCGTAACCGCACCAGTCATGCGGCAAGGCGATCGTGGTGAGCTGGCCTTCGGCCTTGGCGGCCTTGATGAGATCGTCCATCGAAGCGGCGGACGAAATCACCGACGACACCATCAGGGTCGCGGCCGAAAGGGAAAGCACTTTCCCCGTGAATTTGAACATGTGTTCTCTCCATTGAACTGACGCCGTTGGACGTCTGCGATGCGGTATCGTTTTCGTGTGACAGCCAGATGAAAGCTTTGTGAAACCGGCGCCTCGCAGCGTGAAAAGTTAACTCTTTTTAACGGACTGTAGCAATTAGCCACCACTTAATTTTCCGGCTAATCATTAATCCGCCCCTATATCGCCCCTTCCCCTCTCCTTTCCCCTCGTTTCCCGATCAACTTCCGCATCCAGGAACCGGCCTCAGACCGTCCCGGCGATGGCGTTTTCGAGCAGTGTCAGCGCCGCCTTCTTGGTCAGCTTGACCGGGTTGCCGCCGGCCGTCGGATCGACCACCGCCATGTCGGCGATCAGGCCCTTGCGCTTCTTGTCCATGTCGAGCCCCTTGATCAGGCCCGGCAGCGCGTGCGGCACCTTCAACTCCTTGCGCAGCTTGATAACAGCCTTGGCGAAGCCGTCGAAACCGCCCTTGATGCCGCAATAGGCGGCGAGCCGGGCGATACGCTCCTCGATGGAGTCGCGATTGAAGGCCAGCACATATGGCATGAACACAGCATTGGTCATGCCATGATGGGTGTCGTAAAGCGCGCCGATCGGATGCGACAGCGAGTGGATGGCACCCAGCCCCTTCTGGAAGGCCGCGGCGCCCATGGCGGCCGCGCTCATCATGTGGGCGCGGGCGACGAGGTCTTTGCCATTGGCATAAGCCTTCGGCAGGTTCTCGAACACCAGGCGTATGCCTTCGACGGCAATGCCGTCGGCCATCGGATGGTAGCCCGGCGCGCAATAGGCTTCGAGGCAATGCGCAAGCGCGTCCATGCCGGTGCCGGCGGTGATGAAGGAAGGCATGCCGACCGACAGCTCCGGATCGGCGATGACGATCGCCGGCAACAACTTCGGATGGAAGATGACCTTCTTGGTATGCGTCTCCTCGTTGGTGATGACGCCGGCGCGGCCGACCTCCGAGCCGGTGCCGGCGGTGGTCGGCACCGCGATGATTGGCGCGATGGCGTCGGAGTTGGCGCGCGTCCACCAGTCGCCGACATCCTCGAAGTCCCAGACCGGCCTGACTTGGCCGGCCTGGAAGGCGATCAGCTTGCCGAGGTCGAGCGCCGAGCCGCCCCCGAAGGCGATGACGCCGTCATGCTTGCCCTTCTTGAACACCGCGATGCCAGCGGTGAGATTGGACTCGACCGGGTTCGGCTTCACCTCGGAGAACACGCCATAGGGCACCTTGGCCTCGTCGAGAATCCTGAGCGTCGAGGCGACGACCGGCAGTTTCGCCAATCCCGGATCGGTGACGAAAAGCGGCCGCTTGATGCCGGTGGCCGCGAGCACCTCCGGCAGTTCCTTGATGCGCCCGGCGCCGAAGCGAACGGTGGTGGGGTAGTTCCATTTGGAGATGAGCTTGGACATTTTTGTCTTTCGAAAATTAGATGGCTTCACGCAGGTGGAAGGATTTCGGCCGGGTCAGATTGTCATAGCCCAGCGCCGACAGGGCAACGCCCTTGCCGGTGTCCTTGACGCCGGTCCAGACCAGCGCGGGATCGAGATAGTCGCAGCGGTTCATGAACACCGTGCCGGTCTCGACGCGGTCGCCGATCGCCACCGCATGCTCGGTGTCGCGCGTCCAGATCGAGGCCGTCAGCCCGTAGGGGCTGTCGTTCATCAAAGCGATCGCCTCCTCATCGTTGCGCACCTTCATGATGCCGACGATCGGGCCAAAGCTTTCCTCACGCATGACGCTCATCTGGTGGTCGACTTGCGTCAGCACTTCCGGCGCCAGGTAAGGCGAGCCGGCCTTGTCGTTAGCCACCTTCATGTCGATGTGCGCCTTGGCACCCTTGCGTAGCGCTTCGGCCTTCTGCTCGCGGATCAGGTCGGCAAAGCGCGCCTGCGCCATCGGTCCCATCGTCGTCGTCTGCTCCAGCGGATTGCCGACGACATAATTCCTGGTCTCGGCGATGAAGCCTTCGACGAACTCGTCATAGACTTTTTCGTGCACATAGACGCGTTCGATGCCGCAGCAGCACTGGCCGGAATTGAAGAAGGCGCCGTCGACCAGATTGGCCACGGCATGGTCCATCTTGGCGTCGGGCAGCACATAGGCCGGATCCTTGCCACCGAGTTCGAGCCCAAGCGTCATGAAGGTGCCTGCCGCCGCCTTTTCGATAGCACGGCCGCCAGCGACCGAGCCGGTGAAATTGACATGGTCGATCTTGCCGGAACCCAGCAGTTTTTCCGTCTGTGCATGGTTGAGCACGACATTCTGGAACACGCCCTTTGGCAGGCCGGCCTTGTCGAAGGCCTGTTGGAAGCGCTCGCCGACCAGCAACGTCTGCGCGGCATGTTTCAGGATGACGGCGTTGCCGGCCATCAGCGCCGGCACGATCGTGTTGACCGCTGTGAGATAGGGATAGTTCCATGGCGCGATCACCATGACCACCCCAAGCGGATCCTTCTTCACATAGCGCCGGAAGCCGTCCTTCGGGTTGGCGGCCGGCACGGACTTGAGCGCCGCTTCCGCGATCTCGACCATATAGTTGGTACGCTCCTTGACGCCGCCGAACTCGCCGCCATAACGAACGGGACGCCCCATCTGCCAGGCGATCTCCGGCACGATCTCGTCGGTCATCGCGACCAGTGCTTCCAGCATCGCCAGCATGTACTTGCCGCGCTCGACGATCGGCGTCTGCGCCCACTTCTGCTGCGCCGCCTTGGCACGCTCGACCGCGGCGTTGATCGCCTGGTCGGTAGCGACCGGCCGCTCCGCATAGATCGAGCCGTCGATGGGGGATTTGAGTTCTACGGTTTCCAAAAGGTGCTCCATTTAGCAGGCTAATGTACGCAGATGGCCGTTGCGGCTGTAGCGAAGGATGGGCTCGTCTCGCGTCACAAGAACCATGTCCAAGGCCCTTGCAGTGGCAATCAGTATTCGATCCATAGAATCGCCATGGGGCGAACCCGGCAAGTTGGAGGACGCGATCAGAATAGCCGGCGAAATCGCGCTGAGTTTTGCGGACATGCGCTCAATGAATCGCTCTACGAAATCGAGCGGCGCTATGGGCAAGTTGAGCCGGCCCTTGGCCACACCGATGCCGATCTCCCATGCTGACATCGGCGAGAGATAGAGGCGGCCATCATAGGCCGCGTCGGAAATCTTCTGACTTGCCTGAGGGTCGATTTTGCTGTCGTTTGCAATGAAGATCATCGCGCACGTGTCCAGCAGCAGGCTCGGCTCTTCACTCATTTGCGCATCACGTGTTTACCATGCTGCGCCTGAGTTTCACCGCCCAGATAACCCCGATCCCAAGGCTCATCATCGAACGGTTTGGTGACATCAAACCCGGCCTCGATTGCTATCAAGCCCTTCATGAAACCAAATCCAGGGTGACGGTGCGTACGCACAGCGGGTGCGGCGTCACCGGTCGGCATCTTGCGAACGCGGCGAAAGACAAGCTTGCCAGCGCCTACGTTGACGGATTCGGTTTCGAACCCGGCCTCGAGCCACTCCCTGGTCATGGGATTGTTGCTCGGATTGTTGCTCCACCACGCGGGGTATCGCTTCGATGCCGGCAACGGCAGACTAAGCACGCTTTCGATCTGATCGAACGACATAGGCACACGGTCGGCATTCTGGGCGACCAGAAATTCCTTCAGCGGCGCATATTTGGACATTGCGAACTCCCCAACAATTGCAGCTTGCAGCCTTCATATGAGCTACATTAACTACATTGTCAACAATAAAGCTGCATAAAGCTTTAGTAACGCTCGAACCCTCTGTGCAGTTCCCAATCCGTGATACGCCGATCGTATTCGAACTGCTCCCACTTCGCTGTGTGGACATAGTGCTCGAGCACATCCTCGCCGAGCGCCTGTTTCAGCATCTTCGATTTCGCCAGCATCTCGGTCGCATCGCGCAGCGTCTTTGGAATTTCCGGCAAACGAGAAGCCTGATAGGCGTCGCCGACGAAAGGCTTCTGCAATTCCAGCTTCTCGTCGATACCGGCGAGGCCGGCCGCGATCAGCGCCGCGAAGGCGAGATAGGGATTGAGGTCGGCGCCGCCGATGCGGCATTCCATGCGGATGCCCTTGGTGCCCTCGCCGCACAGGCGGAAGCCCGCGGTGCGGTTGTCTTCGCTCCACATGATCTTGGTCGGCGCGAAAGTGCCGGCCTGGAAGCGCTTGTAGGAATTGATGTAGGGCGCCAGGAACCAGGTGAATTCCTTGGCGTATTTCAGCTGCCCGGCCGCCCATTGCTGGCCGAGCGTCGACAAGGTCCAGTCGGCTTGTCTGTCGAAGAACAGCGGCGTCTTGCCGTCCGCGCTCCACAGCGAATTGTGGATGTGGCTCGAATTGCCGGCGAGACCGTAATTATACTTGGACATGAAGGAAATCGCCTTGCCTTCGGACTCGGCAATCTCCTTGGCGCCGTTCTTCAGGATGACGTGGCGGTCTGCCATGTCGAGCGCCTCGGCGTAGCGCACATTGATCTCTTCCTGGCCCGGACCCCACTCGCCCTTGGAATTCTCGATCGGAATGCCGGCGGCTTCCATCTCGTTGCGAAGCCGGCGCATGACGCCTTCTTCCTTGGTGGTGATGCCGATCTGGTAGTCGCCAATATAGGGCGAGGCTGTATCGAGCCCCTGCCAATGCTTCTTTCGGGCGGAATCGTAGGTCTCGTTGAACAGATAGAATTCGAGCTCGGAAGCGAAATAGCCGATATAGCCGCGCTCACTCAGCCGCTTGACTTGCTTCTTGAGGATGGCGCGCGGCGAATGCGGCAGGTCGTCATGGGTGTGGTGGTCGAGCACGTCGCAAATGACGAGCGCCGTCTTTTCCAGCCAGGGAATGCGCCGCAGCGTCGCCAGGTCCGGCTTCATGACGAAGTCGCCATAGCCCTTCGACCAGCTTGCCGCCTTGTAGCCCGGCACCGGCTCCATATCGATGTCGGCCGCCAGCAGGTAGTTGCAGCCATGCGTCTCGTCATGCGCGGAATCGACGAAGTATTGCGCCAGGAACCGCTTTCCCGCCAACCGGCCCTGCATGTCGACAATGCATGCCAGCACCGTGTCGATCTCGCCGCTGGAGACCGCTTTCTTCAACTGATCGAACGAGAAACTTCCGGCCATTCCTTTGGCACTCCAGTGCTTGGCGTTTCGGGCTTGTCATATTGAACGAGAACAAAAAACCGTGGCGGGCGAACCCGCCACGGCTTGATTGGTTGTTTAGGCGGATTCGCCGACGGCCTTTTCGGCCGCTGCGATGATCGCCCTGCGCTTGGCGATTGCCGTCTCGCCGATGGGCGGCCCCTGGAAGCGGCGGTTCTCGACGGCAAACCACAAAACGACAAGCAGAACGATCAATCCGATCGCATAGTTGATCAAGATGTCGAAGGGCGGTTGGATGCCGGCATACATCAACACCAGAACACCAAGCACGGTGATGACGGCGAACGGCTTTGACCAGATGCCGAGCCGGAATGGTCCGAACTCGGTCCAGCTCTTTCCTTCCGCAAGAAGTCCGGCCGCGATCGGCATGGCGTAGGAGACATAGAGGAAGAGTGCGCAGCCGGCTGCCAGCGCCGCGAAAGCCGGCGAATAGAGCGTGGCGGCAATCGACAGAACGACGCCGAGCCAGATGGCCGGAACGGGCGTGCGCCAGGTCGGCGAAACCTGCTTCCATAAAGAAGACCCTGGCAGACCTCCGTCACGCGAAAAGGCAAAGATCATGCGCGAGGTCGAAGTGAGCCCTGCTAGCGCGCACAGATAGTTCGACAGCACGATGGCGATGCCGAGCAGAGCCTTGAGCCAGGTTGGCGCCGGCAGATTGTTGAACAGGTTGAACCAGGCATTGCCGCCGTCCTTGGCGGTCGCCACGAGATCGGGGCTGGCAAGGACGAAGGAGACCGCCATGACGAAACCGAAGACGAGAGACCAGAGGACCGCGTGGATCATGCCTCTGGGCACAGCGACGCGGGCATTGTGCGTTTCCTCGGCGGTATGCGCGGAGGCGTCAAAGCCGGTGATCGTGTAAAGCGGGTAGAGAAGGCCAATCAGGAAGGCCACGAGTGCGGTGCGGGCCGTCGGAACATAGCCACCACCGAGATCGCCGGTCGTGTTGACGAAAGTCGTCAGCCGCGCGAGATCGAAGCCATGCGCGCCCCAGATCAGGAATGTCAGCGTCAGCACGACCGCGACAACGAGGATGAGGTAGCCGGAAAAATCGGTCAACATCGTCGTCGTCTTGATGCCGAGATGATTGAACAGACCTTGGGTAACTGTAATCAAGACGACTGCCGCCGTCTGTTGCCAGAAGCCCCAGGCCGATGTGTCCCAGCCGAAGATCGGGCCAGCAACGAGCCCCTGAAACAGCAGGTAGACGCCGACATTCACCGAAGCGACGACGAAGATCAGGCCGAGCAAGTTGATCCAGGCCGTGGCCCAGCCCCAGCCGCGTCCGCCTAGGATCGAGGACCAGTGATAGAGGCCGCCGGCTGTCGGATAGGCCGATCCAATCTGGCCGAGAGACGCCGCGACCACGAGCGCAAAGACGCCGCCGATGACCCAGCCGATGGTCGCCTCGAAACCGCTGCCGGTGGCCATGGCCAGCGGGAAAGACGTAATGCCGCCCGCCAGAATGCAGATGATCGAGAAGGAAATGGCGAAGTTGGAGAAGCCGCTCATGCGGCGCGCTAGTTCCTGGGCGTAGCCCATACTGTGGAGGATTTTTGTGTCCTCCGACTTGTCAGAGTGATCAGGTGTTGTCATGTCAGAGTTCCCCTGTTGGTTCTTAGCTGGCCGATTGAACTGACTTTCCGACTGCGCTTCGTCGAGAGCCCTTGGCCTCCTCTGGCTCCAGATCCGAAAAAATGCCCGTGAGCATATCCGCCCATTTCCGCTGCCCGGTTTCGCCGGAGATTTCATCGTTGCGGATTTCGATCATCGCGCAGGGTAGCCCGCGCGAGCGCGCATGCCGTTCCAGCGTGAAATAGACGCGGTCGGCCGGCGAATAGGGTTCGTTGATGCCGACGGTGATGCCTGAGAGCCGTTGCAGCGCCGATATCAGCGGCGACGCCAGCCGGCGATCATCGTCATGGATGATGCCGATATGCCAGGGCCGATTGCGGCCTTTATAGACCGGCGTGAAGGAATGAACGGAAACCAGGCGGGTCTCCTGGCCGCGCGCCAACCGGTCCTCGACGATGCGCTCGATGGCGCCATGGAACGGTTGCCATGACAGGGCGACCCGCGCCGCGCGCTGTTTTTCCGACAAGCCGGTATTGCCCGGTATGGCAGTGGTTTCGCTGACCGGCGGCACCAGGTCTGGCGCATCGAGCGGCCGGTTGCAGTCGATGACGAGACGCGAAATGCGGGTTTCGACCAGCGTCGCATCAAGCGCCTGCGCCATCCGCAGCGCAACCGGCAGTGCGCCGGGATCCCAGGCGATGTGACGCGACAGGTCGTCGGCGGCGAGGCCGAGCGTGCCGAATTCAGCCGGCAGGAAATTGGAAGCGTGATCGCAGGTCAGCACGAAGGGGCTCGATCCGCCGGGGTTCGTCACCCCTACGGTATCAGACGATGCAAGGCTGGCGGGCCGCGCTGTCTCCATAGTCCTGCCGTCCCCTGGGAGCGCTGTATCGTATGTTACGTATTTTGTTTCATTGCGTCCCGGTGGATGATTTCATACAGTTTGTTTGGCTTTGTCAAATGCGATCTGGGGAAAAGACGGTCGGCGGGCCAAGGGTGGGGAAAAGATGATTTCCAACATTGCCGAATTGATTGCCGACCGTATCGGCGCGATGCCCGCCGGCGAACGGCGCGCAGCGCAGACGCTGATCGCGAGCTATCCGATGATCGGCCTCAAGACAGTCGCCGAATTCTCATCCGCGGCCGGCGTTTCCTCGCCGACGATCCTGCGTTTCGTCGCCCGGCTGGGCTTCCAGAATTACCCCGAGTTCCAGTCGAGCCTGCAGGATGAACTGGCGGCGCAATTGCAATCGCCGGCGATACGAACGCTCAACCCGCCCTCGCCTATTGGCGGCACGGTGTCGCCCATGCTGGAAGCAACGCTCGACAATATGCGCGAGACCTTCAGGCACCTGTCCGACAAGCAGCTTGCCGACATTGCCACCAGGCTGGCCGAGCGGCGTGGCAAGACATTCCTGATCGGCGGCCGCTTTACCGACCCCCTGGCGCGCTACATGGCCGCCCATCTCGCCGTCATCCAGCCCGATGTCTTTCACCTCGCCGGCCAGGAGAGCATGTGGCGTGACCGGCTGATCGACATGGGCAAGCGCGACGTGCTGGTGATCTTCGACATCAGGCGCTACCAGGACAGCCTCGTCCGCTTCGCCGAGAAGGCGCATCAGCGCGGCGTTCAGATCGTACTGTTCACCGACCAGTGGCTGTCGCCGATCGCCCGCTTTGCTCGCCATGTCATCGCCGGACGAACCGCCGTGCCTTCCGCATGGGATTCCTCAGCGGCACTTTTCGTCGTCGCCGAAACGCTGATCGGCGCCGTCACCAGGCAACTCGAGGCCGACGGCGCCCGGCGCATCCGCGAGATGGAAGGCCTGCGATAGGCAGAATCCTCCGGATCATTGCATCGGCTTCGCGGCCGTCTCGGTTTCACGTTACCGAGATTTAATGTGCACGATTGCGTGATAATTGCCATAAACCGCTGATATCGGGGTGTGGCGTGGCCGGATTTTTGCCGCCCGCCCGCATCGTCACTGTGCCGTTCCTTCGGGAATGGCCGACGATTTCTGAAACCGGAGTGTCGATGCGGACCTGGAAGCAAATTGTCGTTGCGCTTGTGATCGTGGTCGCCGCCGCGGCCGCCTGGGCACGCTTCTATCCAGGCGCGCCGGAAGTGCTGGCGCGCTGGGGGATGGATTGGGCGTACGCGGCAACGCCTCCCGCCAGAAGCGGTGCGGACGGCGCGAAACAGGCTGGCAATCGCAATGGAGTCCGGCAGGTCAACGTCGTCGCCTTGCCTGCCGGTACGGCCACCATAAACGACCGCCTGCAAGCGATCGGCACCGGCCGTGCCAACGCCTCGGTGACCGTCAATCCCTACAGTTCCGGCCGTCTTGCCGAGTTGCTGGTCGAATCCGGCACTCATGTCGACAAGGGACAGATCATCGCAACGCTCGATTCCGAGACGGAGATCATCGCACAGGACCGCGCCAAGCTCGCCTTGCAGGATGCTCAGTCCAAGCTCGACCGCGTCAAGTCGCTGCGTGCCTCCAACGCGGCGACACCGGTCGCGGTCGCCGATGCCGAAGTGGTTCTGGCCGGCGCCAAGCTGGCGCTTCAGGATGCCGAGCTTGCACTGCGGCGCCGCTCGATCTTGGCGCCGATCACCGGCACGGTCGGCATCCTGCCGATCTCGGCCGGCAATTACGTCACCAACCAGTCGGCGATCGCCACGCTTGACGACCGGTCCTCTATCCTGGTCGATTTCCAGGTACCCGAGCGCTTCGCCGCCGCCGTCAAGGTCGGCGCGCAATTGACGGCGACGCCGATCGCCAATCCGAGCAACGCGTACACCGGCACGGTTTCGGCGATCGACAATCATATCGACGAAAAGAGCCGCACACTTCTGGTCAAGGCCACCATCGCCAATCCGGCCGATTCGCTGCGCGCCGGCATGTCGTTCTCCATCACCATGAAATTCCCCGGCGAGACCTATCCGGCCGTCAGCCCGCTGGCGATCCTCTGGGGTTCGGACGGCGCCTATGTCTGGCAGGTCGAGGACGGCAAGGCCAGGCGCGTGCCGGTGCGCATCATCCAGCGCAACACCGAGACCGTATTGATCGACGCGGAGATCGACAGCGGCGACATGGTGGTCACCGAAGGCACCCAAAGTGTCAGCGAAGGCGGCGAGGTTCGCATCGCGGGCCAGGAGCAGCGCGCCGCCACCGCCGCGGAAGGCTCATGACCGGCTCCGTCAACGCCGTCAGCGATACCGGCTTCACCGCGCTGTTCATCCGCAGGCCGGTCATGGCGTTCGTGCTGAACACCCTTATAGCCGTTGCCGGCCTCGCTGCCTTCTACGGTGTCGAGATCCGCGAACTGCCCGACGTCGACCGGGCCGTCGTCACGGTCTCCACGACCTTCGAAGGCGCGGCCGCCGAAACCGTCGACCGCGAACTGACCGACACGATCGAGGGCGCCGTCGCCCGCGTCTCCGGCGTCAAGTCGATCTCGTCTTCCTCCTCCTTCGGCTCGAGCCGCGTCACCATCGAGTTCAACGACGGTGTCGACCTCAACGTCGCCGCCTCGGATGTGCGTGATGCCGTCGGCCGGGTCGCCAACCAGATGCCCGATACCGCCGATCCGCCGCGCATCGTCAAGGCCGATGCCAATTCCGACGCGGTGATGCGGCTGGCGGTGACTTCGGACACCATGTCGATCCAGGACATGACGGTGGTGGTCCAGGACCAGATCGAGGACGAACTGGCCGCCGTGCCCGGCGTCGCCGACGTTCAGGTCTATGGCGACCGCGACAAGATCTTTCGCATCGATGTCGACCAGAACAAGCTCGCCAGCCTCGGCTTCACGGTCGCCGACCTCCGGGCGGCGCTTGCCTCCGTCGCCTTCGATTCCCCGGCCGGATCGATCACAACGACCAACCAGGACCTGATCGTCCGCACCACGGCCGACGTGACGACGCCCGCGGAATTCGAAAACATCATCATCGGCGGCACGACGCGCATCCGCGATGTCGCGACCGTCACGCTCGGCCCCGATGTTGGCCAGACGACGCTGCGTTCGGACGGCAAGACCGGAATCGGCCTCGGTATTATCCGCCAGGCGGAATCGAACACGCTGGACATTTCGACGGGCGTCCAGGTCGCCGTCGCCAAGCTGCAGGAGAACCTGCCCAAGGGCATGTCGATCAAGATCACCAGCGACGACGCTGTCTTCGTCAAGGGTGCGGTGCACGAGGTCGAGATCGCGCTTGGCCTGTCGGTCACCATGGTGCTGATCGTCATCTACATCTTCCTGCTCGACTGGCGCGCCACGCTCATCCCCGGCCTGTCGATGCCGGTCGCCATGATCGGCACCATCGCCGCCATCTATCTAGCCGGCTTCTCGGTCAACATCCTGACGCTGCTCGCTTTGGTGCTGGCCACCGGCCTTGTGGTCGACGACGCCATCGTCGTCTTGGAAAACATCGTGCGACGGCGCAATGAAGGCATGGGGCCGCGTGCGGCGGCCGTGCTCGGCGCGCAGGAAGTGTTCTTCGCCGTCGTCGCCACGACACTGACGCTTGTCGCCGTCTTCGTGCCGATCTCGTTCCTGCCCGGCCAGACCGGCGGCCTGTTCCGCGAATTCGGCTTCGTGCTTGCGATGTCGGTGCTTCTGTCCTGCGTGGTCGCGCTGACGCTTTGCCCGATGCTTGCCTCGCGCATGCTGACCAGCGCGCCGCTTCACCACGAAGGCGGCCAAGGCATCGGCGCTCGCATCGGCGGCGTCCTGAATGCCGGCTACAAGCGCGCGCTGCACGCTTGCCTCGACGCGCCCTGGATCGTGGTTCTGGTCGCGGTGCTGTTTGCCGGCGTCGCCTTCGCGCTGTTCGGCACCATCCGCCAGGAACTGACGCCGACCGAGGACCGCGCCGCCGTGCTGTTGCGCATCAACGCCCCGCAAGGCGTCAGTCTCGACTACACGACGCAGCAGATGCAGAAGATCGAGCGGCTGATCCAGCCGATGCGCGATTCCGGCGAGATCCGCTCGACCTTCGAAAACGCCGGCCAGAACGGTTCCTACAATTCGGGCTTCATGGTGATGACGCTGGCGCCGTGGGACGAGCGCAGCCGCAGCCAGCAGGAGATCATGGCCGAGATCAGTCAGTTGACCAGGCAGGTGCCCAGCGTGCGGATCTTCCCGGTCCAACCCAACAGTCTCGGCATCCGCGGCGCCGGCAACGGCCTGCAATTCGCTCTGGTTGGCAACGACCGAAAGGCGCTTGGCGATGCAGCGGTCAAGATCATCGCCGAGATGCAGAAGGATGAGCGCTTTCAGACGCCGCGCCTGTCGATCGACCCGACGCAGCCGCAACTGGCCGTAGCGATAGATCGTGAGCGCGCCTCCGATCTCGGCATCGACATCACGGGGCTCGCCAACACCATGCAAGCCATGCTCGACGGCAACGACGTCGTCGATGTCTACATCGCCGACCGCAGCTACGGGGTGAAACTGGTCTCGACCACCAATCCGATCAACGATCCGACCGATCTGGAAAATGTGTTCCTCAAGACGGCGGATGGCCGCTTCGTGCCGATGTCGACCATCGCCACCCTGACCGAGCGCGCCGTACCACCGTCGCTGTCGCGCGAACAGCAGCAGCCTTCGGTGGCGATCACCTCGAACCTTTCTGGCAATTTCGCGCTTGGCGATGCGCTGACACGCGCCGAGCAGATCGCCACGCCGCTCCTGCCGCCTGGAAGCCGCATCCTGCCCCTGGCCGAGGCTGCGACTTTGGGTGAAACCAACAGCGCCATGGTCACCATCTTCGGCTTCGCCCTGGTCATCATCCTCCTGGTGCTGGCCGCCCAGTTCGAGAGTTTCGTCAGCGCCGTCATCATCATGGCGACGGTGCCGCTCGGCCTTGCCTGCGCCATTTTCGCGCTGCTGCTTTCAGGCACCAGCCTCAACGCCTACAGCCAGATCGGCCTGGTGCTGCTGGTCGGCGTCATGGCCAAGAACGGCATCCTGATCGTCGAATTCGCCAACCAGCTACGAGATCGGGGCCTGGGCGTGCGCGAAGCGATCGAGCAGGCTTCCACCATCCGCCTGCGGCCGGTGATGATGACGATGATCTGCACCATACTTGGCGGTGTGCCGCTCGTGCTGGCCGCCGGCGCGGGCGCCGAGGCACGCGTGGCGCTCGGCTGGGTCATTGTCGGCGGGCTTGGCCTGGCCACCATCTCGACACTGTTCCTGACCCCGGTCGCCTATCTCCTGCTTGGCCGCTTGGTCACGCCGAAGACCCATGAGGAAGCACGGCTGAAGCGCGAACTCGAGGAAGCCGCCTACACCAACGTGGAACCGGCGGAATAGAGATACCTATTTCAGCAGCCGGCCCTCGATCGACCAACGCGCGGCAAGGAAGTTCAGCATGGCCGCCACGATGACCCCGCCGATCTTTGCCGGCCACACACCGCCGATGCCGGCGAAGAGTGCGATCGACAGGCTGGACACGCCGAGCGAAATCAACGCCCCAGCCGAGACGAAGCGCAGGAAGGCATCATGCAGCCGAATGGCGTGATTGCGTTCGAACGACCAGAAGCCATTCGCCACGAAAGAGAAGACGACGGCAATCGACCACGAGATGACATTGGCGGACAGCGGCGGGGCGTGCAGCTTGAGCAGCAGGAAAAAACCGGCAAGGTCGATGGCCGTATTTGCCAGTCCGACCAACGCAAAACGGACGATCTTGCTGCCGGTCGAACGCCGTGGCTGAACGCCATTCATTCCCGGCCGTCCAAGATCTCGACACCGGCTCGGGCCAGGCTCGCGCCGAACGCATCCGAAGCCAGAACGCCGAATTCCACTTCGCGCACGCCTTGCATCGGGTCACGCGCGCACAGCGTTTGGTCGACATGGCCGGGGTGGCACATGAACAGCCCACGGTCCGACAGCGCTTCGACCGCAGCCTCCAGCAAGGGGGCGAACTTTTCGGGTTGCCGCCAGTCATAGATGCCGGCGAGCGGCTTCAAAACGGCAAAGCCGGCACGCTGCATCGATTGGTTGAAGCCGGCGGCCACGGCAGCGATTGCCGCGATTTTCGGTGCGGCGGCGGCATCGCTCAGCGCCGGAGCGCCTCGCAGCACCGGCCTGCCGGCAGTGTCGGGAAAACGTGTCCGCAGCCAGCCGCGCACGACAGGCAGGAAATGCACGTGCTGATGACCGTCGACGAAGTCGGGCTTGTGGCCCAGCGCCTCGACGAAACGGCTATATTGCGCGTCGAGTTCGGCATGGACGTCGCGCTCGTCGACCCGCCCGCGCAGGACCGGCAGGGCCAGCGAACGAAGCGGCGGCAACCGGCCCCCAGGCGCCAGGCTCGATTTGCCTGTGACCGCTGGCTGGTCCGTAAGGGTCAGGTGCAGCCCGATCGCCGCGCGGCCGCGCAGCGGCTTTATGCGCGCCGCCGCCTCGGCCCATTCCGGAAAACCGGTCATGCAGCTGGTGCCGGTCAGGCGTCCGCGGTCGAGCAGGTCGAGAATGCCGGCGCAAACCCCTGGTGCCAGCCCGTAGTCGTCGGCGATCAGGCGAATGCGCCGCGTCATCCGCGGGACGCGCCCGGCGGCTTGTCGGGGGCGGTCTCGCTGAGCACCACATCGCGCACCAGATAGACCGGCCGGTCCTTGCTCTCCGACAGCGTGACCCAGACATATTCGCCGATCAGGCCGAGCAAGGTGAGGTTGAGGCCGCCGAGCAGCACGACGGCGACCATCAGGCTGGGGTAACCAGGCACGGCAACGCCGTACAACATCACCTCGAAGAACACTTTGGCGCCGTAAACGACGCCCGCCAGCGCCGCCAGCATCCCGCTCAAGCTGATGATGCGCAGCGGGATGACGGAAAACGATGTAAATCCTTCCAGTGAAAAGGCGATCAGGTTGAGCCGGCTCCATTTCGACGTGCCGATGGGGCGGTTTTCCGGCGAATAGGGTATGGCTTTCTGGCGGAAACCGGCCCAGGCGAACAGGCCCTTGTTGAAGCGCCGCTTGTCGCGCAGGCTAGTCAGCGCACGCACCACGGGACCGCGCATGACGCGAAAATCACCGGCGTTCTCCGGAATGTCGAAACGCTGGCTGCTGTTGATCAGGCTGTAGAAAAGTCGCGCCAGCTGGCTGCGCCGCCAGCTCGCCTCGCGGCGGTCGTTCTGCGCGTACACGACGTCGATATCGGGGCTTTCCACCAGCTCGGCGATCATCTTCAAGCTGATATCCATGGAATGCTGCAGATCCGAATCCATGATCAGCACCATGTCGCCCCGCGACTGGTCGAGGCCGGCGAGCACCGCGACCTCCTTGCCAAAATTGCGGCTGAGGCGAACGATCTCCCACGATCCCGACAGGGCTTGCGAAAATCGCCTGGCGCCATCGTCGAGGCTGCCGTCGTCGACCAGGATCTTGTGGACGGCCATGCCGAAACGGCTTGATACCGCTTCCTCGAGCCTGTCGAGCAGGGCGGCAAAGGCCGGCGCCGATTGCGCCTCGTTGAAGAAGGGCGCCACGATGTCGAGTTTTTGACGCGGATCAACCATGTGCAACGGGTCCGACGCTCACGATCTTTTCGCGCGCCTTGGCCCAGAACCACCAGATCAGCGAACAGGCGATGAAGGTGACCGCGATCGGCCGGAACCAAGGGTAGAAGAAATCATGCATGTGGCGCTCGACGCTGGTCAAACCTGTGAGGAACAATACCGTCGACAGCACCGAGGCCAGGACGCCGCCACGCTCCTCCCGCCACAGTGTGGCGATAGCGAGGCCGGCGGGCACGGCGATCATGGCATAGGTATTTGGCTCGACACGCGGATTGAAGACGCACATGTAGAAGGCAGCCGCCAGGAAGATCGCCAGTGCGGCTATTCCAGGCTGGAGCTTGCGGTCGAACCAGAGGACGGTCGACAGCGTAAGCAATGCCCCGACGATGCGCACGATCGTGGCGGCGAACTCAGGCATGAGCAGCCCGGCCGAGGTGAAAGGCGCCGTGAAGTCGGTAGGGACAAAGTGGCCGGACTTGTCGACGGCCATGGAGGTCAACATGCGGGCGAAATCACCGTACTGCTGGTTGAGGTAGCCGGCAGGCGCGAACGCGTACGGTATGGCCAGTACCAACAGCACTGCCAGCACGAGCACGGGTATCAGCCGCAGGCGCAGGGCTCCCACCAGCAAAAGCATGATGATCGCGGTCGGTTTGGCGATGATGGCGACCGAAGCCCAGAAGAAGGTCTCGGCGCGCCGCCCTTCGAGCGCCGACAGGGTCAGGAGCCAGCAGGCCGCGGTCAAAAGGATCGTCGCCTGGCCGTTGCGGATGGCACCCAGCGCCATCGGCAGGGCAAGGAAGAGGCCGAAGGAAAGCAGCCATGGCAATTCCTCACCGCCGATTTTGCGCACTTGCCGCATCGCCGCGAAGGTGAGCGCTGCGAAGCCCACCACATGCCACACCACGCCGCCCAGATAGGGTCCGAGCTTCAGCACCGGCAGGTAAAGCGCGGCGAAGGCTGGCGCATACAGGTACCCCATCTCGGATTGAAGATTGTACAGCGGCCGCCCGGTCAGGAATGCTTCGCTGCCATATCCATAGGCTTGCGTCACCGTGCGCGTGCCGGGCGACCATAGCACCAGGCCGAGAACGATCAGGAATGCCCCGATCCACATGCCCAGCCCCAAACGATCGAAAACCGGCTTGGAAATCGTCATCAATTCACCCCGCACGCCATTGGGGAAGACGCCTCAGCCTTGGCGCCGTCCCGGCATTCGATGGCGGCGACATATCACGGACAAAGCGACGAGGCATAGGGGTCGAAAGACGCGGCGATCAATTTCGGGGATCGCCAAGGATGGCCGACCGAACTGGGAAAAGGTCCAGAAAGCCTGCGATCGCCCTTCCCGGGCCGCATAAGACGGCATCAGGGCCGAATGAACACCTTGCCGTTGGGCTTGGCCAGTTCCGCCGGCATTCGCGCCATTGCCTCGGCCAGCGGAATGACCGCCGTCACGTCGGTCGACCAGCGTCCGTCGGAAAAACGCTTCTGTGCCTCGAGGACCGCCGGACCTCGCCGATCCCTGGATTGCCGCATCCACTCGCTCAGCCAGAAGCCTTCGATGTGCTTGTGCTGGAAGATCAGCTGGCCAGGCTCGCGGATGATCGTTGCCTCGGGATCGAGCCGGCCGTAGATGATCCAGCGCGCCCTTTTTGGCATCGCGTTGAAGATGGCTGACGCCAGCGGCCCGGTGACGGCATCGAGGAAGATGCGCGGCTGTTCGGCCTTCATCACCTCGCGCAGCGTGGCCTCGAAATCAGGCACCTTCTCGTTGAGGACATGCGCCGCGCCAAGTTGTTTCAGCAACGCGATCTGCTCGTCACGGCGCACCGTGACAACAGGCCGAAACCCTTCCTCCCTCGCCAGCCCGATGATCAGCTTGCAGAGCTGGCTCGCACCGGCGGTCATGACGAAGGCCTTTTCGCCTTCCTGCTTGACGATGTCGAACATGGCGATCGCGGTCAGCGGATTGACGATCATCGCAGCGCCATCCTCGTCTCGAACCGTATCGAGAAGCGGAATGCAGGCCGCCGCCTCGGCGACGGCATATTCAGCCCACGAGCCCCAATTGCTCAGACCGGTGGCGAAAGCGACGCGCTTGCCGACAAGGCTCTTGGGATAGGGCTCCTCGCTGCCCGCGACGACCGTGCCGACACCCTCGAAGCCGGCCGGACGGCCCATAACGCGCGGCTGGCCGTACTGGCCCTTGATGAAGGCGACATCCGATGGATTGATCGAAGCGAGGCTGACCTTGATCAGCACTTGGCCAGGTCCGGGCGCAGGCACAGGGATGCTGCCCGGCTCGAGATACGGCTCCATCGCCTCGAGCGCACTGCCGCTCGGCGTCCTCGTATAGCCGTCACCGACCAAGAGCAGCGCCTTCATTTCGGAGGGGATCGTCATTGACGGTATTCCTTGTTTGTCGGCGGCAACGCTGCCGGGCAGCGCTCAGACCTTTTCCTGCGTGTATTTCTTCAGCTCCATGCGCGCCACCTGCCGCCGATGCACTGCATCCGGCCCGTCGGCGAGGCGCAGCGTCCTGAGATGCGTCCACGAGCGGGCGAGAGGCGTATCCTGGCTGATGCCTTGCGCGCCGAACATCTGCACCGCCTCGTCGGTGACCTTGAGCGCCACGCGCGGCGCGATGACCTTGATCTGGCTGATCCAGGGGGCCGCGGCCCGCGCGTCGCCCTGATCGATCATCCATGCCGCCTTGAGGCAGAGCAGCCGGGCCATCTCGATCTCCATGCGGCATTCGGCGATGATGTCGAGATTGGCGCCGAGTTTCGCCAGCTTCTGGCCGAAGGCCTCGCGGCGTAGGGAACGCTGGCACAGCATCTCCAGCGCCATCTCGGCCTGGCCGATGGCGCGCATGCAGTGATGGATGCGGCCGGGGCCGAGCCGGCCTTGCGCGATTTCGAAGCCCCTGCCCTCGCCGAGGATCAGGTTCGACGTCGATATCCGCACATTGTCGAAGCGAAGATGCATGTGGCCATGCGGCGCGTCATCGTCGCCATAGACCTGCATCGCCCGGACCTTGGTTACGCCCTTCGCGCCCGAGGGAACCAGGATCATCGAATGGCGGCGGTGCTGTGGCTCTTCATCGCCGGCGGTCCGCACCATGACGATGTAAATGGCGCAGCGCGGGTCACCGGCACCCGACGCCCACCATTTCTCGCCATTGAGCACATAGTCGCCGCCCTGCCGCTCGCAGCGCATGGAAATGTTGGTGGCGTCGGAGGAGGCGACATCCGGCTCCGTCATGAGATAGGCCGAGCGGATCTTTCCGTCCAGCAGCGGCTCGAGCCATTCCCGCTTGTGCTCGGCCGAGCCGTAGCGTTCCAGAACCTCCATGTTGCCGGTGTCGGGTGCCGAGCAGTTGAAGGTTTCGGCGCCCAGATGGGCCTTGCCCATCTCCTCGGCCAAATAGGCGTATTCGACGGTGGACAGGCCGTAGCCGCGCTCCGAGCCGGTCAGCCAGAAGTTCCACAGGCCGCGCTCCCGTGCGGTCTTCTTCAGCCCCTCAAGGATCTCCCCCTGGCGCTTGCTGTAGACCCAACGGTCGCCGGCCTTGCCGACCTCGCTCAGGAATTCCTTGTCGAGCGGCATGATCTCGTCGCGCACCATGGCCGCGACGCGGGCGTGGATCGGCCTCAACCGCTCGGTCATGCCGAGATTCATCTCCGTCATCGGTCGCTAACCCTTCATGCAGGCCGGGCATTTTGTCAGTGGCAAGGATGACCGTACTTCGGATAGCCTTGTCAACGCGAACTGTTTGCCCGCAGGCCGTGCGGAGGATTGTGATGAGCTATCTGGACGATCTGTTTTCGGTCACCGGCAAGACCGCGCTGGTGACGGGAGCCGCGACCGGCATCGGCCGCATGGCGGCGACCGCGCTGGTCAATGCCGGCGCCAGCGTGATGATCGCCTCGCGCAAGGGCGAGGACTGCGTCAAGGTGGCCAGTGAATTGAACGGGCTTGGCGCTCCGGGCCAAGCGGAAGGCTTTGCCGGCGACGTCTCCAGCGAAGCCGGCATTGCCGCCTTGGTCGGCGAGGTCAAGGCGCGCACCGGCAAACTCGATATCCTCATCAACAATGCCGGCGTGTCCTGGGGCGCGCCGCTGGAGAGCTTCCCTTATTCGGCATGGGCCAAGGTGTTCGGCGTCAATGTCACCGCGGTCTTCCATCTGACGCGCGAATTGCTGCCGCTGCTCGATGCCGCCGCCAGCGACGAAGATCCTGCCCGCGTGATCAATCTGGGCTCGGTGATGGGAACGCAGCCGCTGGCCGACGACGCCTATTCCTACACCGCCTCCAAAGCGGCCGTTCATCACCTGACACGCACGCTGGCGCTCGAATTCGCCGGCCGCCGCATCACCGTCAACGCCTTTGCCCCCGGTCCCTTCCAGAGCCGCATGACCGCATTTGCCACCGGCACGGACGAGCAGGCCAGGCATGTCGGCGGCCATGTCCCGATCGGCCGCATCGGCACACCGGATGACATTGCCGGCGCAACGCTCTATTTGTGCAGCCGTGCAGGCAGCTATGTCACCGGCGCCATCCTTCCGATCGACGGCGGGCAGTCGGTGCAGCATGGGTTGACCTTGTTCAAGGAATGACATTTTCCGGCCGCAGAAGCCGGAGGTGAACTGGAGGACATGAGCGTGGAACCAATCAGTCTCGATGTGCTTCTGGCCAGTGTCGGCAAGGAGGTCGGCGTTTCGCCCTGGCGGGTGGTCACGCAACGCATGATCGACCAGTTCGCCGACGCCACCGACGACCACCAGTTCATCCACTGCGATCCGGAGCGGGCCAAGCGCGAAACGCCGTTCGGCGGCACCATCGCGCATGGTTTCCTGTCGCTGTCGCTGCTGTCGGCGATGACGTTCGAAACCATGCCGCCGCTGGAAAACGGCAAGATGGGCGTCAATCACGGTTTCGATTCGCTGCGCTTCCTCGCCCCGGTGAAGACCGGCGCGCGCATCCGCACCCGTTTCGTGCTGGCCGACGTCAAGGTCAGGCCGTCGGGCTGGGTGCAGACGGCGCACGACGTGACCATCGAGATCGAAGGCTCCAAAAAACCGGCGCTCACCGCCCGTTGGCTGACGCTGACCTTGCTTGAACGCCAGCCCGAGACAGCATGAACGACGCCAACGCGCTCGACCAGGCGACGCTCGCGCCTTACCTCGACGCGCATATCCCGGGTTTTTTCGGACTCGCGGCCATCGAAAAATTCAAATCCGGCCAATCCAACCCGACCTATCTCCTGACGGCGGCAAGCGGCCGTTACGTGCTGCGCGCCAAACCGCCAGGCCAACTCCTGAAATCGGCTCACCAGGTAGACCGCGAATTCCGTGTGATGAAGGCGCTTTCCGGCACCGCCGTACCAGTGCCCGAAATGCTGCACCTGTCGACCGAGGATTCGCCCATCGGCCGCATGTTTTACGTCATGGATTTCCTCGACGGCCGCATCTTCTGGGATCCGGCACTGCCGGAGGCGCACGGCAACGAGGAACGCGCCGCGATCTACGACGCCATGAACGCCACGCTCGCCGCCCTGCACGATGTCGATGTCGAGGCCGTTGGCGATTTCGGACGCCCCGGCAATTACTTCGAGCGGCAGCTGGCACGCTGGACCAGCCAGTACCGTGCTTCCGAAACCGGTATCATTGCCGACATGGACCGGCTGATCGCCTGGCTGGAAACCCACCTGCCGGTCGATGACGGCCTGATATCGCTGGTGCATGGCGACTATCGGCTGGACAATCTGATCTTTGCGCCGGACCAGCCGAGGGTACTGGCGGTGCTCGATTGGGAATTGTCGACATCGGGCCACCCCTTCGCCGACATCGCCTATCAATGCATGCAATGGCGCCTGCCGCATGCCTCCGGCTTTCGCGGCCTTGGCGGCATCGATCGCCCGGCCCTCGGCCTGCCCTTGGAAGAAGACTATGTCGCTGCCTATTGCCGGCGGCGCGGCCTCGCCGGCATCGGCAACTGGACGTTCTTCCTCGCCTTCTCCTTCTTCCGCCTGGCGGCAATCTGCCAGGGTGTCTACAAGCGGGCGCTGGACGGCAATGCTTCCAATCCGGAAAAAGCCAGGACCTATGGCGAGGCGGTGAAGCTGCTGTCGCACCTCGCCGCCGAGCTGATCGACAAGGAAGACTAAGCAATGGGCCGCTTTGATGGAACCACGGTGCTGATCACGGGCGCGGCCGGCGGCCTCGGCCGTGGCGCCGCCAAGGGCTTTGCCGCCGAAGGCGCCCGGCTGGTTCTCTCGGACCTGGATGAAACGGCCCTGATGAGTTTCGCCGAGACGCTCGATACCGAGACCGCGATGCTGGCAGGCAACATTGCCGAGGAGGCACTGTCGGAAGCACTGGTGGCGCTGGCGTTGGAAAAATTTGGCCGCCTGGATGTCGCCGTCAACAATGCCGGCATCGTTCAGAGTTTCGTGCGCCTGCCGCAGGTTCCATCGGACGAAGCCCGCCGGGTGCTCGAGATCGACCTGCTCGGCGTCTTCTACGCCATGAAGCACCAGATCCCGCAAATGGAGCGGCAGTTCAAGGCGACCGGCAAGGGCGGCGCCATCGTCAACATTGCCTCGGCCGCCGGCCTTTCGGGCGCGCCGAAGCTTTCGGTCTATGCAGCCGCCAAGCATGGCGTGATCGGCCTGACCCGCTCGGCGGCGGTCGAATATGCCAGCAAGGGTCTGCGCATCAATGCCATCTGCCCCGCCCACACCAGAACGGGCATGATAGACGGTTTCGTGAGCGTCTCCGGCATTCCGGAGGCAGAGGCGTTGGCCGAGCTGACCCGGGGCATACCGATGAAGCGCGTGGCGGAAGTCGACGAGATCACCACGGCCATCCTGTTTGCCGCCGACCCGGCCAATTCCTTCATGACCGGCCATGCGCTGGCCATCGATGGCGGTGTCGGCGCGATCTGACGCCTGCCGCGTGGGAACCCGCGGCGCCCTTGTCCGTTTCCGTACAGCGTATATAATTTAGCCAGGCACCAACCAGACAAGGGCAACGGACTTGCCGCTGAGCGTCCAGAAACGCCGCGAGAAACAAAAGGCCGAACTGCGCTCGGAGCTTGTCGCGGCCGCGCACAAGCTCGTCCAGGAAGAAGGCTATGAAGGCTTGACCATCCGCAAGCTGGCCAAGCGGGTCGGCTATGCGCCGATGTCGGTCTATTCCTACTTCGCCGACAAGCAGGACATCCTGTTCGCCCTGGCCGAGGACGCGTTCGAAACGCTCGCCCGACGCATCGAGGAGCACCCGTCCGACGATCCGATCGAGGCCTTGCAGGCGGTCATGACCGAATATGCCGCCTTCGGGCTCGGCAACCCCAACGAATACCGCACCGTCTTCATGACCGAAAAGACCAAGCTGCCGGAAGGCAGGAGCTACGAGGACATGGAGGAAAGCAACCCCGCAATGAAGGCGCTGATCAGCAGGGTCGAGGCCTGTGTCGCCGCCGGCAAATTGCATGGCGATCCACGCGCCATCGCCACCATACTGTGGGCCGTCGGCCATGGCACGATCTCGCTTTTGATTACCTTCCCCTTCTACCCGTTCGGCGACCCGCAGGCTTTCGTGAAGCGGATGTGCGACTTCACCCTTGCCACGCTCAGCACGCAATATGTGCCGCCACTGACCGAGACACCGGTCAACTGCTGAGCGCTATATCCTTTGTTCTCCCAGATTCCGCACCGCCCCTCCAAACCTTCCGCGGCGACTTTCTTGGTTAACAAAAAACTACCGTACGCGTACGATTTTCTCTTGAACTTCGCGATCGACGGACGTATTTGTACGAAATAACGTACATGTACGGAAAAAATTCACCCGCCGAAACCGGAGACAGACCATGAAAAAGACACTCCTCACCCTCGCCGCCGTGCTGGCACTTTCGGGCTCGGCCTTTGCCGCCAACGCCACCCACGCGGTCAAGCACGTTCCCGCCGCGACCTGCGTCGACACCAAGACCAATATGAAGCTCGATTGCGCTTCGACCGGCTCAGTCGACAAGAAGGCCTCCACGGAAGCCACGACCGACGGGAAGGGTCCCCGGCTCGGCATCACGGTGAACCCGTGGATCATGCCGAGCGCCTACTGAGATTTTTCGAAAGTCGGTTCTGGCCGGCTCAGCCGGCCGGATGGTGATTTCAGCCGATCGAGACCGGCAGTTTGGTCGCTGAACTTTCGAAGGCGGCGTCGATCAGCCTTTGCATGTCGGCGGCCCGCCGGAACGACGGATCGCCGTTCTGTCCCGTGTCCAGCGCATCGACAAAGCGCCGGGCGTTGTGCTTGACGCCAGGTGGCGTCAGCGTCCGCCAACGGTGCTGATCGACGTCGTCACCCAGGCAAGCGGACAGTTTCGAAACCTTGCCGTCGGTCTCGACCTTGATCGCGCCCTTGGTACCGTGCAGGGCCAGCGACAAATCATTGCCGTGGCCTGTCGTGTAGCGGCTGGCCATGATCGTGGCCAGCGCGCCTGAACCGAGCCGCGCCGTTATCGCCAAGCTGTCATTGACGTCGAGCACATAGTCGCCGATGCGGTCGCCCTCCGCCTTCGGAAACGTCACCAGATCGGCATGCAGGCTGACGATATCCTCGGCCGCCCCATAGGTCGCGAAGTCGAGGATATGGATGCCGACGTCGCCCAAAACGCCTGTCGAACCGTGCCGGCCCGACAGGCGCCACAGCCATTTGTCGTCGACCCGCCAATCGCCCCAGAACTTGCTGACCAGCCAGCTTTGCCGGTAGCTCGCCTCGACATGGCGCAACTCGCCGATCTCGCCGGCCTGCACCATGCGCCGCGCCTCCTGGATCACCGGAGTGTTGCGATAGGTCAGGTTGACCATGTTGACGAGCCCGGCCGCCTCGGCGGCATCGCTCATCGCAAGCGCATCGGCGTGGTTCGGCGCCAGCGGCTTTTCGCAGAACACATGTTTCCCGGCGGCCAGCAGGGCCAGCGTCGTCGCCTTGTGAACCTGGTCGGGCGTGGCGTTGATGGCGGCATCGAACTCGCCCCAAGCGATCGCCGCATCGAGGCTTTCAAAGAAAGTGCCTATTTTGTTGGCGGCTGCGAACGCCGCCGCGCGGCCCGGCAGGTGGTCCACGCAAGCGACGATGGCGCAGCCCGGGACCTGACCGAACTCCTCGATATGATGCGCCGCGATCCAACCGGTGCCGAGCAAAAGCAGGCGGTGCATCAGCTCAGCCCCTTGTCGCCGTCCGCATGCAGACGCAGGCCTTTCTGGACGATCTTCTCCTTGGCCTTGTCCGTCGGCACGTTTGGCGCATTGGTGATGCCGGACCAAGCCGGGGCCGGGTTGTGCGCCCAATGCACGGCGTTGCGCAGCACCTGCTGAACGCCTTTATTGTGATAGATCGGATAGGTCTCATGGCCCGGCGAGAAGTAGAAGATTTTTCCCGCCCCGCGCTGATAGGTCAGCCCCGATCGGAACACCTCGCCGCCTTCGTACCAGGAGATAAATACCGTCTCCAGCGGCTCCGGCACGGCGAACGGCTCACCATACATCTCCGTCTCGCCGATCTCCAGGCATTCGCCGATGCCTTGCGCGATCGGGTGGCCGCGGTTGATCGCCCAGACACGCTCGCGCTCGCCCGCTTCGCGCCATCTCAGCGAACAGGGCGTGCCCATCAGCCGCTTGAAGATCTTCGAGTAATGGCCGGAATGGAGCACGATCAACCCCATGCCTTCCCAGACCCGTTTCTGCACGCGCTCGACGATCTCGTCCTTGACCTCGCCGTGGGCGGCATGGCCCCACCATAAAAGCACGTCGGTGGCGGCTAGGCGCGTCTCGCTCAGGCCATGCTCGGGTTCCTGTAAGGTGGCGGTGGTCGCTTCGACGCCCTTGTCCTGGTTGAGTGCGGCGGCAATGGTGCCATGCATACCCAGCGGATAGAGGTCGCGCACGGCGGCATTGGTCTGTTCATGGACGTTTTCACCCCAGACAACGGCTCTAACAGGCATTTTTCCTCTCCAAAGCGCTTTGAATATCGCATCCACGGAGGTCTTGGGAAGAGGCCGTCAGCCAAAAATTCTGGAATCAGGGTTTGCGGGTCTTGCGGCCGGGGACGGTCTTGGCCTTGCCGGGTTTCGCCGGTGCTCCAGGAATGGACGACCCGGTAATCGACACGGGATCGCTGGCCGGGAACGTGTCCTCGAGGCCTTCCTCAAGTTCCGCTTCGGCGTCGGCCTCGTAATGCCGCTCATGTTCGAGCGAACGGACCGCCGCGGTTTTCGGCGATTTCGGCGCGGGCTTCGACGGCATCGGCATCTCTCCCTCGACTGCCGCCGCTCAACGGACGCGGGCGGCAAACGTTCCGGGGTCAGCCGGTGGCGTCGCGGGCTCCCTCGGACAGGAAAGTAAAGACATAGTCCGAGAAGGAACGCCAGCACTCGACCCGGAAGGCCTCGTCGGCCGTGCGCAGCAGCACGATCTCGGCCTTGCCGAGAATGGTGCGCGAAGCGGCGCCCACCGGGAAGGCGTCGAGCGACAGGTCCTGCGGGCAGCCCGAATTGATCGCGGCTTCCGCCGCCGGACCGGCGACTGAAATCGCGATGTTGCGATGCGAGATACCGACCGACGAATGCAAGGCGGAAACTCCTGCGCAATCGGCGAGTGGGTCCTTGCCGGCCTCGTCGATGACAAGCCACTCGTCCGGGCCAAGCCACAGCGCCGTACGCCCGCCCTTCGACGCCGAGGTTTTTGGCTTCTTCGGCAAGGTCAGGCCGAGCGCCTTCGACAAAGCGGCGACTGAAGCCTCCGGGGCGCGCAGCGAGATACGCTCGGCCGGCGGCAGCACCTCGACCTTGACACTCGTTGCGGAGACAGTGCGCCCGGCCAATGCCGGACGCCGCTCTGCTGATGATGAAGCCATCGTGGCCGTCTTTGCAGCAGCCTTAGCCATTGAGGCGCCCTCCCGTCTCGTCGAAGAACACCATGCCGGTAACCTCCACTTCGATCACCCCGTCCGGCATCGGCACATAGAGCGTGTCGCCCATCCGGTCACGCCCGCCGGCCACCAGCCCCAGCGCGATGGAACGGCCGCAATTTTGCGACCAATAGCTCGAGGTGATATGGCCGATCATCTTCATCGGGATCGCCTGCTTGGGATCCTCGACGATCTGCGCGCCTTCTTCCAGCACCACCTTGGGGTCCTTGGTCTTTAGGCCGACCAGTTGCTTGCGGCCCTTGGCGACGAGATCAGGCCGCGTCAGGCCGCGAATGCCGACGAAATCGGCCTTCTTCTTGCCGACCGCCCAGTCCAGACCGGCATCGTTTGGCGTCACCGTACCGTCCGTATCCTGGCCTACGATGATGTAGCCCTTCTCGGCGCGCAGCACGTGCATCGCCTCGGTGCCGTAAGCGGTGGCGCCATGCTTCTGGCCCTCGGCCCACAACGCTTCCCAGACCGCCTGGCCATGGTCGGCCGGCACATTGACCTCGAAACCGCGCTCGCCGGTGAACGACATGCGGAACAGCCTCGTCGGCACGCCGCAGATCTTGCCCTCGCGCACCGACATGTGCGGCAGCGCCTCGTCGGACATGTCGATGCCTTCGACCAGCGGCGCAATGATCTCGCGCGACTTCGGCCCCTGGACGGCAATGACCGCCCACTGCTCGGTGATCGAGGTCAGCCAGACATTAAGATGCGGGAACTCGGTCTGGAGGTAATCCTCCATGTGGTTCATGACGCGCGGCGCGCCGCCCGTCGTCGTCGTTACATGGAAGCGGTCCGGCGCCAGCCTGCCGACGACGCCGTCATCATAGATGAAGCCGTCCTCGCGCAGCATGATGCCATAGCGGCAGCGGCCGGGCTCCAGCTTCTCCCACGGATTGGTGTAGAGCAGTTCCATGAACTTCGCCGCGTCGGGGCCGACCACTTCGATCTTGCCCAGCGTCGACGCATCGAACAGGCCGGCCTGGTTGCGCACGGCGACGCATTCGCGGTCGACCGCCGCATGCATGTCCTCGCCTGCCTTGGGGAAGTACCAGGCGCGCTTCCACTGGCCGACATCCTCGAACACCGCGCCTTTCGCCTCGGCCCAGGGATGGATCGCGGTTCTGCGTGTCGGGTCGAACAGCGGCCCACGCGCGTGGCTGACGATCGCGCCGAAGGTGACAGGCGTGTAGGGGGCGCGGAACGTGGTCAGGCCGACTTCCGGGATCGGCTTGCCCAGCGTTTCGGCGGCAATCGCCAGTCCGTGCATGTTAGAGGTCTTGCCCTGGTCGGTCGCCATGCCGTTGGTGGTGAAGCGCTTGACATGCTCGATCGAGCGCATGCCTTCATGCACCGCCTGGCGGATGTCCTTGGCGGTCACGTCGTTCTGCAAATCGACGAAGGCTTTCACCGTCGTGTCCGGCCCGGCGCCGGGGCCAGCACCCAGCATGCCGCGCGACCAGCTTTCCGAGGCTTCGACCTTCGGCTTGGCGCCCTTGGACGCCTTGCCGCCTGTTTCTTTCGCCGCCTTGGCGCCCGCCGCATAGGCCTCGTCCACGGTCGCCGTCAGGCCGTCGGTGCCGTTGCAGGCGCCGACCGACACGCAGTCCTGCGCGTAGGTGCCAGGCACGAAGCGCTTGGTCTCGTCGTTGAAGGCAACCTTGCCGCGCGATTGCGAGAACAGATGCACCGACGGCGTCCAGCCGGCGGACATCAGGATCGCATCGACGGGAATAGTGCGTTCGCCGCCGCCATTCTTCGGCTGCACCGTCATCGACGACACGCGTAGCTTGCCGCCGGCGCGGATCACTGCACGGCCGAAATTGATCTCGATGCCGAGGGCCCTGGCCTCATCGATCACCGGGCCGGTCGGGTTGTCACGCAAATCAACGATCGCCGCCACGTTGATGCCGGCCTTCTTCAGGTCGATCGCGGCGCCGTAAGCCGAATCGTTGGCGGTGTAGACGCCGACATTCCGGCCAACCGCGACACCATAATGGTTGAGGAAGGTGCGCGCCGCACCCGCCAGCATGATGCCGGGCCTGTCATTGTTGGCAAACACCATGTGACGCTCGATGGCGCCGGAGGCCAGCACCACGCGCTTGGCGCGGACCTGCCAGAGCCGTTCGCGCGGCAGATCGTGGCCGGGGACCTTCAGGTGATCGCTGACGCGCTCGACCAGACCGACGAAATTCTGCGCGTAATAGCCGAACGCCGTGGTGCGCGGCAGCACCCGGACATTGTCCATCGCGCTCAGTCTGGCGATCGCCGCTTGTGCCCAGGCAAAGCCGTCCTGGCCGTCGATCTTCGCACCAGATTCGAAGCGCAGGCTGCCGCCGAACTCGGCCTGCTCGTCGGCCAGGATGACGCGCACGCCGGTCTCCGCCGCGGCAAGTGCCGCCGCGATGCCGGCCGCGCCGCCGCCCAGCACCAGCACGTCGCAATGGGCGTAGCGCGACGAATAATGGTCGGGATCGGGTTTGTCGGGCGAAACACCGAGGCCGGCGGCTTCGCGGATCTTGGGTTCGTAAAGGCTCTTCCAGGCCGCCTTCGGCCACATGAAGGTCTTGTAGTAGAAGCCGGCCGAGAACAGCGGCGAGGCCAGGTCGTTGACCGCGCTGACATCGAAGGACAGCGACGGCCAGCGGTTCTGCGAATTGGCGGCGAGCCCGTCATAGAGCTCCTGCACGGTGGCGCGCACGTTCGGCGTCTTGCGCGCGTCGTCGCGCACGATCTGCACCAGCGCGTTCGGCTCCTCCGCGCCGGCCGACAGGATGCCGCGCGGGCGGTGGTACTTGAACGATCGGCCGACCAGATGCACGCCATTGGCGAGCAGCGCCGATGCCAGAGTGTCCCCCTCGATGCCCGCGTAGGACTGGCCGTCGAAGCTGAACCGCGCGGTCTTGGCCTGGCTGAGGCGTCCGGCGCCGGGAATGCGCAACGCGCCGTTCATTTCGCTACTCCGGGCAGCTTGGAGGGTTTCGGTTCGCCGGCCTTGTAGGTCATGACGAACTTGTCAGTGACGGTGTCACGCACCGCGTTGAAGAAGCGCGCGCAGCCATGCATGTGGCGCCAGCGCTCATAGATAATGCCCTTTGGATTGGAGCGAATGAAGAAGAACTTCTCGAAGTCGTCGTCGCTCTCGCCTGATATGTTGGCCGAGCGTGCGATGTGCGCCTCGCCGGCGTTGCGGAATTCGAGTTCCGGGCGCTCTTCCTCGCAATAGGGGCAGCGGATGAGAAGCATCGTGTTTGTTCCTACAATTCGCCGTGGCCGACGCGCGCGCCAGCCGGTTGATCGCAAAGCTTCTGGCCCATAGTCATGAAGGGAGCGACGAGCCGCAGCCGCTCCTCGACGCTCGTCGCCGCGCTGAACAGATCGCGGTTGGCCATGTTGCCGAGCGTCAGCTGCATCGGATCTGTCGTAACGATGACGCCACGCGGCTGGAAATCCTCGTCTTCATCCAGCCCGTACGGCCTGCCTTCGAAGAACATCACCACTTTCTGGCCGACACTCCAGACGCAGGCGAGCATTCCCTCGTCGACAGAAAACGGCCAGCCGGTCTCGTTTCCCGCACGGCTGATCGGCTGCAGCCGCACTTCCTGCGCCGTCGGAACATGGAACATGCCCTGTTCCCCCGCCAGCATCAGCGGCACCGCGACTGCCATCACGGCCATCATCAATGCGCCACCGCCGCCGCCGCCGCCTCGTCGATGAGACGGCCGGTGCGGAAGCGCTCGATGGTGAAGGGCGCGTTGATCGGGTGCGGGTCGTCCTTGGCGATTGTGTGGGCAAAGACATGGCCCGAGCCTGGCGTCGCCTTGAAGCCGCCCGTGCCCCAGCCGCAATTGACGTAGAGGCCCGGCACCGGCGTCTTGGCCAGGATCGGCGAGCGGTCGGGCGTGACGTCGACGATGCCGCCCCACGAACGCAGCATCTTCATGCGCGTGAAGATCGGGAACATTTCGCAGATGGCGTCGAGCGTGTGCTGCAATATGTGCAGGCCGCCGGTTTGCGAATAGGAGACATACTGGTCGGTGCCGGCGCCGATCACCAGCTCGCCCTTGTCGGATTGTGAGATATAGGCGTGCACCGTGTTCGACATCACCACGCAGGGAACGACAGGCTTGACCGGTTCCGATACCAGCGCCTGCAGTGGATAGCTTTCCAGCGGCATGCGCACCCCGGCCATGTTCATGATGACCGACGAGTGGCCGGCGGCGACGACACCGACCTTTTTCGCTCCGATGAAGCCGCGCGTCGTGTCGACCCCGGTGACCGCGCCATTGGCGGCGCGCTTGACCCCGGTGACCTCGCAATTCTGGATGATGTGCACGCCGCGCGCGGAAGCGCCGCGCGCATAGCCCCAGGCGACCGCGTCGTGCCGCGCCGTACCGCCACGACGCTGCAGCGCCGCACCGACGACCGGGTAGCGGGCGTCTTTGGACGTGTTGAGCGGCGGGCAGAATTCCTTTGCCTGTTCGGGCGTCAGCCACTCATTGTCGATGCCGTTCAGCCTGTTGGCGTGGACGTGGCGCTTCAGCACCTGGATGTCGTGCACATTGTGCGCCAGCATCATGACGCCGCGCGCCGAATACATGACGTTGTAATTGAGCTCCTGGCTCAGCCCGTCCCACAATTTCAGCGCATGGTCGTAGATGCCCGCGCTCTCGTCATAGAGGTAGTTGGAGCGGATAATGGTGGTGTTGCGGCCGGTATTGCCGCCGCCGAGCCAGCCCTTTTCCAGCACCGCGACATTGGTGATGCCGTGCACGGTGGCGAGGTAATAGGCCGTGGCCAAACCATGACCGCCGGCGCCGACGATGATGACATCGTATTCTTTTTTCGGCTCGGGCGAGGACCACTGCTCCTCCCAGCCCTTGTGGCCGCGCATGGCCTCACGCGCGATGGCGAATACAGAGTATTTCTTCACGTTCCAGCCTCGCGCCAAAAGTCTCGCGGATTTGCGGCCGGCTAGCAATTTCCCCGGCGCGCGAGGTGTATCACTAGCGAAACAGCGCTGCCACCCTTGCGCTGTTTGCGACGGCGCTTGCCGTTTTGCGCCACGGAGGAAAAGGCGCATGCTCTCTGGCCGCCATGAGGGCCTTCAGTCACATTCTCCATCGCAAACTCCTCAACGGAGTCGCTTTTGGGAACCTCGTTCCAGGCGCCGGGCAACAATCTCTTCGGAACTGGAACCATCTGTAGGCGTTTGGACCACTCCGGTTCGAGAGGTCTTGTCGTGCAACAGCACTTCACAGTTCATCGCTACGCCGAGATCGCCGGGCACAACTTGTTCCTGCGCGAGGCGGGTCCACAGAATGCTCCGGTCCTGCTCCTGCCACACGGCTATCCATGCTCGTCCTTCCAATTTCGGCGACTGATGCCGGCTTTGGCCGATCGCTGGCGCACAATCGCGTTCGACTGGCCGGGCTTCGGTTACAGCAACACGCCTGACCCGGTTGAGTTCGACTACGACTTCGACGCCTATGCCGGGCTGCTCGCCAATGTGGCCGATGCGCTCGGTTTGGAACGCTATGGACTTTGGCTCCATGACTACGGTTCCCAAATCGGGCTAAGGCACGCCATCGCGCGGCCCGACAAGATCGCGGCGCTCATCATCCAGAACGGCGACATCTACGAGGATGTGCTCGGCCCGAAGTATAAGGCGATCAAGGCATGGTGGGCCGAAAAGACCGACGATAATCACCGTCCGCTCGAGGAGGCCGTGAGTGAAGAGGGGTTCCGCAAGGAGTTCGTCGGCGAGGTTTCGGATGACGTAGCCAGTCGGGTTCCGCCCGATCTCTGGAAGCTTCATTGGCCTTTGATGGACACGCCGGTGCGTCGGGCCGTGTCGGTCGGGCTGATGGAAAAGCTCGAACAGAACCTCGAATGGTTCCCTCGCTATCAGTCCTTTCTGCGCGAACATCAACCGCCGTCGCTGATCGTTTGGGGACCCCAGGACGGCTACATGCCTGAGGAATCGGCGCGCGCCTATCAACGGGACCTGCCGAATGGGGAACTGCATCTCATCGAGGGTGCCGGGCATTGGCTGCTGGAAACCCACTTCGAGCAGGCGCTGCCGCTCATCCGCGATTTCCTTCAGCGCACGCTGATCACCAACGCATCGAGCTGACGCCTTATCGCTAGGAGATCCTCATGGCTACGAAGCCGACCATCGCGCGCATCTGGCGCGGCCGCACCCGTCGAGACATAGCGGATACCTACGAATCCTATATACGGGCCGAGGGGATTCCTCCGCTTCAGAAAGTCGCGCTCGGCGTCCAGCTATTCCGCGAGGACCGGGACAAGGAAACCTGGTTCACGACCATTTCCTACTGGCCGGACATCGAGTCGATGACCGCGTTCACCAAGGGCGAGCCGACCAAGGTGCATCATCTCGACCGCGACGCCGAACTGCTGATCGAGTTGCCCGAGCGCATCGAAATTCACCACATCCTGATCGACGATCAAAACCTGCGTTGACGGTTGCGCGACGGACGGCTTGGCATGGTTGCTGAAACAATAGGCCCTTTGCCGGTTTCGGGTGGCTGATCTCCCGCCCATTTGCGACCAGACATCCGACCGCCGGCGAAGCTGGCGCGAACGAAAAGGATGCCAGACATGCTCGCACTTACCAACAAGGTCGCCATCGTCACCGGTGCCAGTTCCGGCATCGGCCGCGCCACGGCGAAGCTCTTTGCCCAAGAAGGCGCCAGGGTCGTCGTCGCAGCGCGCCGCCAGGCCGAGCTCGACATGCTTGTCGAGGAGATCGTGGAGACCGACGGCACGGCCGTCGCCCTTGCCGGCGATGTCAGGGACGAAGCCTATGCCAAAGCTCTTGTCGATCTCGCCACCAGAAGATTCGGCGGCCTCGATATCGCCTTCAACAATGCCGGCTCCGTCGGCCAGATGGGACCGATTCCGGACTTGTCGCTGGAGGGGTGGCACGCGACCCTCGATACGAACCTGACCAGCGCGTTTCTCGGCGCAAAATATCAGGTGCCCGCGATGATCGAGCGCGGCGGCGGCTCGTTGATCTTCACGTCCACCTTCGTCGGTCACACGGTCGGCATGCCCGGGATGACCAGCTATGCCGCCAGCAAGGCCGGCTTGATTGGATTGACGCAGGTGCTTGCCGCCGAATACGGCCCGAAAGGCATAAGGGTCAACGCGCTGCTGCCCGGCGGCACCGACACGCCGGCGGCAACCTTCAAGACCCCTGAATCACGGGCATTCGTGGAAGGCCTGCATGCGCTGAAGCGTGTCGCGGAGCCCGAAGAGATCGCCCGCTCGGCGCTCTATCTCGCCTCCGATGCCTCGAGCTTCACCACGGGAACCGCGCTCTTTGCCGATGGCGGGGTGTCGATCAACCGGACGTGACAGCTTCCGGCGCCAGCATACGGATCAGCAGGGCCGCGATGTCGCAATCGGGGCTTGCATTTCGGCTCGAATTGACGATTCCGTTCTCTCCTTGGAAACGGGCCGGAACCATGCTGCTGATCAGGACCTATGTCGCCCAAAGCACAATCGAAGGCGTCGGTGTATTCGCCGCCGAGCCGATAAGGAAAGGCGCCTCGATCTGGCGGCTCGACCCGGATTTCGACCGGCTGATTCCGATGGAAAGATACCAGGCGGCACCCTTGCATCTCAGGGAACTGCTCGACCGCTACGCTTATCCAAGCCCCGACCGGCCAGGCTTCATGGTCTATGAGGTCGACAACGGCCGCTTCATGAATCATTCGGCGACGCCGAACACCGACTTTTCGCAGTATGGCGGAGCAACCACGACCCGCGACATAGCGGCGGGCGAAGAGATAACCTGCGACTATGGCGAATTCTTCGAGGATTTCGAGCGGCTGCATCTGGCCACGGCGTAGTTGGCTGCCTATGTTACGAGCGACCGCTGGCGATTTGGCCGCTGTCCTTCATTTCAACTGTGGACAGCGCGGCCTGATTCTGCTATCAGCCGCCACAATTCGTGGTGTAAACCGCCGCGGAGGCTAGTGGCTATGGCCGCTTGCCTGTTGATATCAAACCCGAAAGACAGGATTGCCCGTGCAGGTACTCGTCCGCGACAACAATGTTGATCAGGCGCTTCGCGCTCTCAAGAAGAAGATGCAGCGCGAAGGCATCTTCCGCGAAATGAAGATGCGCGGTCACTACGAGAAGCCTTCCGAGAAGCGCGCCCGTGAAAAGGCCGAAGCCGTGCGCCGCGCCCGCAAGCTGGCCCGCAAGCGCGCCCAGCGCGAAGGACTGCTGCCGATGACGCCGCGTCCCGTGGCTGCCGGCGGTGCCGCCGGTGCAGCGCGTCCGCCGCGCTGATTGACGCCAATATTTCGTCCTTTTCGAAGGATATCCAAGGTGGCGCGATGCGGAATCGCCGCCACCTTTTTGTTTTGATGTGACCCGGCCCGGAGGGGGGATCCGGACCTGAATGACGCGGCAAGTGAGGACAGGGCAGACATGAACGCAATCAGCGTGGAGAGCAAAACCACATTTCGTGGCTTTGCCCTGGCGACAGCCCTGCTTTCCGGATTGATGCTTGCCGGCTGCCAGACCTCAGGCCCGACCGGCGAGTTCAACAACATCGACAAGGCGCAAGGGTCGAGCGAGAATATCTCCTCGCTGTCGGCCGTAATTCAGCGCAATCCGCAGGATCCTGAAGGCTACAATGTGCGCGGCTCGGCCTATGGCCGCGGCGGCCAGTACCAGGCGGCGCTCAAGGATTTCAACCAAGCCATCCAGCTTAACCCGAATTTCTATCAGGCCTACTCGAACCGTGCGCTCATCCAGCGCTTCCTCGGCAATCAGCAAGCAGCGCTGGCGGACTACAACCGCTCGATCCAGATCAATGGCAACTACGATGCCGCCTATATCGGCCGCGGCAATCTCTACCGCAAGGCCGGCCGCACCCAGGAAGCCTTCAACGACTTCCAGAAGGCGATCCAGCTCGACACGACCGATGCCCGCGCCTATCACAATCGCGGCCTGATCTATCAGAGCCAGGGTCAGCACAAATTCGCCATCGAGGATTTCTCGACCGCCATCTCGCTAGCGCCGGACGCCGCCGAGCCATACAACGGCCGCGGCCTTTCCTACCTCGCCACCAATGACGAGGACAATGCCTTCGCCGATTTCAACATGGCTATCAAACTCGACGGCAAGAACGCCGAGGCCTGGTCCAACCAGGCGCTGATCTATGAGCGGCGCGGCGACAAGGCCAAGGCGGCCAAGTCCTACCGCGAAGCTGTTCGGCTCGATCCCACCTACCAGCCTGCCAAGGATGGCCTCGCCCGCGTCAGCTGATATCGGTCAGCCAATGCCGGCCCAAGCCCACGCCTCGGATGCGTGTCCAAAAGGACACGCATCGCTGCAGATCGCCATCAATCCGGCAACCGCGCGTTAACCCCCGCGGCAGACCGTGATCGCCTGCCTTGTTCGCGCCAAGGTTTCAGCGGAACGGTCTAGCCACCCAGCCGTTACTTTGAAGCGATTTGCGAAAGGACCTCCCATGATCAAGAAACTCGTCTGCGCCGCTGCGCTCGCCACGACCATGTTCGCTGTTGCACCGGCAAGCGCTGGCAGGCTGCAGCTCGGCACGCTCGACTGCACCATCGATGGCGGCACCGGCTATATCGTGACGTCCAACAAGGGCGTGTCCTGCGTCTTCCGTCCCCATCATCACGGTCCGGCCGAGATTTACACTGGCGTCATCTCCAAGCTCGGCGTCGATGTTGGCAAGACGCACCAGGGCCAGCTCGTCTGGGCCGTGTTTGCCGCGACCCGTGACCGCGACGCGGGCGACCTGGCCGGCAGCTATTACGGCGTTAATGCCGAGGCGAGCGTCGTGACCGGCGGCGGCGCCAATCTGCTGGTCGGCGGCTTCGACAGCGCCTTCATGTTGGAGCCGCTCAGCGTCCAGGCGCAGACCGGCGTCAACCTGGCGGTCGCCGTCACCTCGCTGGAGCTGATCCACTCGCTCAAGTGATTGCACGGAGCCACGCGCTCCACGACCCCTCACCCTGCGGCGCGGAACCAGATAGTATGGTTCCGCGCCGTTTGATTTTGAGGGGACCGCCATGTTCAGGACAGCCATCGCCGCTGCCGCGACCACGATCATGCTTGCGGGCGCCGCACGAGCGCAGGACCAGGGTATCGAACTCGGTGCGCTTGAATGCGCCATTTCAGGCGGCACCGGCTTCATCTTCGGCTCGAGCAAGGATTTGAGCTGCACCTTCACCCCGGCCGACAGGAGCTTCGCGCCGGAAGCCTATTTCGGCGCCGTCAACAAATACGGACTCGATATTGGCACGACCAAGCAGGCGGTGATGCGCTGGCTGGTGCTGACGCCGCTGAAGAACATTTACGCGCCGGGTGCATTGGCCGGTGACTATACCGGCGCCAGCGCCGAAGTGACCGTCGCCGTCGGCGCCGGCGCCAATCTCCTGGTCGGCGGCTCCTCGCAGGCCTTTACCCTGCAGCCGCTCAGCCTGCAGACGCAGACCGGCATCAATCTCGCCATCGGCGTCAGCCAATTCCAGTTGCGCAGCACCGAGAATTGACTGGGCCATGAGGGCGGCTTCCGCGGCGATTCGTCATCCACGGGCGGAGCTAGGAGCGTAGCGACGCAGACCCGAGGATCCACTCGGTCTCCTTCCCACTTCAAACCATACACCGGAACCGACACACAGGAACCGACACACAGGATCCTCGGGTCTTCGCGACGCCGCTACGCGGCTGCTTCGCCCGTAGGTGACGAAATTGAGAGACTTCGCGAACGTCTGCAAAAAAGCCGCTTGAACTCAACCATGCTTGAGGTTTTAGAGGCCTGCCCTGGGTAGACAGCGCCTGGATACGGCGCTGTCGATCCTTATGGTCCTGCCGGAAGCCCGCACTGGCCTCTGGCAGCATGCGCTACAAGCGAGATAGGCAAAGGCAGGGGTGAACATGACTGAAATCACCAGCAACAAGGTAGACTGGCGCGCATTGTGGGCAAGCGGCGACCTCGCCCGCTTCTGCTTCATCAGCCTCGGCATCCTGCTGCACGCCACCAATGAGACGATGGTGGCGACGGTCATGCCGGCCATGGTCGGCGAACTGGCCGGCGTACAGCTCGTCGGCTGGTCCCTGGCGATCTACGAACTCGGCGCCATCGTCGCCGGTGCCGCCGCCGGACGCCTGGTGAGTTATGTTCCGCTGCGCACCAACATGGTGGTCGCGGCCCTGCTTTATGCCGCCGGCGCGCTGATCTGCGCCACCTCGCCCTCGATGCAATTGTTCCTTGCCGGCCGCTTGATCGAGGGCCTCGGCGGCGGCGCGCTGGTGTCGCTGGCCTTCGTATCGGTCGAGCGGCTGTTTTCGCGTGCCATCTGGCCGCAGCTTTTCGGTATCATGTCGGCTATCTGGGGCGTTGCTGCTTTCAGCGGCCCGTTGCTTGGCGCTGTTATGACCGAATTGCTGTCCTGGCGCTGGGCCTTCGGCGTCTTCACACTCGGCGGCACCGCCATGGCGCTGGCAAGCTTCCTCGTACTCAACACGCCGGAGGCGAAGAAACCCAGCACGAGTGCCGGCAAGGCGCCGCCCTTCCCTTTCGTGGCGCTTGGTTGTCTTGCCGTCGCCGTGGTGCTGATCGCCTCGGCCGGCGTCGACATCGCCCTGTTACGTTCCTCGCTGCTGATCGTGTTGGGCCTGACGGGCCTCGCGCTGTTTTTCTACGTCGACGCGCTGAAGCCGCGCTCCAGGCTGTTCCCGGCGCGGCTGTTCTCCTGGCGCACGCCGGTCGGCGCCGGCATGACGATGGTCGCCGCCTTTTCCATCGCGACCTGCTCCTTCGGCGTCTACGGGCCGCTGCTCTTGACCAGCCTGCACGACATTCCGCTGCTGACCACCGGCTACATCATCGCCGCCGAATCGATCGCCTGGTCGATCCTGTCGATTCTCGTCGCCAACGCGCCGCCGCGGCGCGAAAGGCTGATCATTGTCTGCGGCGCGCTGATGATCGCGGCGGGCATCGCCGGCTTCGCCTACACGATACCGCTGGGCTCGATCCCGCTGATCCTGGTCTGCGCCCTGCTGCAGGGCGGAGGCTTCGGCATTGCCTGGCCGTTCCTGACCCGCGTCATCGTCGCCTCCGCACCGGACGACGAGCAGACCATCGCCTCGGCGGCGGTGCCGACCATGCAGCGCATCGGCTATGCCGTGGGCGCCGCCATTGCCGGCATCGTCGCCAATGCCAGCGGCTTTTCGCAAGGCCTGAATCACGACGCGGCGGCCAATGTCGCGAGCTGGCTGTTCCTTGCCTTCGTGCCACTCGGCATTCTGGGCTGTCTCGCCGCCTTGCGGATATCGGCGGCGGCAAATCGGCCTCTGGAGGCCATCGGCTGACGCAGGTTATCGGACAGGCTATTTCACTCGACACGCAGGCGATAGCCGACACCGGTCTCGGTGGCGATGTAGCGCGGCTGGTCGGGGGTTTTTTCGATCTTCTGCCTGAGCTGACGGACATAGACCCTGAGGTACTGCACGTCTGTCGAATCGTCCCAGATCTGCTTCAGGATGAAGTGGTGGGTCAGCACCTTGCCGGCATGCTGCACCAGGATGCGCAGTATGTCGTACTCTTTCGGCGAGAGCTTTACCTCCCTGTCCTCGACCTTGACGACGCGCTTGACAAGATCGACGCTGAGGTCACCGCTCTGGAATATCGGCTTCTCACCCTGTTGCTGGAACTTGTGGCGCAGCGCCACCCGGATGCGTGCCACCAGTTCGTTCATGCCGAACGGCTTGGTGACATAGTCGTCGGCGCCGAGTTCGAGCGCGCTGACGATGCCGGCCTCGTCGGTACGGCTGGAGAGGATGACGACGGGAACGTCGACGCCCTCCTCCCGCCATTTGCGCAGGAGTTCATGGCCCCCCATGCCGGGCAGGCCGAGATCGAGCAGCACGAGATCCGGCGTCTCCTGTTCCATCAGCTCGATCGCCGCCTTGGCGTTCGGCGCCTCGCTGACCGCGTAACCCTGGCTGCCAAGGCCGACCCGCAGCAGCTTGCGGATCGGCGGCTCGTCGTCGACGACCAGTATCCTGACATTCGAATTGGTCATCGAGGCCGATCCATGCCGGGCTCGTCGCCGCGGTTGCCGATATCGCGCGCCTGCGCCGGCACTTGCATCCTGATGGTGAAGGCGCCACCGGGGCGGTCGGTCCGGTTGGCGGCCGCGATCGTACCGCCCATCGCCTCGACGAAGCCACGGCAGATCGACAGGCCGAGCCCGGTGCCGGCGCGCACCTGATCGCCCTTGCGCACCCGATAGAAGGTATCGAAGACACGTTCCAGGTCCTGCGCCGGAATGCCCGGTCCCTCGTCCATGATCCGCACGATGACGGAGCCATTATCCGCCCAGGCCTGGATGCGGATCGTCGAGCCGGGCGGCGAATATTTCGAGGCATTGTCGAGAAGGTTGAACAGGACCTGTTCGAACAGCACGGGATCGAGCCGCAGCATCGGCAAGTTGGGCGGAATATCGACCTCGATCTTGTGCTCGCTGGTGATCTTGCGGGCACGGTCGAGCGCCGTGCCGACGATATCACCGACATAATGGAGGGCGTAGTTCGGCTCCATCGCCCCGGATTCGATCTTGGTCATGTCGAGCAGGTTGGCGATGAAGCGGTTCAGCCGCTCCGATTCGTCGATCACGGTCGACAGGAGCTCGGCCCTGTCCTGCTCGGGGAGGTCGGGCGCGAATTCCTTGAGCGTGCCGGCCGCGCCCATGATGGCGGCGAGCGGCGTTTTCAGGTCATGCGAAATCGAGGTCAGCAGCGCCGAGCGCAGCCGGTCGGCTTCGGCCGCGAGCTTGGCGCGATCGACATCGGCGACGAGCTGGATGCGTTCGATCGCCACCGCCGCCTGATCGGCCAGCGCGTCGAGCAGCCGCTGCTGCTCGGGCGTCAGAAGCGGGCCCTGCTTGTCATTGTCGAGGCCGACGACGCCGATTGCGGTGCGTCCCGTGCGCAAGGGAAGATAGAGGCGCTTGGCGCCAGGAAGCGTATCGGCGCCGCGTCCGGCGGCACGGTTGTGCTCCCAGGCCCAGCGTGCGGCGGCAATGTCGGCCTCGGCCAGCGTGTCGTCGGGCGGATAGCCTGCCTTGACGGTGATCGTGCCGCCTTCCGGCAGCAGCAGCACCACGCGCAGCTTCAGCATCGAGGCGATCTGGAAGGCGGTGGCCCAGAGCACGTCGTCGAGCGTGCCGGCGCCTGCGAGCTTCTTGGAAAACAGATAGATGTCCTCGGTTGCCCGCGCCCGCGAGCGGGCGGCGGCAGCCTGACGCTGCACGCGCGCCGTCAGGTTGCTGGCGATGACGGCAACGGCGACGAAGACGGCAATCGCGACGATGCTTTCGGGATCGCGGATGGTCAGCGTGTAGCGTGGCTCGAGGAAAAAATAGTTGAAGGCAAGGACACTGAGGAAACAGGCGTAAAGCGCCGGCCAGAGACCACCAGCCACCGCCGACGTCAGCACGGAGAGCAGGAAGACGATCGCCAGATTGCGAACGTCGAGGAACTGGTCGAGAACGGTGCTGACGGCCAATGATCCGGCAACGTAAGCCGTGGCGAGCAAATACGGCTTGGCCTGGAAATGCCTTTCCTCGGCTGCCGCGTTCACTCTCCTGGAAGACGTTTCGGTGTCCCGCTCCGTTCCCGAGATGACATGGACACTGATGTCGCCGGCGTTGCGGATCAGATCATAGGTGAGCGACCCTTCGATCAGTTCGCGCCAGCGCGACCGGGTCGGCCTGCCGACCACGATGTGGGTGAAATTGTTGGCCGTCGCATGGCGAACGATGTCCTGCGCGACGCTCTGGCCCGGGATGGTCGTCACCTCGGCACCGAGTTGCTCGGCGAGGCGCAGCAGTGTGGCGAGCCTGTCCTTGTCATCCTCGGACATGCCGGCGGAGCGGGGCGTGTCGACATGAAGCGCCGTCCATGGCGCACGAAGCCTGTCGGCCAGCCTGCGTGCGTAGCGAATGCGGGCTGCCCCACCCGGACGGGCATCGACGCAGACAAGAACTCGCTCCCCCGCCGCCCACGGACCCTGGATGGCGTGGGACTGCATGTGGTTGAGCAGTTGCTCGTCGACGCGCTGGGCGGTTCGGCGCAGCGCCAGTTCCCGCAACGCCGTCAGATTGCCAGGCGAAAAATAGTTCTCCACGGCGCGCTGCGCGGTGTTGGGGAAATAGACCTTGCCCTCCTCCAGCCGCTTGATCAGGTCGTCGGGCGTCAGATCGATGATCTCGACATCATCCGCCTGGTCGATGATGGAGTCTGGAACCGTCTCGCGCACCCTGACCCGGGTAATCTGGGCGACGACGTCGTTCAGGCTTTCGACATGTTGGATGTTCAGCGTCGTATAGACGTCTATGCCCCGCGCCAGGATTTCCTGGACATCGAGATAGCGCTTGGGGTGGCGGCTGCCGGGCGCGTTGGTGTGGGCGAGTTCGTCGACCAGGACCAGCGCCGGACGCCGGGCAAGGATGGCATCGATATCCATCTCGTCGAGGAAGCGCCCCTTGTAGTCGACCCTGCGGCGGGCAATGACTTCATACCCCTCGACCAGGGCCTGTGTTTCCTTGCGGCCATGCGTCTCGACCACGCCGATCACCACGTCGGCACCGTCGGCCACCCTGGCACAACCCGACATCAGCATCTCGTAGGTCTTGCCGACACCGGGTGCCGCGCCCAGGAATATGCGCAGACGGCCGCGCCCTTCCCGCTCGGCATGCTCTAGCAGCGCGTCGGGAGATGGTCTGTTTTCGACGTAGCTTCTGTCGTCCGGCATCGGGTCCGATCATGAATGGCGCCGGGGACCGTGTCGATCCCCGGCGCCGGACATCACCTACTTCGCGGCATCCAGCGCCAGGTTGAGGGCCAGCACATTAACCGCCGGCTCGCCGAGCACGCCCAAGTCCCGGTCCTCGACCTGGCTGTCGACGAGCGCCTTGACCTTGGCCTCGTCGATGCGCCTTGCCTTGGCCACGCGCGGAACCTGGAAATAAGCGGCCTCGGGACTGATCTGCGGATCAAGGCCGCTGCCGGACGTCGTCACCAGGTCCATCGGCACCGGCTGGTCCGGGTTCTCAGACTTCAGCTTTTCCGCGTCGCCCTTGATGCGCTCGATCAGCTTCGGGTTGGTCGGACCGAGGTTGGAGCCGCCGGAGGCGCTGGCATCGTAGCCGTTGCCGGCAGCCGACGGCCGTCCGTGGAAATACGTGTCGCTGGCGAAAGCCTGGCCGATCAGTTCGGAGCCGATCACCTTGCCGCCCCTCTCGATCAGGCTGCCATTGGCCTGGCGCGGGAACAGCGCCTGGGCGATGCCGGTCATGCCGATGGGATAGACGAGCCCGGTCAGCACGGTGAAGAAAACGATCATGATGATCGCGGGTCTGATCTGCTTGAGCATCGGAATGATCCTTATGCAAGGCCAAGGGCGGTGACGGCCATGTCGATTGTCTTGATGCCGACGAACGGCACGACGATGCCGCCGAGACCGTAGACGAGAAGGTTGCGGCTGAGCAGCGCACCCGCGCCGATCGCCCGGTACTTCACACCGCGCAGCGACAGCGGGATCAGCGCGATGATGATCAGCGCGTTGAAGATGATGGCCGACAGGATGGCGCTCTGCGGTGTCGCCAGATGCATGATGTTGAGCGCTTGCAGCGGACCTGTGGTCTGGCCGGGCGCGACGTAGAAGACGGCGAACATGGCCGGGATAATGGCAAAATACTTGGCCACGTCATTGGCGATCGAGAAGGTAGTCAGCGAGCCGCGGGTCATCAACAGCGCCTTGCCGATTTCGACGATCTCGATAAGCTTGGTCGGATCGCTGTCGAGGTCGACCATATTGCCGGCCTCGCGAGCAGCGACCGTGCCGGTGTTCATGGCGACGCCGACATCGGCTTGCGCAAGGGCTGGCGCATCGTTGGTGCCGTCGCCGCACATGGCGACCAGTTTGCCCTTGGCCTGCTCGTCGCGGATCAGCTTCAGCTTGTCCTCCGGTGTCGCCTGGGCAAGGAAGTCGTCGACGCCGGCTTCGGCCGCGATGGCGGCTGCCGTCATCGGGTTGTCGCCGGTGATCATGACCGTGCGGATGCCCATCTTGCGCAGCTCGGCGAAACGCTCGCGGATGCCGCCTTTGACGATGTCCTTGAGGTGCACGATACCCAGCAGGCGCCCGTCCCGCTCGACCGCCAGCGGCGTGCCGCCGGATTTCGCGACCTCGTCGGCGATCGCCTGCAAATCCCTGATCGTGTCGCTGTTCGGGCGCGTCGCGCGGCTGGCCGATGTCGCCTGGCTGACATGGGCGAGCACGGAATCGACTGCGCCCTTGCGTACCGACGAACCGTCGATGTCGACGCCGCTCATGCGGGTCTGCGCGGTGAAGGGCACGAAAGTAGCATGCAATGTCGCCATGTCGCGGGCACGGATGGCATACTTCTCCTTGGCCAGCACCACGATCGAGCGGCCTTCCGGCGTCTCGTCGGCGAGCGAGGCAAGCTGTGCCGCGTCCGCCAGTTCCTGCTCGCTGACGCCCTTGACCGGGCGGAATTCCGTCGCCTGGCGGTTGCCGAGCGTGATGGTGCCGGTCTTGTCGAGGAGCAGCGTGTCGACGTCGCCGGCGGCTTCGACGGCGCGACCCGACATGGCCAGCACATTGAAGCGCACCAGCCGGTCCATGCCGGCAATGCCGATGGCCGACAGCAGCGCGCCGATCGTGGTCGGGATGAGCGTCACGAACAGCGCGACGAGCACGGTCACCGAAATATAGCCACCCGAGTAATGGGCAAAGCTCGGGATGGTCGCTGTGGCCAGCACGAAGATCAGCGTCATGCCGACGAGCAGGATGTTGAGCGCGATCTCGTTGGGCGTCTTCTGGCGCTCGGCGCCTTCGACCAGCGAGATCATGCGGTCGAGGAATGTGTGGCCCGCGGCGGCGGTGATGCGCACGCGGATCCAGTCCGACAGCACCTGCGTGCCGCCGGTGACGGCCGATCGGTCGCCGCCGGATTCGCGGATCACCGGCGCGGATTCGCCCGTTATCGCCGCCTCGTTGACCGAGGCGACGCCTTCCACCACCTCGCCATCGGACGGGATGATGTCGCCGGCTTCGACGAGAACGATATCGCCGACCTTCAGGCTGGTGCCGGGTACCAGCTTGAACCTGGTGCGGTCCACGCCCGTCAAAAGCTTGGCCTGGGTTTCGGTGCGAGCCTTGCGCAGCGAATCCGCCTGCGCCTTGCCGCGCCCTTCGGCGACGGCTTCGGCGAAATTGGCGAACAGCACCGTGAACCACAGCCAGATGATGATCTGCAGCGTGAACAGCAAATCACCGCCGCCGGTGACGAGGTCCTTGACGAACAGCACCGATGTCAGCGCCGAGACGACGGCGACGACGAACATCACCGGGTTGCGGGCCAGCGTGCGCGGATCGAGTTTGCGGACGGCGCCGCCGATGGCGGGCCACAGGATGCCGCCATCCATGATGCTGGCTGACTTTGACTGACTCATTTTGAAGCTCCGGCTTCAGTGTTGGTGTGCGGCGGCGACTGGTCGGATGCCGAAAAAAGATGAGGAAGCCCGTAGGCCAGCAGCCAAAGCGCGATCATGGCGGCGGCAAGCCCAAGAAACGTCGACATGGTCGGGAAGGGAGGCGGCAGCCCCTCCTTCCCCGGATCGGCCCGATGCCTGATATTGCGGCGCTTGTTGCTGAACCAGGACATGTCTGCCTCAGAATGTCTGTCCATGGATCATCGCCAGGTGCTCGACGACAGGTCCGACGGCGAGCGCCGGGAAGAAGGTCAGGCCGCCGACGATGACGATGACGCCGACCAGCAGCCCGACGAACAGCGGACCGTCGGTCGGGAAGGTGCCGGCCGAGCCGGGGACGGTCTTCTTCGCCGCCAGCGCGCCGGCGATGGCGAGCGCCGGGATGATGACCAGGAAGCGGCCCATCAGCATGCCGATGCCGAGCGTGATGTTGTACCAGGGCGTGTTGCCGCTGAGGCCGCCGAAGGCCGAACCGTTGTTGGCCGCCGCCGAGGTGTAGGCGTAGAGGATCTCGGAGAAGCCGTGCGGCCCACCATTGGCGATCGACGCCACCGCGCTCGGCAGCACCACCGCGATCGCCGTGAAGATCAGCATCGCCAGTGGCAGGCACAGGATGGCCAGCATCGCCATCTTGACCTCCTTCGCCTCGATCTTCTTGCCGAGATATTCCGGCGTGCGGCCGACCATCAGGCCGGCGACGAAGACTGAGATCAGGATGAACATCAGCATGCCGTAGAAGCCGGCGCCGACGCCGCCGACGACGACCTCGCCGAGTTGCATGTTGATGAGCGGGATCATGCCACCGAGCGCGGTGAAGCTATCGTGCATGGCGTTGACCGCGCCGCAGGAAGCGGCCGTGGTGATGACGGCGAACAAAGCCGAGAGCGCGATGCCGAAGCGGGTCTCTTTCCCTTCCATATTGCCGCCGTCGATGCCCAGCGCATGCACCAGCGGATTGCCCGCGGCTTCCGCCCAGTAGCAGACGGCGACGCCAACGATGAACAGCACGCCCATTGAGGCGAGGATCGCCCAGCCCTGGCGCTGATTGCCGACCATGCGGCCGAAGACGTTGGTCAATGCGGCGCCGACGACGAAGATCGACAGCATCTGGATCAGGTTGGAGACGGCGTCGGGATTCTCGAATGGATGTGCCGCGTTGGCATTGAAGAAACCGCCGCCATTGGTGCCGAGCATCTTGATGGCGACCTGCGAGGCGACCGGCCCCAGCGCGATGGTCTGCCTGGCGCCCTCAAGCGTCGTGGCGTCGACGTAAGGCCCCAGCGTCTGCGGCATGCCGAGCCAGACATAGACCAGGGTGAGCACGACGCAGAGCGGCAAGAGCACATAGAGCGTGGCGCGCATTATATCGACCCAGAAATTGCCGATCGATCTTCCGGAAGCGCGGGCGAAGCCGCGGATCAGCGCGATTGCAATGGCGATGCCTGTGGCGGCCGAAACGAAATTCTGGACCGTCAGCCCGGCCATCTGCACGAGGTAGGACATCGTGCTTTCACCACCGTAGTTCTGCCAGTTGGTGTTGGTCATGAAGCTGGCGGCGGTGTTGAAGGCGAGCGCTGGGTCGACCGCGCTCATGCCGGCCGGATTGTAGGGCAGACTGCCTTGCAGGCGTTGCAGGACATAGAGCACCAGGAAGCCCGCCAGGTTGAACAGCAGGAGAGCCACCGCATAGGTGGTCCAGTGCTGCTCCTCGCGCTCGCTGGTTCCGCAAATACGGTAGAGCCCGCGCTCAAGCGGGCCGAGGATCGGTGAAAGCGGCGTGCGATCACCATTGAAGACGCGGTGCATGTAGAAGCCAAGCGGCTTCACCAGCAAAACAAGGATCCCGCAATAGAGGAGGATCTGTATCCATCCGTTCAGTGTCATGGCTGTGGCTTTCCGTGCCTTCAGAAGCGTTCTGGACGAATGAGCGCGTAGGTGAGGTAGGCGAGCAGGAACAGGGTCACGCCACCGCCGAGGATGTAATCGACAAGCATGGTTCGATCCTTCAGATTAAATTCTGTCGCAAGCTTTGACGTAGACGATGGACAAGCCGAAGAACAAAGCCCCGACCCCAAGAACAATGATGTCCATTCTGTTTTCCTTGCTTCCAATTTTTTACTGGTCTCCTGCCAAAGACAGGGCGGCAATACTGTGAGACGGCGCGCCGCACTAGGCGGCGTCGACGGCTTTGCTCGACGTGAATATGGACCCGATCGCCATAAAGGTTCGAGACGGGGCGGATGGGAAAGAAATAGGAATTCTATAAAGGTTTCCGGCGCGGCTCGCCGTCGAAGAGCAGCTTGTCGACGCGGATTGCCGGGAAGGATATGCCGCCGCGCTTTGCGGCCTTGCTGGGAACGCTCTACCGCGGCTCCCGCGTCAGGCTGAGATAGGTCGGATCGAACTCGGCGATTTCCTGGAGCCTGTGCCAATCCAGGATTGTCACCGTGTGATTTGCCCAATTGACGACGCCGACTTTGCGCAAGGCGCCGATGACGCGGTTCATGTGTACGACGGAAAGACCGAGCACATCGGCCAGCTCGGCCTGTGAGAGCGGCAGGTGAAAGCTCATGCCGTTGGTGCGCTGCACCACCTGCAGCCGTACGAAAAGCTCACAGAGGAGATGGGCCAGGTGTGAGGTCTTGGAGCGGCGGCCCATCGCCACGATCCACTCGCGATGGATGGCGCCGTCGACCAGCGTGTCCAGCCACAGCAGCCGCGTCAGATGCGGCGCTTCCTCGGTGATGGCGCGAAGCCGGCTGTGATCGGCGAACATGACATGACAGGGCGACATGGCAACGATGCCGTGATCCATCGTCTTCAGGAGGAAGGCGTGGAGATCGACGAAATCGCCAGGCACCTGCAGCGAGGTGAACTGCCGGCCGCCGTTCTCGAGCACCTTGTAGCGCGCTGCCAAACCGTCGAGGACCAGGGTCGAATAGGTGGGCCGCGCGCCCGATGCGACGATATCCTGGCCGACCGCGAAATGCCGCTCGAAAGTCATGGCCTCTGCCAGCAGCGCCTTTTCGGCATCGGAAAGCGCGTCGTGCTGGGCGAGATTCAGATACAGGGATTCCAGCACCGCTATCTCCAGCGAAAGGGCTCAGAGCCGATCGCCAACTGTCGAAAGCAAGGGGCGGCTACCGAAGCACTAGGTCGTCGGGCGCCGGCGGGCATTAACATTTGTTAGAAGGCGCTTATTCGCCAACGAAGATCATCTCTGATGGAACAACGGCTTAGCCCGCGAATTGTCGCTCAAGTCTCTTTTGGAAATTTCATCAGCTCGGGATCCGGCCGCATCATGCCCAGATACTTTCTCGACCTTTACAATGGCGATGGCCTGACGGTGGATGACCATGGTCAGGTGTTCGATACGCGCGAGCGTCTGCGGCGCGAGGCAATCCTTATCCTGCCCGACATCATTCGCGACGAGATGATCGAAAACGACCGAACGGCCATCACCGTGAAGGTGCGCGACGAGAGCGGGCGCCATGTCTTCGAAGCATCGCTCGTCATCTCATCGAGTTGGTGCGATTGACCGCGGCCTGGTCTGCGGACCCTCCGCAAGATGGAACGGAAAAGCCGGGCTCGGAGGGCCAAGCCGGGCTTTCGGGGGAGCGGCCGTACGAACCGGCCATCGCAATGACAGCTCGAACGATCAGGCGGCGTAGCCGCCATGGCCGCGTGCGACGGCCCTCGCCACGATGACCGGCTCGATCTCGGGCCAGAGAATACCGGTGGCTTCCGCGAATTCAACAAGCGCATGGCGCGCCTCGTCCCTCGTGATGCAGCCTTCCAAGGCCAGGCTGCACGCCTCGACGGCATTGCGATAAAGCGGACCACGTCGGGAGGTCGTCCAGTTGGTCAGGAAATCGTGCATTTCGGCCAGCGAGGCGATTTCGCGCTTGAAGCCGAGACCGACGGTCAGTGCGACGGGCGAATGAAACAGCTTGTCATACATGAAGCGGGCTCCTGATTGGACGCGGTTCTCGGAGAAAATCCTGGCGGGGATCTATGATGAGACGCCGGGTAACGCATCGCGAGCTGGGAGGTTCCGGAGCAAACAGGACCGTTTGCGAAACGCACGCCTGAGTGCGCCGGAAATCTTGCATCCTGATCCACCGGCCATGGCTGCTACTCCGTCGGACCGGCGAGAAGACGGATTAAGGTTCGATAGTCGAGATGCTAGTATGCTAGACTGCACCCAGAAGCGCCCGGCGAAAAGGGAAGCTGGCGGAGAGAGCGGGATTCGAACCCGCGTTACGGTCTCCCGTAAACACACTTTCCAGGCGTGCGCCTTCAACCACTCGGCCACCTCTCCGTCCTTGCATTTTTCGCGACGGCCGGTTTCGCCGCGCGGGTTGGGGACAATGCAGTCCCTTCAGGGAGGAGTAGCGATTTCCGCGCTATGGGTGCCGCCAACCAGCGGACACCTCTCCCGGCACCTGAGCCGTCAAAGCAACAGGCGCGGGGCTCATCTAGTCGATCCCGCGCCGAATGCCAAGCCATAACGACAGTCTATTCGCTTTGCCGGCCACACAGCGCTTCGCGAGGGCGCGGCGTCATCCGTTTCAAGGTGCCGACGCCCCAAATGATGTGCACAGGCGGGCCGCCAAGGCCGGCCGCGCTTGACTTCGTCGCGGGCCACCTGTCGAGTGAAACGGAGGCTTTGCGGGGGGCATCGTCCGGGCATGACATCAGGCAGTGAACAACCGGGCGGCGGGATGCCGGGGCAGGCGCCAATCGGGCGCCCGGACAGCGGGCTGTCCTACGTGCCGGTGGGCTGGCTCATCTTCGTCATGGCGTGGTCGGTCTACGGCCTGGCCTCCGCCTGGTGGCTGACCGGCAATTCCGGCCTGCCGGACAGGATTTTCTATTTCCTCCTTGGCGGGCTTGCCGTCGACATCATCACCATCCTGTGGGGGCTTTATTTGCTCGGCCTTGCCTTTGGCCGCTCGGCGCGCTTCCCGCGCCAGTTCATCATCTGGCAGGTGGCGACCATAGCCTGGGTGCTGGCGAGGCAAGCCTATGTGCTCGCCGTGCCCGATTTCGTCTTTTCCGCCAGGAGCCTGCTTATCGGCGGCGCCGAAATCGCCATCGGCCTGCTCTGCATCTATCTGCTGCGCCGTGGGTCCGGCGCCGAGGGCGTCTATGCCAGGTCGCGGATCGAAGCGCCGTCGGTCTTCGCTTCCATCGTGGCTGCCTTGCTCGGCATCGTCCTGGGCGCGATCATTGGCGCGGTTGGCGGCTTCCTGGCTGGCTCGGTGATCGCCGATGTCGCCGAGGTCAGTTGCTTCGAGGGCGGCTGCGGCTACTTTGCCGCCTTCATCGGATTGGCCGGGCTGGTGGTCGGCGCCATTGCCGGAGGCATTCTTGCCGTCTGGCTCGTTCACCGCCCCAGGCGCGAGCCGGTCGCATAGGGCCCAGAAAAGCGCGGGCCTTAAATTCGCGTATCGCGATTGCAGCTGAACCGCACGCATTCTATTTCTGTTTCGGACATGTACCGGCGGTCTTCTGGTCAGCGTCCAGGGGGAACCGGGGGAGAGCCTTGATGTTTCGCTTCGTCTTTCGTCTTGCGGCCATGGTCGCGCTATCGGTTTCCGTCATTATGGCGGTGCTCGACACGACGCGCACGGTGGCGGCTTCGGCCCTTGTGCTGACCCCGCTCAACGCCAGTTGGCTGGCCGTCTCGCCGGACACGCGGGCCGCCTTCGAAACCTTCGTCCGCGCCAAGGCCAGTCCGCTGCTGTGGGACACAGTCATCGCCTGGGTGCTCAACCAGCCGGGCTTTGCCGTCTTCGCGGTGCTGGCCTTGCTGCTGTACGCCATCGGCTATCGGCGGCAGCGGCGCACGGGACAGTTCGCCGCGAACTGAACCCATCTCCCGCACCGTTCCGGCCGGCTGCTGAAAGCTGCGCGCAAGATCGGGTTGCGGCGTGGCTTGCCCGTGGCACGCTTTTCCAAAAGGTCAAAATTCCACGTGAATTTTGTTTCGGGCCGTGCCAGATTGCCCGGGAGCGGGAGGGCAATACACTCCTGGCTAACGTCGTTTGCTTGCCGGAGAACCGGGCAGCAGGCGGTGTGCAACGGAAAAAATAACCGACAGGGTGTGGATCACATGAAACGTATCGTTCTCGGCCTTCTGGCCGCAACCGCAATGGTTCTTCCGGCTTTCGCCGCGGATGTCCAGCCGGCCATCCTCTATGATCTGGGCGGCAAGTTCGACAAATCCTTCAATGAGGCTGCCTACCATGGCGCCGAAAAATTCAAGACCGAGACCGGCGTCGCCTATGTCGAGTTCGAAGTGTCCAACGCCTCGCAGCGCGAGCAGGCGCTGCGCCGCTTCGCCGAGGACGGCCACAACCCGATCGTCATGGCCGGCTTTGCCTGGGAGGATGCGCTGAAGAAGGTCGCGGCCGAATACCCGGACCTCAACTTCGCCATCATCGACGATGCGGTCGACCTGCCCAATGTCCGCTCGCTGGTGTTCAAGGAGAATGAAGGCTCCTATCTCGTCGGCATCATGGCCGCGATGGCGTCGAAGTCGAAGAAGGTTGCCTTCGTCGGCGGCATGGACATCCCGCTGATCCGCAAGTTCGAATGCGGCTATGTCGGCGGCGCCAAGTCCGCTGGCGCGACCGACGTCATCCAGAACATGACTGGCGATACGCCGGCGGCGTGGAACGATCCGGCCAAGGGTGGCGAGATCGCCAAGACGCAGATCGACCAGGGCGCCGACGTGGTTTACGCGGCCGCCGGCGGCACCGGCGTCGGTGTGCTGCAGGCGGCGGCCGATGCCGGCAAGCTCGGCATCGGCGTCGATTCCAACCAGAACGGCCTGCAGCCCGGCAAGGTGCTGACCTCGATGCTGAAGCGCGTCGACGTTGCCGTCTACACCGCCTTCATGGATGGCAAGAACGGCACCTTCAAGGGTGGCGTCGAGAATCTCGGCCTCAAGGAAGGCGGCGTCGACTACGCCATGGACGACAACAACAAGGCACTGGTGACCGACGAAATGAAGGCGGCCGTCGAAAAAGCCAAGGCCGACATCATCGCCGGCACGGTCAAGGTGCACGACTACACAGCCGACAACGCCTGCCCCTATTGATCGGCGGCAGCGTACGGCCATGATCTGCAACCGCTGGGCGAAAGCCCGGCGGTTTTGCTTTTGCCGATCGAACGAAGCTCGCAGATGGCATGGAGCGAGGAATGCAGCCAACGATCGAACCCATGCGCGGGCATGACATCGAAGTCGTCGCGCGACTGCGGATTGCCGCCTTCTTCGAGGGCACGGGAAGGACGCTGGAAGAGGATGCGGCAGGGCTCCGCAACCTGCTGACCAGCGACGGCCTCGAAAAGGCTCTGGTTGCCCGTGTGAACGATGTGCCGATAGGCACCTGCCTGCTGGTCCGCCACGAACTGGAACCGGCGCATGATCTGACACCGTGGCTGGCCGGGCTTGTCGTCGACGCCGGCCATCGAGGCAAGGGAACCGGCACCGCGCTGGTCGAGGCGATCGAAGCGCATGCGGCGTCAGCCGGCGTCGAGACGCTCTACCTCTACACTTGGCAAGCGCGCGAGTTCTACGCGGCGCTCGGCTGGGACACGATCGAGCTGTGCGAGCAGGACGGCGACACGATGATGCTGATGTCGCGCCGGCTCCATCACAATGTGCCCAGGAGATAGCCGAGCGCGAAGGCCGCAATCAGCCCGGCCATGACGACAAGTCCACGCCTACCGCCGAGCGAATGCACACCAACGCCGTACGGCTGACGGGACAAGCTTCGGATCACTGTCGGCGACTTGGCATCATTGCCGCCCAGGCCAACGCCTTGCATCTGCGGCAATTCGGCGAGTCGCTGCGTAACCAGTTCCCAATGATTGACGCCGGCTGGTTTTTCGGCGCGATCGAAGACATGCATGCGCTCGGCCAGCTGCACCACCGCGTCGCGGAACGCAGGGTCGATCTCGAGATCGCGCTCGGCCCGCTCGCGCTCGGCATCGTTCATCAGGCCCAGCACATAGTCGCCGGCCCTGGCGATACGATCGCTCTCACCGGCCATGATCGGTGCCCTCCCCCTCTCCTCACCAGTGTGGCGGCTTGGTCACCGGCACATCCGGTGCCGCCTGCTCTTCAAGCGCCAGGAAGCGGTCTGTCAGCGCATCAAGCTTGCGCTGCATGCGTTCGATCACCTTCCACTGCTCGGCGATCTGGCCCGACAGTTCCTCGATGGTCTTCTCCTGCTCCGCTGCGCGGATTTCCAGCGTCGTCAGCCGGTCGGCGGGCATGATCATGCAAAGTCCCCAGTTTGTACCGCGACACCTTGCGCCGCAACGTCAAATCGACCTCGCCATAGTAGCGAATGTGAGAGCTTCGGCCACGTTCGAAATTGACAAGCGCGCGGGGATTTGTCGAGAGTGGATGCTGCTCCGGACAATTGGCATGGGCGGAGCGCCATGCTAGGCGTTTTGACCAAGCGATAAAAAAATAAGAGTGGGACAGGCTGCATGGCGCAAGCCGCAATCGAACTGATCGGCATCAACAAGAGTTTCGGCGCGGTGCGCGCCAACCGCGACATCAATCTTGAGATCGCGCGCGGCACCATCCACGGCATCGTCGGCGAGAACGGCGCCGGCAAGTCGACGCTGATGTCGATCCTCTACGGTTTCTACCAGGCCGACAGCGGCGAGATCCGCGTCGGCGGCAAGCTGGCATCGATCAAGACACCCAACGACGCGATCGCGCTCGGCATCGGCATGGTGCACCAGCATTTCATGCTGGTCGACAATTTCTCGGTGCTGGAGAACATCATCCTCGGCGCCGAAACCGATGCGCTTCTGAAGAGCAGCATCGCCAAGGCGCGCTCCGAGCTTGACCGGCTGGAGCGCGAATACGGGCTGGACGTCGATCCCGATGCGATCATCGAAGAACTGCCGGTCGGCCTGCAGCAGCGTGTGGAAATCCTGAAGGCGCTTTATCGCGGCGCCGAAATCCTGATCCTCGACGAGCCGACGGGCGTTTTGACGCCGGCCGAGGCCGACCACCTGTTCCGCATCCTCAGGCAGTTGAAGGAACAGGGAAAGACGGTGGTGCTGATCACCCACAAGCTGCGCGAGATCATGGCCATCACCGACACCGTGTCGGTGATGCGTCAGGGCACGATGGTGGCGACCCGGGAGACCAGGAAAACCACCGTCGAGGAACTGGCCGAACTGATGGTCGGGCGGCGTGTCCTCTTGAGGGTCGAAAAGGGCGAAGCCGAGGCCGGTGCCGTCAAGCTCGCGGTCAAGAACCTGACGGTCAGGGATTCCCGTGGCGTCACCATGGTCGACGACGTCTCCTTCGATATCAGAGCCGGCGAGATCGTCGGCATCGCCGGCGTCGCCGGCAACGGGCAATCCGAGTTGCTTGAGGCGATTTCCGGCATCAGGCACGCCGTTTCCGGTTCCGTGACGCTCGACGGCAAGCCGATCGATCTCACCGGCAAGGCCGATCCCGGCGAATTGCGCGACCGTGGCCTCGCGCACGTACCGGAAGACCGCCACCATGTCGGGCTGGTGCTGGCCTTCGAGGAGAATGAGAATTCCATCCTCGGCTACCACGACGATCCCCGTTACCTCAGAGGACCGTTTCTCAACATCGATGCCATCATGGCCGATGCCAGGGACAAGATCGAGAAATACGACATTCGTCCCGGCAATCCGCGCCTGAAGACGGCCAATTTTTCCGGCGGCAACCAGCAGAAGATCGTGCTCGCGCGTGAAATCGAGCAGGACCCCGGCGTGCTGATCGTCGGCCAGCCGACGCGGGGCGTCGACGTCGGCGCCATCGAGTTCATCCACAAGCGCCTGATCGCCATGCGCGACCAGGGCAAGGCGGTGCTGGTGGTCTCGGTCGAGCTAGACGAGATCCGCTCGCTCTCCGACCGCATCCTGGTGATGTTTGCCGGCCGGGTCGTTGGCGAGCGCGGCCCCGACGCGACCGAAGGCGAGCTTGGCCTGCTGATGGCCGGTGTCGAGCATCGGGAGGCGGCGCAATGAGCACGCCTTACGCCAAATTGCCGGCCTGGGCCGACTACGGGCTGATCCCGCTGATCAATCTGTCGGTCGCCTTCATCGTCGCTGGCTTCGTCGTCATGCTCGTCGGCGAAAACCCCTTCCGTGCCGCCGTCATCCTGGTCGAAGGCGCCTTCGGCAAGGGCACCGGCATCGCCTTCACCCTCTTCTACGCTACGACCTTCATATTCACCGGGCTTTCGGTGGCGGTGGCGGCGCATTGCGGCCTGTTCAACATCGGTACCGAGGGACAGGCCTACATCGCTGGCCTCGGCATCGCCATCGTCTGCCTTTCCTTCGACAGCACACTGCCCTGGTGGCTGACATTTCCGCTGGCAATCGTCGCTTCGGCGCTCGTGGGCGCATTGTGGGCGTTGATCCCCGCCTACCTGCAGGCCAAGCGCGGCTCGCACATCGTCATCACGACAATCATGTTCAACTTCATCGCCGCCTCGATCATGGTCTACCTGCTGGTCGGTCCGCTGAAGCCGGCAGGGTCGCAGGCGCCGCAGACGCGCAACTTCCTCGCCGGTGCGGAGCTGCCGAAACTGAACTGGATCATCGAATTGTTCGGCGCCAAGATCCGCTCGGCCCCGCTCAACATCTGCTTCCTGCTGGCGCTGGTGATGGCTTTCCTGGTCTGGCTGCTGATCTGGCGCACCAAGCTCGGCTATGAGATGCGCACCTATGGCCACAGCCCGAAAGCGGCCCGCTATGCCGGCATTTCGGAAACCCGCATCATCATCACTGCGATGATGATCTCGGGCGCGCTGGCCGGCATGATGGCGCTCAACCCGGTGATGGGCGACCAGCACAATGTCGCGATCGACTTCGTTTCTGGCGCCGGTTTCGTCGGTATCGCAGTGGCGCTGATGGGCCGCCTGCATCCGGTCGGCATCGTGCTGGCGGCGATCCTGTTCGGCATGCTTTACCAGGGCGGCGCCGAACTCGCCTTCGAGATGCCGGCAATCAGCCGCGACATGATCGTCATCATTCAAGGATTGGTCATCCTCTTCGCCGGCGCGCTGGAGCATATGTTCAGGCCCTATATCCAGGCTCTGTTCGCCTCGTTCAGCCCGAAATCGGTGGGCATGCAGGCTGTCAACGGGAAGGGCGCCTGAGATGGATATCTTCAACGCGATCATCCAGGTGCTGGACTCTACCATCCGGCTGTCAGTGCCGCTGCTGCTTGCCTGCCTCGCCGGCCTCTATTCGGAGCGGGCCGGCATTTTCGACATCGGCCTCGAAGGCAAGATGCTGGTCGGCGCCTTCGCGGGTGCTGCCGCGGCTTCCGTGTTCCATTCGGCGCTTATCGGTCTCGGCATGGCGATCCTGATCTCTGTCGCCTTCGCTTTGGTGCACGGCTTTGCCTCGATCACCCATCGCGGCAACCAGATCGTTTCGGGCGTTGCGATCAACTTCGTCGCCGCCGGATCGACCATCATTCTCGGCCAGGCATGGTTCCAGCAGGGTGGCCGCACGCCGGCGCTGCAACCGGGCGAACGATTCGAGGCGATCATCTGGCCCGGCGCCGATGCAATCAGGGGCGTGCCGATCATCGGTCCGATCTATGCCGAACTGATCTCCGGCCATTCAATCCTCGTCTATTTCGCCTTTGCGATGGTGCCGTTCACCTGGTGGGTGCTGTTTCGCACGCGTTTTGGCCTCAGGCTGCGCGCGGTCGGCGAGAATCCGGCCGCGGTCGACACCGCCGGCATCTCGGTCGCCTGGCTGCGCTATCGCGCGCTGATCTGCACGGGCATCCTGACCGGATTTGCAGGCGCCTATCTTTCGATGGTGCAGAATGGCGGCTTCGTGAAGGACATGACCGCGGGCAAGGGCTACATCGCGCTGGCCGCGCTGATCTTCGCCAAATGGAAGCCGGTCAACGCCATGTTCGCCTGTCTGCTGTTCGGCTTCCTCGACGCGGCGTCGATCCGCCTGCAGGGAACGCCGCTGCCCATTGTCGGCAAGGTGTCGGTGCAGTTCATGCAGGCCCTGCCCTATATCCTCACCGTCATCCTGCTTGCCGGCTTCATCGGCAAGGCCATCCCGCCGCGCGCCGGCGGCGTGCCCTATGTCAAGGAACGCTAAAGGTCGACAGTTCGGCGCAGACGAGCGCCGGGTTTTGCACACGATCATCGGAGAGAACACCTGAATGTCGCATGATCTGTTCGAAGCGGCCAAGGCTGCCATGGCCAAGGCTTATGCGCCTTATTCCAAGTTCCCGGTGGGTGCCGCCATACGCACCGAGGACGGACGCGTCTTCACCGGCGCCAACATCGAGGTCGCCTCCTATCCGGAAGGCTGGTGCGCCGAGACCACCGCGCTTGGCCATTATATCATGGGCGGCGGCGGCAAGATCGTTGAAATCGCCGTCCTTGCCGAACGCATGGCCAAATGCTCGCCTTGCGGCGGCTGCCGCCAGCGACTGGCCGAATTCTGCCGCCCGGAAACGAAGCTCTATCTCTGCGACAACACCGGCGTGGCCGAAACCGTGACCATGGGCGACATGCTGCCCTACGGCTTCCGCGGCGACATTCTGAAATGAAGAGCTGGCTGATATGACGCAAAAAACGGTCGACCACCTTATCGAAAGGCTGGACGGCCTGGCGCCGTCGACCGCGCTTGTGCTGGGTTCGGGCCTGGGCGGCTTGGTCGACCGGATCGAGAATCCGATCCGCGTCTCCTATGCCGACCTGCCCGGCTTTCCCAGGAGCGGTGTCAGCGGCCACGCCGGCCAAGTGGTCGCCGGGCTGTTTGCCGGCGTTCCGGTGCTCATGCTGTCCGGCCGCGCCCACTACTATGAGCATGGGAATGCCGCGGCGATGCGTCCGGTGCTGGAAGTGCTCGCCGGCATCGGCATCACGAAACTGATCCTCACCAACGCGGCCGGCTCGGTCGATCCGGATATGCCGCCGGGTTCGGTGATGCTGCTCACTGATCATATCAACTTCTCCGGCACCAACCCGCTGATCGGCGAGCCCAGCGACCGCCGTTTCGTCGGCCTCACCGAAGCTTATGATGCCGGTATCCGCGACGCGATCGAAGGCGCGGCGAAGGCGACCGGCACTGCGCTTCACAAGGGCGTCTACATGTGGTTCTCGGGCCCCTGCTTCGAGACGCCGGCCGAAATCCGCATGGCGCGCATCATGGGCGCCAACGCCGTCGGCATGTCGACCGTGCCGGAAGTGATTCTCGCGCGTTTCCTCGGCCTTCGCGTCGCTGCCTGTTCGGTCATCACCAATTTGGCCGCCGGCATGACCGGAGCCGAGCTTTCGCACCAGGAAACCAAGGACATGGCGCCGGTTGGCGGATCGCGGCTGGCAACGGTGCTGCAGCGCGTGTTCCGTGACGGGCTGCTGGAGAGCTGATGCTTCCACAGGAAATCATCCGTCACAAGCGCGACGGCCACAGGCTGGCGCCTCACGAGATCGCCGCCTTCATCGACGGCGTGACGTCGGGTACCGTCACCGACGGCCAGGTCGCGGCCTTCGCCATGGCGGTGTTCTTCAACGGCATGAACCGCGACGAGGCGGTGGCGATGACGCTGGCCATGCGCGATTCCGGCGACGTGCTCGACTGGTCGGATTTGCCAGGCCCTGTCACCGACAAGCATTCCACGGGCGGTGTCGGCGACAATGTCTCGCTGATGCTGGCGCCGATCGTTGCCGCCTGCGGTGCCTATGTGCCGATGATCTCGGGCCGTGGCCTCGGCCATACCGGCGGCACGCTGGACAAGATGGATGCCATTCCCGGCTATATCAGCCAACCCGACATCACGCTGTTCCGCAAAGCCGTGCTTGAAACCGGCTGCGCCATCATCGGCCAAACCGCCGACCTGGCACCTGCCGATCGCCGGCTCTACGCCATCCGCGACGTGACCGGAACCGTGGAGTCCGTGCCGCTGATCACCGCATCGATCCTGTCGAAGAAGCTCGCGGCGGGCCTGCAATCGCTGGTGCTCGACGTCAAGGTCGGCAATGGCGCCTTCATGGAGAAATCCCGAGATGCGACCGCGCTTGCCAATAGCCTCGTCGAGGTCGCCAGCGGCACCGGACTGAAAGTCTCGGCGCTGATCACCGGCATGAACGAACCGCTTGCCTCCGCCGCCGGCAATGCCGTCGAGGTGCGCAATGCCGTCGATTTCCTGACCGGCCGCCTGCGCGACCGGCGGCTGGAGGACGTGACGCTGGCGCTGGCAGCCGAAATGCTGCAGTCGGCGGGACTGGTGTCGTCGAACCAGGACGGCATGCGACGCGCCACCGAGACACTCGCCAGCGGCCGCGCAGCCGCCACCTTCGCGCGCATGGTGACGGTGCTTGGCGGCCCCGCCGATTTCATCGAGAAGCCAGAGAAATATCTGTCGGAAGCAGCAACGGAAATCGCGGTGAAGGCGACGTCGGAGGGTTTCGTCACTGGCATCGCCACCCGCGACATCGGTCTCGCGGTCGTCGGCCTGGGCGGCGGGCGCACCCGGCCCGACGACAGGATCGACCCCTCGGTCGGCATCACAAGGCTGCTGCCCATAGGCGCGGAAGTACACGCCGGAGATGCGCTGGCTCTGATCCACGCCCGCTCACCGTCCGATGCCGAGACGGCGGCCGCGACCGTGCTTTCAGCCTATGCGATCGGCGCTTCGAAGCCGGCCGCCGACAAGTCGGTCATCCGGCGGATTCTGCCGCGTGGCTGAGTGGACCTACTGAACCAGCAGCAATGTGCCGTTTTCGGCCTGGTATTTGCCGAGTCTGTTGAGAAAGCTCATGCCGATCAGGTTGGTGCGCAGTGCCCTGTCGTCGAGTACGATCGCCTGCACACCCTCGACGCTGATGCTGCCGATCTGCAAGCGATCAATCGTCACCACGGCTGCCTTGATGGTGCCGTTGGCGGTGTTGACCTCGTGGCTGAAATCGGAGGGATTGAGCGACAGTCCGATCCGGCGTGCCGTCGACATGTTGACCGCGACCAGCGTCGCACCGGTGTCGATCATGCCGTCGACTTGACGGCCGTTGAGCTTGAAGGTCGACGAGAAGTGTCCGCGCCCGTCCGCCGCGACCACGACCTTCCGGCCGGTCGGCAGCGGCGCTACCGGCTTGTCGGGAACGGAGGCCAGGCTGACATCCGGTTGCGTCTCGGCCGCTGGCTTGGCCGTCACCGCCGATTTCAGCAGGTTTTCGAATATTCGCGGATTCGACTGGTAGACGACCGGGATCGATGCCGACGCACCGGCAAAGACGCTGAGAATGAGAAGCTTGCGCAGCATGGATCGGCCTTTGTGAAGAGCTGATCATTAGCGCCGGATGGTGTTTGCCGCTTTAACGCGCGCCGGAACCACGTCTTTGCGTAAAGGCCTGGTAAAAAATACCAAGCACATTGCTCGGGTATTACTTCGTCCCGTACATGCGGTCGCCGGCATCGCCAAGGCCGGGCATGATGTAGCCCTTCTCGTTGAGCTGGCGGTCGATGGACGCGGTGAAGACCGGAACATCCGGATGCGCCGTGGTAAAGCGCTCGATGCCTTCGGGCGCCGCCAGCAGGCACAGGAAGCGGATGTTGGTGGCGCCGCGATCTTTCAACTTGTCGATCGCCGCGATCGCCGAATTGGCTGTCGCCAGCATCGGGTCGACGACGATGACCAGTCGGTCGGCGAGGTCGCTCGGCGCCTTGAAGAAATACTCGACGGCCTCCAGCGTTTCATGATCGCGGTAGAGGCCGACATGGGCGACGCGGGCCGCCGGCACCAGGTCGAGCAAACCTTCGAGCAAGCCGTTGCCGGCGCGCAGCACCGAGGCGAAGACCAGCTTCTTGCCCTCCAGCGTCGGAGCCTCCATCGTCTCCATAGGCGTTTCGATCGTTGTCGTCGTCAGTTCGAGATTGCGGGTGACCTCATAGCCGAGCAGCAGCGATATCTCACGCAGCAACCGCCGGAAGCCGGCCGTCGAGGTCTCCTTCTTGCGCATGATGGTCAGCTTGTGCTGGACAAGCGGATGATCGACGACGGTGACGCCCTTCATGATGTGCTCCGACGGAATAGTGAGTGGTGAACAGTGAGTAGTGAATAGTGAGCCGATTTGCGAGTCCCTGCGTCAGTGAAAGCGCCGCCCTTCAACCGCTCGATGCGTGCACCGCCACTACCGACTACCGACTACTCACTGTTCACCGAACTTTCGCGTCCAACCGACCAAGAAGCGCTGTCTTGGTCTTCCTGTCGACGAAGGCGGCTTCGATGGCGGTTCTGGTGACGGCGGCAAGCGCCTTTTCGCTCATCGAGAAATGTTCGGCGGCGATATCGTATTCGCGCTTCAGCGAGGTCCAGAAATAGGGCGGGTCGTCGGAGTTGAGCGTCACCTTGCAGCCGGCCGCCTGCAGGGCGGGAAAGGGATGGTCGGCGAAACTGTCGAACACCTTGAGCGCGACATTGGAGCCGGGGCAGCATTCCAGCACGACGCCCTGGTCGGCGATACGCCGGACAAGGTCGGGGTTTTCGATGGCGCGCACGCCATGGCCGATGCGCGACGGGCGGATATGGTCGAGTGCCGCCTGGACGGTTTCCCAGCCCGTCAGTTCGCCGGCATGGACGGTGATGCCGAGCCCGGCCTCGCGCGCGATCTCGAAAGCCCTGACATAGTCCTCCATCTCGCCCATGCGCTCATCGCCGGCGACGCCGAACCCGGTGACCAGCGGATGGCCACAGCGCGCCGCGAAGCGTGCCGCACGCTCTATCGACTCGACACCGACATGGCGCACGCCGGTGACGATCATACGCCCCTCGATGCCGGTTTTTGCCTTGGCGCGCAGCATGCCTTCGCCGAGCGCATCGGTGTAGGCCTTGGGTGACAGCCCGGCTTTCGTCGCGTGGTCGGGCGAGGTGAACACCTCGGAGTAGATGGCGCCATCGCGGGCCAGGCTGGTCAGATAGTGGTCGGCCAGCCGCGCATAATCCTCCTCGGTCCGGAACAGGTCGGCGGAGAAGTCATAGGCCGCGAGAAAGGAGGTGAAATCGTGCCAGACGAAAGAACCGTTCTGGATATAAGGCGAAGTGTCCTTGCCGTATTTCTGCGCCTGGCGGATGACGAGATCGGGCGCCGCTGCCCCTTCGATGTGGCAGTGCAGTTCCGCTTTCAGAGGCATTCAAACATCCCGTCGGTCAGTCCAGGTCTTGAAACCCACCACCTGGAAGCGCGGCTGAACACCGCGCCTTAAACAATAGCGCCCGCATCATCGATCGGCTATGGTCCCGCCGGTTTTATGACGGATCAAAAAAATGTCAGTTGAGAGAACCACGGCCGCCAGCGGCATGGAAACCTCCTATGGTTTCAAGCGTGTAGGGGAAGGCGAGAAGCAATCCCTGGTCAACGATGTTTTCCACAAGGTCGCCAACCGCTACGACCTGATGAACGATTTGATGTCTGCTGGCCTGCACCGGCTGTGGAAGGATGCCATGGTCGCCTGGCTCAATCCGCCCAAGCGCGCGGGCTGGCGCGTGCTCGACGTTGCCGGTGGTACCGGCGACATCGCCTTTCGCATCGTCGATGCCAGCCATGGCCATGCCCATGCCACCGTGCTCGACATCAATGGCTCGATGCTCGCCGTCGGGCGCGACAGGGCCGATAAGAAGGGATTGTCCGGCAACACCGATTTCGTCGAGGCCAACGCCGAGGAACTGCCCTTCCCTGACGCCAGCTTCGACGCCTACACCATCGCGTTCGGCATTCGAAATGTCCCGCATATCGACGTGGCCCTGGGCGAGGCATTGCGCGTGCTGAAGCCCGGCGGCCGTCTCCTGTGCCTGGAGTTCTCCGAGGTCGAGATGCCGCTGCTCGACAAGGTCTACGAAGCCTGGTCGTTCAATGCCATCCCCAGGATCGGCAAGTTGGTCACCGGGGACGGCGAGCCCTATTCCTATCTGGTCGAATCGATCGCAAAATTCCCCAATCAACAAAACTTCGCGGCGATGATTTCTCGGGCCGGCTTCGACCGCGTCTCCTTCCGCAACTATTCCGGCGGCATAGCGGCCCTGCATTCGGGCTGGAAGCTTTGAAGCCGTCGCCGATCTTCCTCACGCGACGAGCCTTGCGCCAGTTCGATGAACCGGTAGGGCGGACGCGGCCATGAGCACCGTCAGCGCGGCGTTCCGGCTCGTACGGGCCGGTTGGGTGCTGGTGCGCGAGGGCGTCGTTGCCGCCTTGCCCGGCGAGGAACTATCCGGCCTGCCGAAATTCGGCTGGCGGCTGGCGCGGCTGTTCACCCGCCGCCGCGCGCTCGCCTATGAGCGCAGCGATCGGCTGGCCAAGGCGGTGGTCCGGCTCGGCCCATCCTACGTCAAGCTTGGCCAGTTCCTGGCGACGCGGCCCGATGTCGTCGGCAACGACATGGCGCTCGATCTCGCCATGCTGCAGGACAAGATGCACACCTTCCCGACGGCCGAAGCGGTCGCCGCCATCGAAGCCTCGCTCGGGCGCAAACTCGGCGATCTTTACAAGCAGTTCGGCGACCCGGTCGCCGCGGCTTCCATCGCTCAGGTCCATGCCGCTGAAACCGTCGATGGTGGCGTCGCCAGGAAGGTAGCGGTCAAGGTCATCCGGCCGGGCGTGCGCCGCCGCTTCTTCCAGGACCTCGAAAGCTATTTCCTCGCCGCCCGCCTGCAGGAGAAATACATACCGTCGTCGCGCCGATTGAGGCCGGTCGAGGTGACCGAGACGCTGGCGCAGACCACCAGGATCGAGATGGACCTGCGCCTCGAGGCGGCCGCGCTCTCGGAACTTGGCCAAAGCACCAGGGAAGACCCTGGCTTTCGCGTCCCTTCGGTGGACTGGGAACGCACCGGCCGCGACGTGCTGACCATGGAATGGGTCGACGGCGTCAAGATGAACGACATCGCCGGCCTGCAAAGCGCCGGCCATGACCTTAAGGCAATCGCCACCAACCTCATCCAGTCCTTCCTGCGCCATACGCTGCGCGACGGCTTCTTCCACGCCGACATGCATCCGGGCAATCTGTTCGTCGAGGCGAACGGCACCATCGTCGCCGTCGATCTCGGCATTGCCGGGCGCCTCGGCAAGAAGGAGCGCCGCTTCCTCGCGGAAATCCTCTACGGCTTCATCACACGCGACTATCTGCGCGTCGCCGAAGTCCATTTCGAGGCCGGCTATGTGCCGCGCCAGCACAATGTCTCTGCCTTCGCGCAGGCGATCCGCGCCATCGGCGAGCCGATCCACGGCCAACCCGCCGAAACCATTTCGATGGCCAAGCTTCTGACGCTGCTGTTCGAGGTGACCGAACTCTTCGACATGGCGACACGGCCGGAATTGATCCTGCTGCAGAAGACCATGGTGGTTGTCGAGGGCGTGGCGCGCACGCTCGATCCGGCTTTCAACATGTGGAAGACCGCCGAACCGGTGGTCGGCGGCTGGATAGCCGGGAACCTCGGGCCGCGCGGCCTGCTGGCCGACGCGCGCGACGGCGGCAAGGCGATGCTGGCGCTGATCCGCCAGGCGCCGGAACTCGCGGCCCGTACGGAACGGCTGTCGCGAGAGATCGACCTGATGGCCGAGCACGGCCTGCGCTTCGATGAGGCGACCGCCCGCGCCATAGGCAAGGCCGAAGCGCGCTACAGCCGTTCCGGCCGTGTTGCATTATGGGTGATCGCGCTGACGCTGGTCTACATTGCCTGGAAGCTTCATTAGGCCTGTGTTCGCGGCAAGCCAGCTGCTTGCGGCAATTTGATTGCATTGCTATCATCGCCATCAAGTAAGATGAGTAGAGTGCAATCACATGGCCAGCATCACGATCCGCAACCTAGACGATGAGGTCAAGGAGTTGCTGCGCCGTCTGGCGGCGGAAAACGATCGCTCCATGGAAGAACAGGCGCGGGTGATGATCCGGGCCGCCGTCGAGGGCCAGGTCGGCCCTGTTGGCCGTCTCGACCAGATCGAGAAAGCCCTTCACGAACTGGCCACTTCGCAAGCCACCCTGACCCCGGCGTCGGCACTAGCAGGCAAGAGCTTGCCGCGAGGCACGCTTTCCAACAAGCGCATCCTGCTTATCATCGGCGGCGGCATCGCCGCTTACAAGGCGCTCGACCTCATCCGTCGGCTGCGCGAGCGCGGCGCGGCGGTGCGCGTCGTCATGACATCGGCGGCGCAGGAGTTCGTCACCACGCTGTCGGTCGGTGCGCTCTCCGCCGACCATGTCTTCACCGACCTGTTCGACCGCAATGACGAGCACGACGTCGGCCACATCAGGCTGTCGCGCGAGGCGGACCTCCTGGTGGTGGCGCCCGCCACCGCCGACCTGATGGCCAAGCTCGCCAATGGCCATGCCAGCGATCTGGCCTCGACCGTGCTCATCGCCACCGACAAGCCGGTGCTGATGGCCCCGGCGATGAACCCCAGGATGTGGTCGCATCCCGCCACCCGCCGCAACCGCGCGAGCTTGGGCAAGGACGGCATCACCTTCGTCGGCCCTGCCAAGGGTGAGATGGCAGAGAGCAACGAGGCCGGCGAAGGCCGCATGGCCGAACCGCTTGAGATCGTCGCCGCGGTCGAGGCGCTGCTCGATGCCGGCCCCAGGCCACTGGCCGGGCGCAAGATCATCGTCACGTCAGGCCCGACGCACGAGCCGATCGACCCGGTTCGCTATATCGCGAACCGCTCGTCCGGCAAGCAGGGCCACGCCATCGCCGCGGCATTGGCAAGGCTCGGCGCCGATGTGCGCCTCGTCTCCGGTCCCGTCACCATCGCCGATCCGGCCGGAGTGAAGACCCTCCATGTCGAACGGGCGCAGGAGATGCGCGACGCTGTGGAACAGCTTCTGCCCGCCGACGCCGCGGTGTTCGTCGCCGCCGTTGCCGACTGGCGCACCGAGAATTCAGCCGGTGAGAAGATCAAGAAGGTCGTGGGCGAAGGCCCGCCGGTGCTGCGCATGGTCGAAAACCCCGACATCCTGGCGGGTGTCGGCCATCACAAGCAACGACCAGGCCTGGTCGTCGGCTTTGCCGCCGAGACGCAGGATCTCTTGCGCAACGCCGAGGCCAAGCTCACGAAGAAAGGGGCCGATCTCATCGTCGCCAACGATGTGTCGCACCAAAGCGGCATCGGTCCTTCAGGCGTGATGGGGGGTGATCGCAACCGGGTGCGGATCGTGTCGAAGGCCGGCGTCGAGGAATGGCCTGAAATGACCAAGGACGAGGTAGCGGCACGGCTTGCCGCGCTCATCGCCGATAGATTGAAAACCATCGTCGTCTGACAAGTGTCGGCGGAAGCGTTTGCCGCCAACACCCTGTCGCTTGCGGTGAGCCAAGCCGTCAGTTGGCCAAAAGCTCCGCCGTGCGGGCAAGCGCACCGCCGAAGCCATTGAGCGGGATGGAAAAGCTTACGACTTGCCCCGTATCGGCCGCGAACGCATCGATCTTGAGCGTGGTGCCGTTCTTGAGCAGCGGCGTGACATTGGCATCGAACGCCACCGGCACCAGGCAGCCGACCACCTGGCAGGTGCTGAACGGCAGGCTGCCGTCGAGCTTCTGATCGTCGATGGTCAGCGCGACACCCTTGGCAAGCGCCAGACCGAAAGGCAGGGCAAGCGTTCCGGTCGCATCCTCGCCGGTCTTGCTCGACAGCTCGATCGCCAAAAGCCGTTGGTTGCTTTGCTTGTTGAACTGCTGGTGCGACAGGCTGCAGACCTTGTTCGTGCCCGATATCTGGCAATTGACCGTCCAGTCGCCATGGGTTTCGGACAAGGCCGAAGCACCACCCGGCAGTTGCGGCACGTCAGCTGCGGCGGGCGGCGTTGCCGCCACCTTGTCGCCCTTGGTTTGCGCCGCCATGGCCGGCAGGCCTGCGATGCAGGCAGCACCCAGCACTGCTGCGAAATACGCGTATTTCCTCATCAAGATCTCTCCCGCCCGGCTCCGCCTCGAGCCAGCCTAGAACTGACCTTGAAAGACGCGCTGACTGCATTCTGTTTGACCGTTTCCCCGAAGGCGCCATTATACCTGACGGACATGCCGACGCCATCGACGCAATTCAGCTCGAGGCCGGCGCCGACCCGATAGAGCGGCGAATCGATCGCCTCCGTCAAGTGCAATGCGGGGGGTGCCAGCAGATTCTCCGCCGCGCCGAAGCGGCCTTCGATCTCCCACCCCTTGGTGGAAAAAAGTTGAAACCGGCAACCGACCCTTCTTCCTTGCCGGAACACGCAGCCAGCGCGGGTGGCAGCCCTTGAGCGGGCGCGGTTGGTGTGAGGGTGATCGGCATTCACGCATGGCATCGTCGGGCAAAAGCCCTATATATCTGGTGTGATGAGATTTTTTTGCAGGAATAGATGGATGTGTGCGCGTCGTTCATCGATGATATCAAGATTGGTGGTGCTGGCTGGAGCGGTTTGCGCCGGCTTTGCGATGCCCGCTTCCGCGCAGGTGCTCAATCCCACGGTCAGAAACAACACAGTCATCCAGCAGAACGATCTGCAGGCCTTGCAAAACCGGGTTCAGCGGCAGCAGTTTCAGCAGCAGCAACAGCAGTATCGTGCCCAGGATCGCATCATCGTCCAGCAACCGCCGCCGGTCGTGCCGCAGGTTAGGCCGAGCTGCCAGACGCAGATAATCGGCAACACCGCCGTGAGCACCTGCCGCTGACGAACGGCAGCTTCTTTTATTTAGCCGACTTACATGATAGGGCACTTCAGGTGCCCCTGCGGCAGTTTGGATTTTGCAAAGGCGTCGCAGCACGTTAAAGGGCATTGCAGCGACTGGATTATTGAGATGGCAGCCACCAAGAAGAAGGCCGTACGCCTGGCCAGTAAAGGCGAAAGGATCCGCCAGGTGGCGGCGATCCCCTTCCGGCTGAATGCGCATGGCGGCATCGAGGTGATGCTGGTCACATCGAGAACCACGAGACGCTTCATCGTGCCCAAGGGATGGCCGATGAAAGGCAAGAGCGGGCGCAAGGCAGCCACCATCGAGGCACTGGAGGAAGCCGGCGTGCTCGGCAAGACGCTGAAGCAGCCGGCGGGCACCTATTCCTACTGGAAACGTTTGGCCAACCGCTTTGTCCGCGTCGACGTCGTCGTGTTTCTGCTGGAAGTGACGGAAGAGCTTGCCGATTGGCAGGAAGCCAAGCGGCGGCAGCGGGCCTGGCTGGCGCCGGCCGACGCCGCGATGCTCATCGACGAGCCCGATCTCTCGACGCTGGTGAACACCTTGAAGTTTCCCGGACCCGCGCCGCTCGAGCAGGCATAAGCCTCAATTGTCCGCGCCCTCATCTTCAGGAAGCGGCCGTGCCGGCGGGCCGCTATAGGCCCACAGCCATTCGCGCGGCAGCGGCCCCTTGTTGCGCTCGGACTGCTGAGATTGCTCCCAGGCATGCGCCAGGATGCCGACGGAACGCGACAGCACGAAGAGTCCGCGCGTCAGCGGCGGCGGAAAGCCGAGTTCGCCATAGATGACGGCGGTGGCGCCATCGATGTTGAGCGGGATTTTTTTGCCCTTGCGCCGCGCGACGTCGGCCTCGATCGCCTCGGCAATGTCGGCAAAGCGGCCGTTGACCACGCCACGCGCGGCAAAATCTCTGACCAGTTCCAGCAGGCGCGGCGCGCGCGGATCGACAGGATGGAAGCGATGGCCAAGCCCCGGCACATAGCCCTTCTCCTGCCCGAAGAGCCGGTCGAGACGTGTCGAAACCGCTTCGTTGAGGCCCATGCCGCCATCGAGCGCCACGGCAATATCGCCATAGAAGGAAAGCGCCTGCTCGCCGGCGCCACCATGCACGTCGCCCAGCACGTTGATGGCCGAGGCCATGGCGCTGTTGATGCCGACGCCGCAGGTCGCCGCCATGCGGGCGATGGCGATCGACGGCGCCTGCGGCCCGTGGTCGACGGCCGCCCCCAAGGCAATGCCGAGCAGTGCCGCCTCGTCCTCGCTGGGCAATTCGCCACGCAGCATCAGCCAGATGACAGCCGGGAAGCTGACGCGGCCGATCAGGTCCTGGATCTCGTAGCCGCGCAGCCGGATCACACCGGGGCTCATCTCGATGATGCCGGTCTGCCACCATTCCTCGCCGCGCGCGCGGCCTGTTTTCTTCTCCACGCCGCTCATGTCAGGGCCTTTGCCTTGGCGCGCGGCGGCAGGCTGGCGAACACCTCGTCCATGTGCTCGCCCAGCACAGGCGGCGGCCGCGTCGGCAACGGTGCCGTACCGTCTACCATGAACCCGCCGCGCAGGACGGTCAGCGGCCCATCCATGCCAGCCACATCCTCGAAACGAGCCGTCACCTGGCGTTCGAGCACTTGTGGTTCGGTCAGCACTTGCGGGATCGTCAGTACCCGGCCCGCCGGCACGCCGGCTCGGTTGAGCGTCTCTTCCCAAATTGCCGCCGGATCGCTTGCCAGAGCATCCTCGATCTCGACCTTGAGCGCGGCACGGTTCTGCTTGCGGGTCTCGCGCTCGGCAAAGCGCGGGTCCGACGCCAGTTCCGGCCGTCCGATCAGCCGGCACAGCGTCACGAACTGCTCCTGCTTGTTGGCGGCGATGTTGATGAGCCCGTCGCCGGTGCGGAAGGCGCCGGAGGGAGCCGCCGTCATGTTCTCATTGCCCATCGGCTTGGGATCGACCCCTGCCGTCAGGTAATTGGAAACAGGCCAGCCAAGCGCGGAAAGCGTGCATTCGAGCATCGACACGTCGAGGAACGCGCCCTCGCCCGATGTCTTCTGCCTGACCAGCGCCGCGGCGATCGAGAACGCGCCGACCAAGCCTCCCAGCGTGTCGGCGACGGGATAGCCGACGCGCAGCGGCGCGGTTTCCGGCGTGCCGGTTATGCTCATGATCCCGGAAAGACCCTGGATGATCTGGTCATAGGCCGGGTTGTCGCGCATCGGCCCGCTCTGCCCGAAACCCGATATCGCGCAATAGACGAGGCCCGGGCGGACCGCCCTCAGCATCTCGTAGGCAAGCCCGAGGCGTTTCATCACGCCGGGCCGAAAATTCTCCACCAGCGCATCGGCGCTGGCGACCAGGTCGAGGAAGCGCCCGCGATCCGTGTCCTTCTTGAGGTCGAGCATGACCGATCGTTTGCCGGCGTTCTGAGCCAGGAAGGATGCGCCCATGCCGGCATTGTTGAGCTTTGGAGAGCCGCCGAGCTGGCGCGCCAGATCGCCGCCTTGCGGCCCCTCGACCTTGATCACGTCGGCTCCCAGCAAGGCCAGCTGATAGGCACAGTAAGGCCCGGCGAGCACATTGGTCAGGTCGAGGACGCGGATACCGGAAAGCAAGTCTGTCATATCTTTTCAGATCGCTCAGGCATCGCCCGGCACATGTTCGGGACCGCGCCGCCGCCGGTTTTCGATGAAGGCCCAGACATGCGGCCCGACCAGGCCGATGAAGGCGAGCGTCAGCAGGGTCAGCGACAACGGATGCTTGTAAAACACCGACCAGTCGCCGTTCGAGATGGTCATCGCCCGGCGGAACTGGGTTTCGGCGAGCGGTCCCAGGATCATGCCGATGATGACGGGCGCGGTCGGAAAATCGAACCGCCGCATCAGGAAGCCTGCGGCGCCCAGGAGATAGAGGATGACGAGATCGATCGGCGACTGCGAGATGCCATAGGTACCGACAGTGGCGAACACCAGGATCCCGGCATAAAGCTGCGGCGCGGGAATTTTCAGCAGCCGCACCCACAGGCCGATCAGCGGCAGGTTGAGGATAACCAGGATGACATTGGCGATGAACAGGCTGGCGATCAGGCCCCAGACAAGGTCGGCCTGTGTCGTCAGGAGCAGCGGTCCCGGATTGATGCCGTAGCTCTGGAAGGCCGAGAGCATGATCGCCGCCGTCGCCGAGGTCGGCAGTCCAAGCGTCAGCATCGGCACCAGCACGCCGGCGGCGGACGCGTTGTTGGCGGCTTCCGGCCCTGCAACGCCTTCGATGGCGCCGACCGTACCGAACTCCTGCTTGTGCTTCGACAGTTTCTTTTCGATGGCATAGGACAGAAAGGTCGGGATCTCGGCGCCGCCGGCCGGCATGGCGCCGATCGGGAAGCCGATCGCCGCTCCCCGCAGCCAGGCCTTCCACGAACGCCCCCATTCGGCCGCCGTCATGTAGAGCGAGCCTTTCAGCGGCACGATCTCGTCTTTGCCGGCATAGCGGCGCGAGGCCATGTAGAGCGTCTCGCCAACCGCGAACAGGCCGACGGCGGCGATGATGACGTCGACGCCGTCGAGCAACTCGGTCATGCCGAAGGTGAAGCGCGGCTGGCCCGTCTGCAGATCGACGCCGATCATCCCGATTACAAAGCCGGCAAACAGGCTGGTCAAGCCTCGCACCGACGACGACCCAAGCACCGCCGAAACAGTGATGAATGCCAGCACCATCAGCGAGAAATACTCCGCCGGGCCGAAGGCCAGCGCGAACTTGACCACTATAGGCGCCAGAAAGGCGACGCCCAGCGTGCCGAGTGTGCCGGCGACGAACGAGCCGATCGCCGAGGTGGCGAGTGCTGCGCCGCCGCGGCCGGAGCGGGCCATCTTGTTGCCTTCCAGCGCCGTCACGATGGTCGCGCTCTCGCCGGGCGTGTTGAGAAGGATCGACGTCGTCGAGCCGCCATACATGGCGCCGTAATAGATACCGGCGAACAGGATGAAGGACGCCTCCGGCGCCACCTGATAGGTGATCGGCAAGAGCAGCGCGATGGTCAGTGCTGGCCCAAGGCCAGGCAGCACGCCGATGGCGGTGCCAAGCGTCGTCCCGAGCAGGCACCACAAAAGATTGGTCGGGCTGAAAGCGACCGCGAAACCGTGTGCGAGATGGCCGAGCGTATCCATGGCGTCAGCCTCCCAGCGTGCTGGTGAACGCGTCGATCACCATGTTCAGCTGGTTCTCGACGACACCAGCGCCGATGTTGACGCCGAGCGCCTTGGCAAAGCCGAAATAAGCAGCCAGCGCCAGCACCAGGCCGGTGAGCACATCGCGCAGCGTATGCCTGCTGCCGAAGCCGTAGCAGACGAGAACGAACATGATGACCGACGCGGCGGTGAAACCGAGCGGCTGGATGAGCACAAGATTGGCCAGCAGACCGATGACGACGAAGCCCATCGCCTTCCAGTCGGTCGGCGTTTCCTTTTCCTCCTCCGGCTGCCAGCCGCCGCGAAGCGCGGCGAGGATGAGCAGCAGGGAAAGCACAATCAGGCCGACCATGGTCAGATAGGGAAAGACGGTCGGACCAACCTTGGAATAGAGCGGCGAGACCGGGATCGCCAGCGTCTGCCAGGCGACGGCCCCGGCGCAGGCCAGGAGGCCGACGCCGATCAACAATTCCGGTACGGCAAGTCGCGGCGGCACTGCCTGCTGGTCGGTGGTGCTCATGAATGTCCTCCCCGCTATGGATGGCCACGATCTGGTGGCCAAAACAGCCGCCTCCAGCAGCCGGCTTCGTCGTACCTTCACGCTGCATGGCCGCATGCGATCGATGCGTCGAGAAAAGGAGGCGGCGGCACGAGCCGCCCCCTTGGGGAAATCAGGCGAGACCGAGATCCTTGAGGATGGCCTCGATGCGAGCCGAATCCTCAGTGACGAATTTGGCATAGTCGTCGCCGGTGAGCAGGATGGACGTCCAGTTGCGGTTCTTGCATTCGGTCGCCCATGCATCGCTCTTGGCCATGGCTTCGACCAGCGTGATCATGGCCGCCTTGTCGGCGTCGGAAATGCCGGGCGGCGCGAAGACGCCGCGCCAGTTGAACAGTTCCACATCGATACCGGCTTCCTTGAGCGTCGGCGCGTCGATGCCGTCCTGGCGCTTGTCGGCCGAAATGGCGAGCAGCCTGAGCGCGCCCGCCTTGACTTGCTCGGAGAACTCGCCGAAGCCGGAAATGCCGGCCGCCACCTGGTTGCCGAGCAATGCCGACAGAGCTTCGCCGCCGCCCGCGAACGGTACATAGGAGAGGCTGGGAGCCGGAACGCCGACCGTCTTGGCGATCAGGCCGAACAGGATGTGGTCGGAGCCACCGGCCGAGCCGCCCGCGACAGGAACCTTCGTCGGATCGGCCTTCAGTGCCGCGACGAAATCGGCGGCCGTCTTGAACGGCGAGTCCGCCGGCACCACCAGCGCCTCGAACTCTCCGGTGAGACGGGCGATGGGCGTGACTTGGGTCAGGTTGTTGGCCGCCTTGTTGGCGATGATGGCGCCCACCATGACCATGCCCGCGACCATGAGCGCATTGCCTTTGCCGCTCCACTGATTGATGAACTGCGGCAACCCTACCGTTCCGCCGGCACCACCGACATTGGTGATCTGCGAGCCGGAGATGAGCTTCTCGCCGCGCAGCACCTGATCCATCGTGCGCGCCGTCTGGTCCCAGCCGCCGCCGGGCGCCGCCGGCACGAAGATCTGGACTTGAGGCGCACCTTCGGCGAAGGCGGGTGAGAAATGCGATGCCACCAGCCCGGCCGCGCCAGCCGCCGCCGTACTCATCAAAAATCTGCGTCTGTTCAGCATGGGATTCCTCCAGATCACGACACCTCCTCCGGTGCCTGCCAAAACGCGCCTGTTCACAGACCCGTGATCAAGTTCAAGCAGATTTTACCTTGTTCCGTCAACAGGAACGACATTCTACTGGACAGAACGGTCCGGTGGCGCGACAGAGTGGTTCCGCTCGGGCTTCACCGAATTGGGAACCGCAATGGACTTACCAGGCAACTCGGCTGATGCGGAAATCCGGCGTACCTCCGTCGAAGGTGTTGCGGCACTCGACCGGGCGATCGCCATCCTGGATGCCTTCAGCACGGCCGACCGCTCGCTAAGTCTTGCTGAAATCGCGATGCGCACCGGTCTTTACAAAAGCACGATCCTGCGGCTCGCCAATTCGCTGTTGCGCGGGCAACTGCTCGAGCGCCTGGACGATGGGCGCTATCGCGTCGGACCCGCCGCCTTTCGGCTGGGCGCGCTTTACCAGTGTTCGGTGGTGGCGGTGGACATCCTGTTGCCGATCATGCGCGATCTCTCCGAACGAAGTTGGGAGAGTGTTGCCTTCTACGTCCGCTCGGGAGACGTGCGCACCTGTCTTTACCGGGTCGAATCCAAGCATCCGATCCGCTACACGATACGCGAAGGCGACGTATTGCCTCTGCTGGCTGGTTCGGGCGGGCGCGTGCTGGCGGCGTTTTCGGGACAGCAGGGCGAACCCTACGAAACCATCCGCAAAACGTGCAATTGTCTCGCTGTGGGTGACCGCGACCCCGAAACGGCAGGCGTCTCGGCGCCGGTTTTCGGGCCGGGACACGCGCTGCTTGGCGCCTTGACGCTGGCTGGTCCAAGCACGCGCGTCGACGCTGCCTTCCTTGAGCGCATGAAGCGCCCGCTGCTCGAGGCGGCGGCCCGCGCCACTCGCGCCTTCGGCGAGGATGCCTCCATGCTGGAGCAGGCGAGCCTCGCGACGGCGGCTTTGCCCTAGCTCCCGCGGTGATGGCGTCGGAAAGGCCTCCAACCTCCGTTCGCCGCCCATGTAGGGAAGCTGCCCCCAAGGCCGGCTGCGGCAGGTCAAGGTGTGCAGCGGTTTTCCGTCCGGATTGCGCGTTTGTAGCGCCTGGCCGGGTGATTGTCGGCGCCCTCGCCTCGCCTGACACCCCTCAGGGCAGCCGCTCCAGCAGCATGGTCGGCGCATCATGATAGAGGGTCTGCGTCAGCTCGATATAGCCGCACTTCCTGGCGACGTTCAGCGAAGCCGAATTTTCGGGATCGATGATGCAGACGGTTCTGGCACCTCCGAACGTCTCGTCGCCCCAGCCATGCACGCGCCTGACGATCTCCGTGGCAAGACCGGCGCCGTGCGCGGCCGGTGCGAGCGCCCACCCCGCCTCGGGAATGCCTTCGATCGACGGCTCCATGTCGCGCTTCAGATCGTGGAACCCGGCCTCACCGATGAAACGGCCGGTCGCTTTCTCCTCGATGGCCCAGAAGCCGTAGCCAAGCAGCGACCACAGGCCGGCATGGCGCAGGAAGCGCATCCAGCTTTCCTCACGCGTGCGCGGCTTGCCGCCGATGAAACGGGTGACGACGGGGTCGGCCCACATGGCGGTATAGGCGTCGAAATCCTTCAGTTGGTGCGCCCTTAGAATGGTTCGCTGGGTCTCGATGACCGGAACACCGTGCGGATTTTTCATGACGATATGCCTCGCTGATCCTCAGCGCTTAGCAAATCGCTGGTGCGGGGCAAGGGCCAGGGGGATACGCGCCATCATCCAGGGAAGGCCTAGTAATCGAAGCAGAACTTCAGCCGTGCCAAACCATATTCATGTAGACACCGCCACACTGCAATTCATCCAGCATCTGGTCGAGCCGCTTTCGCCTGGTGTCCGGACGCTTGGCGCGGCCGATCCAGCCGAGATAGTCGTTCTTCTGATAGTCCGGCCGAGCCTGATCCCGGTGTTCGCGGCGGCGATGGCGCGCGGCTACGGCGCCTGATCTTCGGCGGCGACAGTTTCAAGCGGGGCGATCGGCACCAGGGGCGCCGGAATGCTGGTCGTCTTCACCTCTGCCTTGCAAATATCGGCAATGACGCAGGCCGGGCAATCCGGCTTGCGCGCCTTGCAGACATAGCGTCCGTGCAGGATCAGCCAGTGATGCGCATGGCGCATATATTCGTCCGGGATGATCTTCAACAACCCCTGCTCTACCTGTTCCGGCGTCTTGCCGGGCGCCAGGCCAAGCCGGTTGCCGATGCGCAAGATATGCGTGTCGACCGCCATCGTATGCTGGCCGAAGGCCATGTTGAGCACGACATTGGCGGTCTTGCGCCCGACACCGGGCAAATTGACCAGTTCATCGCGGTCATCCGGCACCTCGCCGCCATGGTCGCGGATCAGCGCCTGCGATAGGGCGATGACGTTCTTGGCCTTGTTGCGCCAGAGACCGATGGTCCTGATATGGTCGCCGACCTTGGTTTCACCGAGCGCCAGCATCTTTTGCGGCGTGTCCGCAACCTTGAACAGAGCCCGCGTTGCCTTGTTGACACCGGCATCGGTCGCTTGCGCCGAAAGCACCACCGCCACCAGCAGCGTGAAGGCATTGACGTGTTCGAGTTCGCCCCTCGGCTCCGGCCGCTGCACCGAAAAACGCCGGAAAATCTCATGCACTTCAGCCGGGCTGTAGCGGGACGAGCGCCGCGCCGGCCGAGGGCGCGGCTTGGCATTGGAGCCATCACGGCGTCCGGCCGGCAGCTCTTTTTCGGGCATGGAAGACTCATTGGACTTGGGACGCGCCATTTCCCTCCTATAATAGTCTGTCATGAGTGACACAAACGCCTCGTTTCAGGCTGACGAGCCCTTCTTTCATGCGTTGCTGACCCCGCACCGGTCGCTGGGCAGGACGGGCTTCCTGATCCTGATGGGCGCACTGATGTTCGGCTGGTTGGTGACGGGTGCGTTTTTCCTGTCGCGCGGTGCCTGGCCGGTGTTCGGCTTCTTCGGCCTCGACGTGGTGGCCGTCTACATCGCCTTCCGCGTCAATTACCGGGCTGCACGCGCCCGCGAGGAAGTGTCGGTCTCGCGCACCAGCCTCGACATTCGCAAGACGGCCCCCTCGGGAAAGTCGGAAGCGCATCGCTTTAATCCGTTCTGGGTACGGTTTTCGATCGCCCGGCACGCCGAGATCGGCATCATCAGAATGACCGTGGAGGCACAAGGCCAGAACGTGCCGATCGGCGGCTTCCTCGACCCCGATTCGCGCGAGAGCTTCGCCACCGCCTTCTCGCGCGCGCTGGCGACCGCCAAGGCGCGCTAAAAGCAATTCCAGGGAATTTCCGGGAAAGCCTTGCCGTAGAGTGTCATGAGCAAGGTCTCTTTTGCCCCTGTCAGATGGACTTTTTCGCCAGCCATCAGCGGCTCCCTGGCTCGAATCCCGAGTCTATCTGGGCAAGTGCTGCAAGAAGGCAGGTTTCGGGTGGCGATCGGCGCCCCGAGGGGCGATATTCCAGCCCAAGGAGACAGTCCATGAGCACACACACGGCAGTCCTCAAGAAGGACATCACGCCTGAGGGCAGCGACTACGAAATCGTACGCCGCGCCATCGAAAAGATCAGTCTCGACTATCGCGACCAGCCATCGCTGGAAGAACTGGCCGAGGAGGTCGGCGAGACGCCGACCGGCTTGCAAAAACTCTTCACCCGCTGGGCCGGCCTGTCGCCCAAGGCCTTCCTGCAGGCGGTGACGCTGGACCATGCGCGCAGGCTGCTCGATTCCGGCATGCCTCTGCTCGAAACCTCCTTCGAACTGGGCATGTCCGGCCCCGGCCGGCTGCACGACCTGTTCGTCACCCATGAGGCTATGTCACCGGGCGACTACAAGACGCGCGGCGCTGGCCTCACCATCCGCTACGGCTATCACACCTCCCCGTTCGGCACTGCCTTGATCATGGCCACCGACCGCGGGCTTGCCGGCCTCGCCTTCTGCGACGGGGGCGAGGAACGCACCGCTTTTGCCGACATGTCCGGCCGCTGGCCGAACGCGCTCTATATCGAGGACAGGGAAGCGACAGGGCCCTATGCCGCGCGCATCTTCGAGCCGACGCTGTGGCGCGCCGATCAGCCGCTTCATGTCGTCATGATCGGGACCGACTTCCAGGTCCGCGTCTGGGAGGCGCTGCTCCAGATTCCGATGGGCAAGGCCCGTACCTATTCCTCGATCGCGGCCAGCATCGGTGCGCCGAGCGCCAGCCGCGCGGTCGGCGCCGCCAACGGCGCCAACCCGCTCTCCTTCGTGGTGCCTTGCCACCGCGCCATCGGCAAATCAGGCGATCTCACCGGCTATCACTGGGGCCTGACCCGCAAGCGCGCCATCCTCGGCTGGGAGGCGGGGCAGATTTCGTCGTGAAATGTCGATTTTTGCTTTCTGCCACAGAAAATATATTAGTATTTGGAAATACGCAGTATTATTGCGCTTGATTTTGGAACTTCTGGATACAACCGTGGACAACCGCCGGTTTCTTCACGAGCGTTATTGCGATATCTTATTTAAGTTTACGCTAAATTAACCACGATAAAGCGATGATGACCCATATTAATTCGGGCGATCCGACTTAATAGGAGAATCTCGATGAAGTTGTTCCGCACCGTGTTTGGTGCAGCCTTGCTGGTCACGTGCCTGAACCACGCGGCGATGGCCACAACGCAGAATGTCATCTTCAATGGCACGGTCACCGCGACCTGTACGCTTGTCGTCGGCACCAACGGCACCATGACGGTGAGCGCCGACCTTCAGTCGCTGAGCTCCCACAACAGCGGCGGTTCGGCTGGAACAGTCACGCTCACCACCACCGGAGGTGTTTCACTTAGCGTCGATCCGGTGACCCTCACCACCGTGCCCGCCGCCGACAGCACCGCCACCACCTGGACACCGACCTATTCGGCCAGCGGCGCCCACACGACGGCTGAAACGGGGGCCACCACCGCCCTCGCTGTCCCCGGCGCCGACCTTGTCTCGGTCCATCTCGCTGGCACCAAGGGCGGCAGCAACCGCTTCGCCACCGGAAACTATCAGGCAACGGTAACACTGCGCTGCGAATAGCCGTCGCGAAGGAGGGATCCTTGAAACATGCACGAATCCTGGCGACGGCGCTGGCCGTCGGCCTGCCGGCCATTGCCGCCAACGCCCAGTCGATGTCGCCGATGCGGGGTGAGGTCAACAGTTTCACCGACGCCTTCGCGGTCCGCGTGTTTCCCGCCAATCCCTACGGCCAGAAGATCAAGGTCGAAATCCACGTCTACGATCAGAATTTTCAGCCAGTGGATGCCAAGATCTCTCCGAGCGTTTTCCAACTGGGCTCGCAGGCTTCCCGTCCTGTCCTTGTGGTCGTGCCCTTCGGCGGCGCTGCCGAGCGTAAAGTGCGTATCTGTACCGAGAGCATCCCCTTTCCCAATCAACAGACGCAGATAAGGGCACAGATATGCGGAAAGTTTTTTGGGCACCGCAAGTCCTGACAGTCGCGTTTGCGGCAACCTGGGCAGGGATCTCGCCGGTTCTGGCCGAGGATGTCTACAACCTCAATCAGAATGAGAGCGGCTTCAACCTGCCCGGCGTGACCTTGCCGCAAGGGCAGGATGAGGTCCACGCTTCCGACGGAACCACCTGCCGCTCCGCCGTATCGGGCACCGGTGCCTATCTCGATCTTGGCGTTATCAGAGGCAACAATCAGGCGAACAACGACATCGCCACCTACGGCCGCGTGGTGATTCCGATCGGGCGTACGCCGAAGCGCGTCGACTGCAGCCGCCTCTACGAGCTTGAGGTCGAGCGCCTGCAGCTGGAGCTGAAGCTCCTCAAGATGGGCCTGGGCGGTGACGGGCCGACCGCGAGCGTGGCCGCCAGCTCACCTACGCCCGTGGCCGCGTCACCCGGATGGGCCAACGAAGGCTGGAGCATCAGGACCGGAAGCGGCGATGGCAAGAAAAAGAAGAAGAAATAGCCGCGCGCTGCTCGCGATGGCCGCGCTCGCCGGCTGCTGCCTTCCGGCGCAGGCCGCGATCATCGGCACCTGCACCATCATGGTCGGGGCATCGGGCACGATGACCGCCAATCCGGCCATCGGCATACTGGGCTCCAAGCAGGCAGGCGGATCAAGCGCCAGCGCCACCGTGGTGGCAAGTTCCCTGCTGTGCTCGCTGCTCAACTTGCTGGACTGCTATTCGGTTTCAGCGCCGGCGCCTGCCGCATTCTCTTCCGCGCCGAGCGGCGGCGGCACCAACGTGACCTTCGCCTCGGTCTTCCGCCTCGATGGCTCGGGAGTCGACAATAATGGGGGCGTGCCGCAAAGGGTCGCCAATGGCACCCACGCCATGCAGATCGACCTCACCGCCACCAAGTCGAGCGGTATCTTTCCCGCCGGCAACTATCAGGGCATCGTCACCGTGCGATGCGAGTGAGGCGGCAAATCACGCTGGACCATTCGCGTGGTCTGGCATCGAACGGCTTGGCAGGATAGCTTCCGCGCATCGGCAGGAGGCATTTCTTGATTATCGTAGTCGGTTCGATCAACCTCGACCTTATCGCCAATGTCGACCGCTTGCCGAGCCCCGGTGAGACGGTGAGCGGTTCCAGCTTCACGACGGCCCCCGGCGGCAAGGGCGCCAACCAGGCACTCGCCGCCGCGCGTGCCGGCGCTCAGGTGCGCATGGTCGGCGCCGTTGGCAAGGACAATTTCGCCCCCGAGGCACTGGCTTTGCTGCGCGAGGCCAAGGTCGACCTGTCGGGCGTGGGAGAGACCTTTGCCTCGACCGGCACGGCGCTGATCATGGTCGGCGATGACGGCGAAAACATTATCGCCGTGGTGCCCGGCGCCAACGCTTCCGTGGTGCCCGGCGACCTCTCCAAGGCTTTTCTGACAAAGGGCGACGTCGTGCTGCTGCAGCATGAAATTCCGCTCGCGACGGTCGATGCGGCCCTCGACCAGGCAAGGGCGGCCGGCGCGATCACTGTCCTCAACACGGCCCCTTTCCATGGCGGGGCAGCCGCCTTCCTCGGCAAGGCCGACTATGCGGTCGCGAACGAAACCGAATTCGACCTCTATGGCGAAGCCCTGGCCCTGAAAGGCCGCGATCGTGCGGCGCGCATGCGCGACTATGCCAGCAAGACTGGACGCATCATCGTCGTCACGCTCGGCGGCGACGGCGTGATGGCGGCAACGCCAAGCGAATTCCTGACCGTCCCTGCTTTGCAGATCACGCCGGTCGACACGGTCGGGGCCGGCGACACTTTCTGCGGCTATTTCGCCGCCGGCCTGTCGTCGGGCCTCACGCTCGAACAGGCATTGGCGCGTGCCGGCGCCGCCGGCTCGCTGGCTTGCCTCAAGCCCGGCGCCCAGCCGGCGATCCCACTGGCCAAGGATGTCGACCAGGCGCTGCAAGAGGCCGGTTGAAATGATGCGTCCCCGCACGAAGCATGCCGTACCGGCGGCCAGCGACATCTGCCGCCTTTCGGCTGTCGAACTTGCCGGTGCGATCCGCCGGAAGAAACTCTCCGTGCGCGAGGTGGTGACGGCGTTCCTAGACCGCATCGACGCGGTCAATCCACTGGTCAACGCCATCGTCTCGCTGCGCGACCGTGCCGACATACTGCGCGAGGCCGATGCCGCCGATATCAGCCGGACGGATGGCACCGGCGCGCTCTTTGGCCTCCCGATCGCCATCAAGGACCTTGCCTCGACCTCCGGCCTCAGGACCTCGTTCGGCTCGCCGATCTTCGCCGATTTCGTGCCGCGGGAAGACGATTTCTTCGTCGAACGCATCCGCGACGCCGGCGCCATCATCATCGGCAAGACCAACGTTCCCGAATTCGGGCTCGGCTCCAACACCTACAACAATGTTTTCGGGCCGACGCTGAACGCTTTCGATCCGGCGCTGACCGCCGGCGGCTCGAGCGGCGGAGCGGCGGTGGCGCTGGCGCTGGACATGGTGCCCATCGCCGATGGCAGCGATTTCGGCGGCTCGCTGCGCAACCCGGCGGCCTGGAACAATGTCTACGGTTTCCGGCCGTCACAGGGGCTCGTGCCCAGCGGTCCCGACTTCGAGGTCTTCCACGCGCAGATGGGCGTCGAGGGGCCGATGGGCCGCAACGTCGCCGACATGGCGCTGTTGCTCGACGTGCAGGCTGGCTACCATCCGCAGGCGCCCCTCTCCTACGAGAAGCAAGGCTCCTTCCTCGAAGGCCTGGCGACGGCGGCGACCGGTGGCCGTATCGCCTGGCTCGGCGATCTCGGCGGCCATCTGCCGATCGAGCCCGGCATCCTCGACTTATGCGAGGCAGCACTCGCACGGTTCACGGATGTATCTTTCCTGACCGGGCCCTTGCGACCGGATTTCGATTTCGAGGCACTCTGGCAGGCCTTCGTGACGCTGCGCCAGGCCAGCAGCGGCTGCGCTCTGAAAGTACACTATGACGACCCCGCCAGGCGTGGCCTGCTGAAGCCGGAAGCCGTATGGGAAGTGGAAAACGCGATGCGGCTGACGGCGCCGCAGATACGCGCGGCCTCGGTCGTCCGAACCTCCTGGTACCGCACGCTGCTGTCGATCTTCGACCGCTTCGACCTCATCGCGCTGCCGACTGCGCAGGTCTTTCCGTTCGATGTCGGCACCCATTGGCCGCGCGAGGTCGGGGGGCGGGCAATGGACAGCTATCATCGCTGGATGCAGGTTTCGGCCTTCGCCACCCTGGGCGGTTGCCCGGCGGTCAATGTTCCCGTCGGCTTCGACGACAGGGGCCGGCCGATGGGCATGCAGCTGGTCGGCAAGCCACGCGGCGACCTCGCCGTGCTGAAGGCCGCGGCTGCCTTTGAGACGACGCTGCCTTGGCCCGCCGGAGCCTGAGCCAGACCGGCGCGCCAGCTTGCGTTGTCTTTGCCGCCATGCATTGATTGTCGCCTGACAGGCCGCGATAGCGGCATTGCGAGGAAAAATCATGTCGCTGGAACGCTACGCCGCCTATGTTCTTGCCTGCATCGTGATCATCCTGGTGCCTGGGCCGACGGTGACCCTGATCATCGCCAACAGCATCCGCCACGGCTCCCGCGCCGGCCTCGCCAACGTCGTCGGCACGCAAGCCGGCCTTGCAGTCATGATCGCCATCGTCGGCATCGGCCTCAACACGCTGATTTCGGGCATGGGCCACTGGTTCGAGTGGGTCAGGCTGATCGGCGCGGCCTACCTGATCTGGATGGGCGTGCAGATGTTCCGCTCGAAGGGCACGCTGAACGCCGACGGAACCGCTCGCAAACCACGCGGCGGCTTCTTCCTGCAGGGCTTGGCCGTGGCGCTGAGCAATCCAAAGACGCTGATCTTCTTCGGCGCCTTCTTTCCGCAGTTCATCTCTCCCGCCGGCAACTACCCACTGCAGATCGTCATCATGGGCCTGACCGCCATGATCTTCGCCGCCATGTCGGACTCGACCTATGCGCTCGCCGCCGGCCGCGCCGGGCGCATGCTGTCAGCCAGCCGCATCAAGCTCCTGTCGCGGATCAGCGGCAGCTTCATGGTCGGCGGCGGCCTGTGGCTGGCGTTTTCGAAGGCAAAGTAACGGCGAAAGCGCCTTCTCCATAAATTTTTGCGGAGACATATTGAAGAATTGTACGCTGCTGCACAACTCTTCACTATGCGCAAATCAAACGTTTCCTTTCGGGATCGCTTGCTTATTTGGCAATACGAGTACAGCGACGCAGTGATCGGCACCGCTTTCTTTTGCGCCTTTGCGCTGATGAAATCCATTGCGGTTGTAGGGCTCCAGGCCAATCCGGTCGTCACCACTCAACGCGTGATGGCCGTGGTAGAATACATCAGAGTGAAACCTGTCAGCCCGTATGCCATGGTAGGTCACAATCTATACTACACCTACGACGTGCGCCTTGATGACGGCAACACGCGGATTTCGATCGACGACGACGTCGAGCGACCGCATCTTGTTGGCTCACTCGTTCCTATTGAACGTCAACACCACAAGCGCGGCGTCGACACCTATCGATTGCTCAATGGGTGACAACGCGCGCCGGTGACACCGCGCGCTTGTCGGCGATTCCAAACGTCAGTTAAGCCGCCCCAGCCTTTCCACCAGCAGCGCGAAAAACCCATCATGGTCGATGTCGCGCATCACCATGGCGTTCTTTTCCCTGGAGGTGACCCCCCACCAGTCGACCACGGTCATGCCCATGGTCAGTTCGGAGGCGGTTTCCACGGTGACGTTGCAATGGCGGCCTTTGAACAGGTCGGGCTTCAGGAGATAGGCGATGACGCAGGGGTCGTGCAGCGGCCCTCCATCCGTGCCGTATTTGCCTTCGTCATAGCGCTCGAAGAATTCCAACATCTCGGCGGCGGCGATGCCGACCTTGGTGCCGAGCTTGCGGAACGCCTCGATGCGCTTGGACGTGGTCAGCGCCTTGTGGGTGACATCGAGCGGCATCATCACGATCGGGATGCCGGACCGGAAGACGACGTCGGCGGCATGCGGATCGACATAGATGTTGAATTCGGCCGTGGGCGTGACGTTGCCGCCCTCGAAGAAGCCACCGCCCATCAGCACGATTTCCTTGATGCGCGGCGCAATCCGGGGCTCTCGGATCAGCGCCAGCGCAACATTGGTGAGCGGTCCGAGCGGGCAGAGCGTGATGGTGCCGCTCTCTTCCTTCATCAGCGTCTCGACGATGAAATCGACGGCATACTGGTCCTGCAGCTTCATTGTCGGTTCGGGCAAATCCGGTCCGTTCAAGCCGGTCTTGCCATGGACCTCCTCGGCCGTGACCAGTTCGCGCGCCAACGGACGGATGGCGCCGGCGTAGACCTTGATTTCGGGCCGGCCGGCCAGTTCGCAGATCTTGCGGGCGTTCTTTTCGGTGAGCTTCAGCGGCACGTTGCCGGCGACGGCCGATATGCCGGCGATCTCCAGTTCAGGACTGCCAAGCGCCAGCAGAATGGCGATGGCGTCGTCCTGGCCGGGATCGGTGTCGATGATGATCTTGCGTGGTTGGGGCATTTCAATTCCTTGTTTGGCTGGCCATCAGCTCACCGGGCCGGTCCTGCGCCCGAAAGACGCCAACCGGCTGCAAAGCTGCTGAACCGCTTGACGGGGGACGGTTCCGGCCTGCGCGCTTCTCCTTGCATCCGCGCGTCGATTCAAGCGCCATGTCGATTATTCCTGTGAGTCCACGATGATCCTGGGCTATTTCCGTGGGTCCGCGACATGGTCTCCTTGGGCGGGTCTTTTGGTGGCTTGAACTTGGTCGCGGGGCGGACCATATCAAGACCATCGGGAAAAATGCCATTTGGGTTTTTCCAGTTTATGTCGCTCTTGAGAGGACAGTGTAACATGAGCCGAATGACGCCTTTCTCCAGCCCGCTTCTCCTGGGTTTCGACGCCATGGAAAAGACCCTGGAGCGTCTGGCGAAGTCCGGTGACAGCTACCCTCCCTACAACATCGAGCGCCTGAGCGGTGCCGACGGCAAGGCCGAAAGGCTGCGCATTACACTCGCCGTCGCCGGGTTCGCCGAAAGCGATCTCGATGTGACAACGGAGGAAAACCAGTTGGTCGTGCGCGGTCGCCAGACCGACGATACCGAGCGCGAATTCCTTCATCGCGGCATTGCCGCACGCCAGTTCCAGCGCTGCTTCGTGCTGGCCGACGGCATGCGTGTGATCGCGGCGGAGCTGAAGAACGGCCTTTTGTCGATCGACCTTGATCGGCCGGAGTCGGAACGGCTGGTACGGAAAATAAACATATCGGTGAAAGACTGATCTTCACCGATGGCTCTCATGCGGGATGGCCTTGAGCGGCGTCCTCGCGCCAAGGAGGCTTGAAATGACCAGAACTGACGAAACCATCACCATGACCAGCGGCGAATTCGCCCATCTCGGCGAAGGCTCTGTCGCCTATCTGCGCAAGGTCTCGAGCGACGAACTGCTCGGCCGCTTCCCCAACATCGGTGAAATCGCGCCCGGCATGGAGCTGTGGGCCCTGTTTGGGGCCAATGGCCAGCCGATCCTGCTTTCCGACGCGCGTGACCGCGCGCTGGCCGGCGCCATGGAAAACGACCTGACCACCGTCGCCATTCATTAAAGACAATTGGTTGGCTGAACTGAAAAGGGCCGCTCATGGCGGCCCTTGGAGCAATATTTAAAAAGATGGCTTCAGGCCGCGTGCGAGGCCTGCGTATCCGACAAAAGCGCATGGATCGCCGCGGCGTCGCGCGTGCCCCTGACCTTTGCCACGGTGTCGGCGTCGCGCAGCACGCGCGCAATGCGGGACAGTGCCTTGAGATGATCGGCACCCGCCCCTTCGGGCGCCAGCAGCAGGAACACCAGATCGACCGGCTGGTCATCCAGTGATTCGAAATCGACCGGCGTCTCCAGCCGGGCGAAAACGCCGGCGATGCGCTTCACGCCCGCGAGCTTGCCGTGCGGGATGGCGATGCCGTTGCCGACGCCGGTCGAGCCCAGGCGCTCGCGCTGCAGGATGGTGTCGAACACCTCCCGTTCCGGAATGCCCGAAATCGTTGCTGCCCGCTCGGACAGCAATTGCAGTAGCTGCTTCTTGGAGTTCGCCTTCAACGCCGGCAAAATCGCCGGAACGCTGATAAGATCGCTCAGATCCATGCTTGAAAATCCTTGTTCGCCTGCCGCGCCAGTCCCCACCCCTCGTGCGGCTGGCTTTTATCCCTGTGCGACTTTGGTCGTGGACGGATCGATCCAGCCGATGTTTCCGTCGGGCCGGCGATAGACGATGTTGAGATGGTCGGTTCCGGCATTGCGGAAAACAAGCACGGGACTGTCCTTGGTATCGAGTTCGATGACGGCCGAGGCCACCGACATGGTCTTCAACGTCATGGTCGATTCGGCGACGATGGCCGGTGCGAAATCCTCCGGGATTTCCTCATCGTCATCGGCAAGCGGTGCCATCACCGTGTAAGCGATGTCGGTCAACTCGCCATTGCCATTGCCTGAATTGTGCGATTTCAGACGGCGCTTGTATCGCCGGAGCCGGGTCTCCAGCCGATCGGCCGCGGCCTCGAAGGCGAGTGTCGGGTCCTGGGCATCGCCGGTGGCCTGCAGCGAGGCGCCGGAATCCAGCCGGATCATGCAATCCGCGGAATAGCGCGAGCCCGATTTGATGACGGTGACATGCCCCGCGAAGCCACGATCGAAATATTTGCCGATCGCTTCACCGACACGATCGTTGATGCGTGTACGGAACGCATCGCCGATATCCATGTGCTTTCCCGAAATGCGCAGATTCATCTGAAAACTGACCTTCCTTGCTCAGGCTTCAAACTGGCCCGAGTTTATACTCGTGATCCGTGCGCACAAGCTTTGCGGCGTCACTCGCGCCGATTTAAATCCGAACTTTCCGGTTGATCACAAGCCGCCTTCTTGACCGTCCCGGGTCATTGTCGTGACGGACCATCCGCTAGCGGGCATCAAGCCCGTCTCATGCGGGCGGGCTTCTAGCCACTTCACCGTGGCTTGTCAATGAAACTTGAAAGCTGTGGAAATCGTGAACGCCTAGCGGCCGGCGCTGGCGAGCGCCCGTTTCTCGCGCCGGCGCTGTACCGACGAGGGAATATTCATGCCCTCCCGGTACTTGGCGACCGTGCGCCGGGCGATATCGACGCCGCTTTCCCTGAGCATGTCGACAATAGCATCGTCCGACAGCACATCGACGGGCTTCTCCTCGTCGATCATTTGCTTGATGCGATCACGCACCGCTTCCGAGGAATGCGCATCGCCACCACCCGATGCCGCGATCGAGGCCGTGAAGAAATAGCGCAGTTCGAACACGCCGCGCGGGGTGAGCATGTATTTGTTGGCGGTCACCCGGCTGACCGTCGATTCGTGCATGCCGATGGCGTCTGCCACCGTGCGCAGGTTGAGCGGCTTCAGGTGGCGCACGCCATGGACGAGGAAGGCATCCTGCTGGCGCACGATTTCCGAGGCCACTTTGAGGATCGTCTTGGCCCGCTGGTCGAGGCTCCGTGTCAGCCAGTTGGCGTTCTGCAGGCACTCGGCCAGGAAGTCCTTTTCCGCCTGGTTCTTCGCGTGCGGCGACACCTGGGCGAAATAGATGTGGTCGACGAGCACGCGCGGCAGCGTTTCGGCATTGAGTTCGACGGTCCAGCTGCCGTCATTGGCCGCCCGCACCTCGACATCGGCGACGATCGCATCGCTGGCGCCGCCAGAAAACGCCATGCCCGGCCGCGGGTCGAGCGCCCGGATTTCGGCCAGCATGTCCAGCAAATCCTCCTCGTCGACGCCGCAGAGCCGCTTCAGCGTCTGGAAATCGCGGCGCGCCAGCAGTTCGAGATTGGCGACCAGGGCCTTCATGGCCGGATCGAGACGGTCACGCACGGCAAGCTGCAGCGAAAGGCATTCCGCGAGGTCGCGGGCAAACAGGCCGGTCGGCTCGAAGGTCTGGCACACCGCCAGCACCTCGCCCACCGCCACCTCGTCGGTGCCAAGCCGCGCGGCGATCTCCGCCAGATCGGCCCTGACATAGCCGGCCTCGTCGAGCCCATCGGCAAGTTCTCCGGCGATCAGCCGCGCGACGGGATCGATGAAGGCGAGCGCGACTTGCTCGCCGACATGGTCGCGCAGCGTGATCCCGCTCGCAGCCATGTCGCCGGCGTCGAGCCCCTCGGACGAGGAGCCTCCACTGCCCGAAGCCGATTTCCATTGCGCCGTCAGGTCGGGGCCCAACCGCTCGCTGGTGCCGGGATCGTCGGGAAACAGGTTTTCCAGGGACGTATCGAGCTTTTCCGAGATGGCTTCGGCACTCCATCCCGCCTCGTTCTCGAACCAGTCGCCATCGGCGGCTGCTTGCGGCTCTACGTCGAGCTTCTGCGCCTGGTCGCTCGCGGCATCATCCTGCGGCTCGGCGCGCTCCAGAAGCGGGTTGCGCTCGATCTCCTCGTCGATGAAATGCTCTAACTCGGTATGGGTGAACTGCAGCAGCCGAATCGACTGCATCAGCTGCGGCGTCATCACCAGCGACTGCGACTGTCGGAGCTGTAGTTTGGCCGCCAATGCCATGGTTCGGTTTCAAACGCCTCCTATACGCGTCCCAACTTCCGGAAATGAATTTCACGGCCGGCCATAGAAACTGGCCCGGCTTTTGCTTGTCAAGGCAAAGCCTAGCAAAACCGGCTTACCGGAGCGTTATCCCGGAGCAAAATCGCGGAAAACAGGTCGCCGGCGCGCAAAAAATCGTATCAGAAAACAAATTTCACGCTCAGAGCGTAAAACCCTCGCCGAGATAAAGCCGCCGCACGTCAGGATTTGCCACCACTTCGTCGGCGCGGCCATGAGTGAGCACCTGGCCGGCGTGGATGATGTAGGCGCGGTCGATCAGGCCGAGCGTCTCACGCACATTGTGGTCGGTGATGAGGACCCCGATGCCGCGCGCCGTCAGGTGACGCACCAACTGCTGGATATCGGCGACGGCGATCGGATCGATCCCGGCGAAGGGCTCGTCGAGCAGCATGTAGGCCGGGCGCGTCGCCAGCGCGCGCGCGATTTCCAGGCGCCGCCTTTCGCCGCCCGAGAGCGACATGGACGGCGCCTTGCGCAGATGGCTGATGTGAAATTCCTCGAGCAGTTCGTCGAGGTTGCGCTCGCGGACCTTGCGATCCTTTTCGACCACTTCGAGCACGGCGCGGATGTTCTGCTCGACATTGAGCCCGCGAAAGATCGAGGCCTCCTGAGGCAGATAGCCGATGCCGAGGCGCGCGCGACGATACATCGGCATTGAGGTGACGTCGAAGCCGTCGATCTCGATCGTGCCTTCATCCACCGGCACCAGGCCGGTGACCATGTAGAAACAGGTCGTCTTGCCGGCGCCGTTGGGGCCGAGCAGCCCGACGGCCTCGCCGGCGCGCACGCCCAGCGTGACGCCGCTGACGACCTTGCGGCCCTTGTAGCTCTTGGTCAGACCCTTGGCGATCAAGGTTCCCTTGAACTTCGCCTTGTCGACCGTGGCCGGCGCCGAAAGCTTGCCTGCGGCCCGTCCCGGAAGACGCGCCGTCAGCGACGACAGGCTGACCATCAGGGGTTCGTCGCTCCCGATTTCGGCGGCGGTGTGATCGACATCTGCACACGCTGCCCAGCGCATGGATCGACCTGGGCCAGCCCGGTTTTCATCTGCACGGTGAGCTTGCAGCCGACCAGCACATTGTCGTTTTGCGAAAGGACGACCTTTTTGCCCGAAAGCACCAGCACCTGGCTCTTCATGTCGAAACTGCCCTGATCGCCGGTCGCGACCTGCTGATCCGACTTGATGTAGACCTTGTCGGAGATCTCCAGGTGATCGATGTTGGCCGAGCCGGTCATGGCTGCCGCCCCGGCGGCTTCGGCGCCCTTGGCGCCCGCATTGGGGTCCTTGACGTAGTAGACCATCATCTTGCCGGCCTTCATCAGCGTCGGCCCCTGGACGACGGTGACATTGCCGGTGAAGATCGCGACGCTGTCGGCCTGGTGGACTTCCAGCTTGTCGCTTTCGATCTGGATCGGCTTGTCGCCGGCCAGTTTGAGACCCGACACCTGGCTGGCCGCTCCCGACTGCGCCAGCGACGGCGCCAGGCTGAGCAGGAACAGCGCCGAAGTTGCGGCCGCAAGCCGTGTCGAATTATTGAGCCACATTCGCTTCTTCGCCCTTTGCCTCAGCCGCCTTCAGAACGGCGGGATCGATGTTGACACGAACCTTGTTCTCGAACACCAGGATCTTGCCATTGTCCTGGACCGACATCGAATCCGCCCTGATCTGCGACCCGCCACGGCTAACATCGACGGGATCATCCGTCTTCATAGTGCCTTTGCCCATGTCGAGGAAGACGGATTTGAACTTGGCCTGCATGCCGTCGGTGGTGCTGATGGTGACGTCGCTGTTCAGCTTCATCGTATTGCCGTCGCGATCGTAGGTACCGCGCGAGGCTTTAATCGCCGCGACATTGTCGGGGGCGATCGGCACCTTGGCGTCGATGCCTTCGAGTTCGATGATGCCTTGCGTGCTCACATCCTGGATGGCGCGCAGCGCCGTCATCGAATAGGGCTGCTTCTGCTTGGTGAAACCATTGAGTTTGGGATTGGCCATCACCAGCTTACCGTTCGAGAAGGCGGTGCCTTCGGCCTGCACCGCGACGGAAACGGGCGCGGCGAGGTAGGAATAGACTGGGAAGGCGACGGCGATCAATGCCGCGGCCAAGGGCACGGCGAATTTGAGTACGCGCACGCGGCGTGAATGACGCTGGGCGCGGTCGAAAGCTTCGCCCCGCGTCCAGTCATCCGCCGGGGGAGCCAACTCCGTCTCCGGGCTGGTCGGTTCATTCGGTCGCGCTAACATGACTGCTTTCTTCTAAAACCCTGCCCCGGGAGCACCGCCTATAGGTGGGACGCCAGCGCCCTCGCGCAAGCACAAGCCGACGAAAACCGCAAAAATGTGACAGCTGCCGTGCACAAACGAAACCCGGGTCAGCGCAACAGCCAGTGCTTCATAGCAGAAATAGACGCCCTTGCGTCTTTTTTCACCACCGAAGTTCTTCCCACTTACCTTGCGTCGCCCGCACAGGCCAGTCACAAAACAGACAACACGGACCGCCGCGCGCGGATTGCCGCGCCATGTGCGGGACGGAACTGCTTCCCGATCAAGACATCATGGTCTAAAAGCGTCTCTTCCCGATGACTGTGAGGCTGACGATGGCATTGAGAGCCGACGACCTGATCGACCGCCGCCGCTTGCGGCGCAAGCTGACTTTCTGGCGTGTCGCGGCCTTCGGCATCGTGGCGCTCGGGGTGATTGCGGTGTCGGCCTGGTTCTATGGCGACGATTTCGGCGGCTCCGCCGTCGACCACATCGCCAAGGTCAGGATCGAAGGCACCATCACCGAGGACGACGAACTGATCAAGCGGCTGGAGGCTATCCGCCAGTCGCCGAAAGTAAAAGGCGTGATCCTTGTGGTCGATTCTCCTGGCGGCACCACCGTCGGCGGGGAATCGATCTACGAGGAGGTGCGCAAGCTGGCCGCCGACAAGCCTGTCGTGGCCGAGGTCGGCACGCTCGCCGCGTCGGCGGGTTACATGATCGCCAGTGCCGCCGACCATATTGTCGCCCGCAAGACCTCGATCGTCGGCTCGATCGGCGTGCTGATCCAGTATCCCGACGTAAGCGGCCTGATGGACAAGCTCGGCGTCAAGCTGGAGGAGGTCAAGTCCTCGCCGCTGAAAGCCTCACCCTCGCCCTTCAAGCCGACCAATGACGACGAGCGCGCCATGGTCCGCAAGCTCATTCTGGACAGCTACGACTGGTTCGTCGGCATCGTCGCCGAACGTCGCAAGATGACCCACGAACAGGCGCTGGCGCTGGCCGACGGTTCGATCTTCACTGGCCGCCAGGGTGTTGCCAACGGGCTGATCGACGCCGTCGGCGGCGAGTCCGTGGCGATCGACTGGCTGGCGACCAAGGGTGTCGATGCCAAGCTCAAGGTGGTCGACTGGAAGGACACGGAACGGCGTGGCGGTTTCCTGTTCTCGAAGGCGATGGCACGCACGATCGCCGGCGCGCTCGGCCTGCCGGACTCCGGCGGCGACGTGATCCATGAACTTGGCGCCGACCGCTTGTTTCTTGACGGTCTCGTTTCCGTCTGGCACCCTTGAGACGCGTTGGGACAGCTGAAAAAGCAAATAAAATCATCCTGATAATTTTGGCCGAACTGCTTTCACGGGGACCCGTCTGATGATCAAGTCCGAGCTTGTGCAGATTATTGCCACGCGCAATCCGCATCTTTTCCTGCGCGACGTCGAAAACATCGTCGGCGCGATCTTCGATGAAATCACCGACGCGCTTGCCGAGGGCAACCGGGTCGAATTGCGCGGTTTCGGCGCTTTTTCGGTGAAGAACCGACCTGCCCGCACCGGCCGCAACCCGCGCACCGGCGAATCCGTCGAGGTCGAGGAGAAATGGGTGCCGTTCTTCAAGACCGGCAAGGAGTTGCGTGAAAGGCTGAACGGCGGCAAGTAGGCGCGTCAGCGCTGGACGGCTTTATCGGCCCGCTTGCGACGGAAAACATCATGCTCAATCGCTTCATACTCATCGTGGTCTTCGTGCCCCTGGCGATCATCCTGATCGCTTTGGCAGTCGCCAACCGCGAACTCGTCGCCTTCACGCTGGACCCGTTCAATCCCGGAAATCCGAAGCTGACGCTCACCTTGCCGCTGTTCATCTTCCTGTTCCTGGCGCTCGCCATCGGCATGGTCGTCGGCAGCCTGGCGACATGGGTGAAGCAGGGCCACTACCGCAAACTGGCGCGCCAGCGCGGTGTCGAGGCCGAAAACCTGCGCCAGGCAGTCAGCCGCACGCCCTCGGTGCCGCAGGCATCAGCCCAAGCACCGGCCCAAGGGTCGGCGTTGCCGAAGCCGACCAATTGAGCCGCAGGTCGGCGTTTCTTTTCACGGAGCTTTTCATGCTGACCATTTCGGCCGCTGAGGTCGATCGTGCGCTGACCTTTCCTGGACTGGTCGAGACATTGCGCACGGCATTTCGCGAGGGCGCGGTGCAGCCGGTCAGGCATCATCACACGGTCGAAAGGCCTGACGGCGCGGCGTCGACCTTGCTGCTGATGCCCGCATGGACCGATTTTCACGCCGTGGGCCGTTCCGCCGGCGGCCATATCGGCGTCAAGATCGTCACCGTCTCGCCCGACAACAACGCCGTCGGCAAGCCCGCCGTGATGGGGCTCTATCTCCTGCTCGATGTTAGCACCGGCGAGCCGGAAGCCCTGATCGACGGCCAGCGGCTGACGCAGTGGCGCACGGCGTGCGCCTCGGCCCTCGCGGCGTCCTATCTCGCCCGCGACGATGCCTCGCGGCTGCTCGTGGTCGGCGCCGGCGCGCTGTCACCCTTCCTGGCCAAGGCGCACAGCGCCGTGCGGCCAATCAAGACCATCCGCATCTGGAACCGCACCCCGGCCAACGCCGAGAAAGTCGCGGCCGATCTGCGCGCCGAGGGCTTCGCGGCCAGCGTCGCGACCGATCTCGATGCCGAGCTTGGCCAGGCCGACATCGTCTCCTCGGCGACAATCACCACCACGCCTCTGATCAAGGGCACGTTGCTGCGGCCCGGAACCCATGTCGACTTGGTCGGCGGCTTTACGCCTGCGATGCGCGAAAGCGATGACGACGCGATCATGCGCGCCCGCGTCTATGTCGACACCCGTGCCGGCGCCACCAAGGAAGCCGGCGACATCGTCCAGCCACTGGCCTCAGGCGTGCTAAAACCACAAGCCATCGTCGCCGACCTGCACGAACTGGCGCGCGGCCAAAAGGAAGGTCGCGGCAGCCCGGACGAGATTACGCTGTTCAAGTCGGTCGGTGCCGCGCTGGAGGATTTGGCCGCCGGCATTGCCGTCTACAAGGCGCTCAGGGGCTAGTCAAAGCGAGTTTGGCGCCCATCGTCTCCGCGATCAAAGCGAAATCTGCCACGCTGATCGGGAACAAGCCAAAGCGCAACGGGTAACCCCAGTTCGATTTGCCTGAGGTGAACTCCAGCCTCTCAAGCAATGGCTTGATCGGCGTTTCCTGTGCCTGCGCCCAGTCGACATCGCGGCGGAACGGTGTGAAGCCGCCGCCCATGTCGCCTTGATAGGGCTCTCCTTCCCGCACCATGCCGATCGCCGTGAACGCCTGCAGACCGTCTTTTTCGCTCAAAATTGTGGTCGGCGAATAATAGACAATGCCATCACCGGGCCTGACGCGGCGCGGCGGTGCCGCCTTGCCATGGTTGACCTGCATGAAGCCGCCCTTGCGGCCGCGCCGGACATGTTCGGCCGACGCCACGGCGATCCAATACGCGCTCATTTCTGTTCCTAATTGGCCAGTTGTCCGTCGGCCAACGCTTGCCCGCTAATCGGCCCGCAGTGCCGGAGCGCCAAACGATAGGGCTGGGGCCGCGGCAATGGCAAGTGCGGCCGTTCGGAACGGCTTCGGCCCGGAACCGTTGTTGCGTCATGCGACTATATGGCTTCCTGCTGTTCTGGTCTGTCTTGGCCACCATGATCGCTGCGCTCAGCCTCGGGCCGTCCTTCGCCCATGTCCTGGAATCGGTGCCCCGGCTCACCCGATGGTCCCCGGCGCTTTGGCGCGAGGCCACCGTTTTCAACGGCCAGTTCCTGCTCTTCGCAATCATTGGCGCGCCGCTGGATGTCGCGGCAATCATCTGCCCGGGACTGCTGGCGTGGCTGCTGCGCCAAGATCGGTCGGCGTTCTGGTTCGCACTCGCCGCCACCTTGCTCTATGCGCTATCCCTCGTACTTTGGTTCGTTCTCGTCAAACCGGCCAATTAAGTTCTCGCCACCTGGGTGCCAGGGCCGATTCCAGACAATTTCGACGCCATACGGCTGCGCTGGGAAACCGGCCACATGGCCGTCACGGCGGCCAAGGCTGCCGGCTTCGTTTCGCTGGTTGTCGCACTGCTTTCGATCGGGCGTGGCGGCTAAGCCATCCGCAATCGCCGCAATTGCCCCAATCGCCCCAATCGCGCAGTCGCAATGTCGCGCGGGTTTGTTGCGCCGATGGGCATAGCTGTGGCAGAAGCGGGCCGAACCGCCGGAGAAGCTGTCTCTTGAAGTCTTTTCGCGACAAACGCCGCGACGGCCGCCCGCACCAGCCGGGTAAAGGCGAAGCCGCGCAATCGCGTCCACCGGAAGGTCGCGGCGTGGCCAGGCCGGAGGTCAGGCCGCGGCAAGACCTGAAGCCGGACCAGCCCGCACCGAAATCCACGCCCCGCAACCTTGCCCGTCGCGACGGCGTCCTGCCCGCTGAGCAACTTCCGGTAATCCTCGAAGTGGCACCCAACGCGGATTACGCGCTGCTCGACAGCGGCGCTGGACAAAAGCTTGAACAATATGGCCCCTACCGCATCGTGCGGCCCGAGGGCCAGGCCATCTGGCAGAAAGCTCTGCCGGCAAAGGACTGGGAGCGTGCCGACGCGATCTTCACCGGTGACACCGACGAGGAAGGCATCGGTCGCTGGCGTTTTCCCAGGACGCCGCTCGGCGAAACCTGGCCGATGAAGCATGACGGCATCGACTATCTCGGCCGCTTCACCTCGTTTCGCCATGTCGGCGTCTTTCCCGAGCAGGCGTCGCACTGGGACCATATGGCCGGGCTGATCGCGGCCGCCAGGCGGCCAGTCAAGGTACTCAACCTGTTCGGCTATACCGGCCTTGCCTCGCTGGTGGCGGCGCGCGCCGGCGCCGAGGTCACCCATGTCGACGCCTCGAAGAAGGCGATCGGCTGGGCTCGCGAAAACCAGGAGATATCCGGACTTGGCGGCAAGCCGATCCGCTGGATCGTCGACGACGCGGTCAAGTTCGCCGAGCGCGAGGAGCGTCGCGGCAGCCGCTACGACATCATCCTGTTCGATCCGCCGGCCTATGGCCGCGGCCCCAAGGGCGAGGTCTGGCAATTGTTCGAAGATCTTCCCGATCTGACGGACCTCTGTCGCTCGATCCTGACCCCAAGACCGCTTGCCGTGGTGCTGACCGCCTATTCGATCCGTGCCTCCTTCTTCGCCATCCACGCTCTGGTGCGCGACACGTTCGCCGGCATGGGCGGCAAGGTTGAATCGGGTGAGCTGATCATCCGTGAAAAGTCCGCCGGCCGGGCGCTTTCGACGTCACTGTTTTCGCGCTGGGTGGCCTGACATGAACGAACGGCATGCCGGCGCGCCCGGTCAGGTGAAGGAAGTCACCAGCCTTGCCAATCCGCTGGTCAAGGACATCAAGGCACTTGCCTTGAAGAAATTCCGCGACCAGCAGAACGCCTTCATGGCCGAGGGGCTGAAGCTGGTCATCGATGCGCTCGACTTGGGCTGGCAGATAAGGACGTTGGTTTTCGCCAAGGCAGGACGCGGCAACGCGGCCGTGGAAAAGGTCGCGGCACGCACGGTCGCCGCCGGCGGCACCGTGCTCGAAGTATCGGAAAAGGTGCTTGTCGCCATCACCCGCCGCGACAATCCGCAAATGGTGGTCGGCGTCTTCTCGCAGAAATTCCTGGCCCTGAAGGACATTCGTGCCGACAATGGCGATGTCTGGGTGGCGCTCGACCGGGTGCGCGATCCCGGCAATCTCGGCACCGTCATCCGCACCGTCGATGCCGTCGGCGCCAAGGGCGTCATCCTGGTCGGCGACACCACCGATCCGTTTTCGGTGGAAACGGTGCGCGCCACCATGGGGTCGATCTTCGCCATACCGGTGGCCAAGGCAACGACGGAGGCATTCCTTGCCTGGCGCGGCGGCTTTTCAGGGCTGGTTGCCGGCACGCATCTGAAAGGCGCGGTCGACTATCGCTCGGTCGATTTTTCCCGCGGGCCGGTGCTGCTGATGATGGGCAATGAGCAGCAGGGCCTGCCCGAAAGCCTGGCGGCAAGCTGCGACAGGCTGCTCAGGATTCCGCAGGCGGGCCGTGCCGATTCGCTCAATCTGGCGGTCGCCACCGGCATCATGCTGTTCGAGATCCGGCGCGGCGCGCTGAAGCTCGAACCAATTTCGGACCAGCAATGAGGGTTGCCCAATCGTGAAATCATGGTCTCCCTACGCGCTGCTCGTCATCGTGGCCATCGCGCTCGACCAGTGGATAAAGACGCGGGTCGAAGCCGGACTGCCCTTCCAGGAAAAGCTCGACCTCCTGCCCTTCCTGGCGCTGTTTCGCACCTACAACACCGGCATCGCCTTCTCGATGTTCTCCTCCTTCGGTGACATCGGCCTGGTTGTCATCGCGGTGCTGGTCGTCGCTTTCGTGCTTTACCTCGCCACGCGCACGCCATCGGGCCATGTCATCGCCCGCACCGGCTTTGCCCTGATCATCGGCGGCGCGCTGGGCAATCTGATCGACCGCGCCGTCTATAGCCACGTCATCGATTACATCCTGTTCCACACGCCGGTCTGGTCCTTCGCCGTCTTCAACCTTGCCGATGCCTTCATTTCGGTGGGCGCGGCCCTGGTCGTCTTCGACGAACTCATCGGCTGGCGGCGTGAACCCACGCCTCCGAACGCCAAGCCTTCCGAGGATTGACCCCGCGCGGCCATCGCCGCACAGTCACGCCGAGCAAGTTCGCGGAGAAAAAGATGACCGAAACCTTCAAAGCCATCCTCGTTTCGCGCGATGCCGAGAAAAAACAGTCGGTCGCCGTGACCGATCTCACCGACGCCGATCTGATGGAGGGCGACGTCACCATCGCGGTCGAGGCGACGACGGTGAACTACAAGGATGGACTGGCGATATCGGGCAAGGCGCCGGTGATCCGTCGATGGCCACTGGTGCCGGGCATCGACCTTGCCGGCACCGTCATCTCCTCTACCAATCCCGACTGGCGCAAGGGCGATAAGGTCATCCTGAACGGCTGGGGCGTTGGCGAAACCCATTTCGGCGCCTACGCCGGGCGCGCCCGCGTCAAGGGCGACTGGCTGGTGCCCCTGCCGGAGGGCATGAGCGCGCATGATGCCATGGCGGTCGGCACCGCCGGCTACACGGCCATGCTCTGCGTCATGGCGCTGGAGCGGCACGGCATCCTGCCTGAGCGCGGACCTGTCGTGGTGACGGGTGCTGCCGGCGGCGTCGGTTCGGTCGCGGTCTCGATCCTGTCCAGCCTCGGCTACCATGTCATCGCGTCGACCGGCCGCAACGCCGAAAGCCCCTACCTGATCAACCTCGGCGCCGCCGAGGTGATATCGCGCGACGAACTCAACCAACCCGCCAAGCCGTTGGCCAAGGAGCGCTGGGCCGGCGGCATCGATTCGGTCGGCAGCCACACGCTGGCCAATGTGCTGTCGATGACCTCCTATGGCGGCGCGGTCGCGGCCTGCGGCCTGGCGGGCGGCATGGATCTTCCGTCGAGTGTCGCCCCCTTCATCCTGCGCGGCGTCTCCCTGCTCGGCATCGATTCGGTGATGGCGCCGAAAGCCGTACGCCTCGAGGCCTGGCGGCGCATCGGCTCCGATCTCGATGTGGACAAGCTCGCCAGCCTGTCCACGACCATCGGCTTCGACGGCATCATCGGTGCGGCACACGACATCGTCGACGGCAAGATCCGCGGCCGCGTCGTCGTCGACATGTGACCCGGCTCAGGGGTGGCAGGCGCCGGGCGGAATTGCCACATTGGTGGCAAATACGTCGCCGCCGGGCCAAAAACGCCCGATCCGCTAAAATTCGAACGATCCCCCGCAATTTTCCATAATCTCTGTCTGGCAAAGGATTTCGCATGATCGCGGAATCCGACAGCCAACAGGCCGACGCCGGCGACGACATCGATGCGGCATCGGCGCAACCGCCGGTATCGGCGCGGCGGTTTATCGCCCCCCCGCCGCTGGTCCCTGATCAGCAACCGGCCAAGCGCGAAGGCCTGCCGATCCTGACCTTCGTTGCCGTCATGCTGCTGGCCGGCCTCTCATCCCTGACCGGGGCGCCAGTCTTCATTAGCCTTGCCTTGCTGGCAACCGGCCTTGCTGGCCTGGCCATGCATCTGCGCGCCAGACGCAGCGTACGCCGCACCGCGGTCCTGCTCGGCGAAACCACCGCCCGCAACCGCGCCGAGATCGAGACGCTGGCCGACCGCATGTGGGAGATGCAGGAAAGCGAGGAGCGCTTTCGCGGTCTCATCGACGCGCTCGGCGATCTCGTCATCCATCGCGACCGCGACGGCTACATCGTCTACGCCAACAAGGTGTTCGCCGACCTCGTTGAAACCGATCCGCGCGATCTTGCCGGCAAGACGTTGGCCGAACTCGGCATCGAGGTCGGTATTGTTCCCGATGCGGCTTTCTCGGATCATGAATGCCTGAGTTCCACCGACGTCGCCATCCGCACGCCGACGGGCCCGCGCTGGTTCTCCTGGATCGAGCTGTCGGTGCGCGAAAAGGACAGCGGTGCCGTTTCGCATCGCGCCATCGCCCGCGACATCACAGCACGCAAGCGCGCAGAGTCGTCCATGATCACCGCGCGCGAGCGGGCCGAATTCGCGAGCCAGGCCAAGTCGCGCTTCCTCGCCACCGTCAGCCATGAGATCCGCACGCCGATGAACGGCATCATGGGCATGGCCAGGCTGCTCGCCGACACCAGCCTTTCTCCGGAGCAGCAGACCTATGTCGGCGCCATCTCGACCTCGGCCAGCGCCTTGCTTGCCCTGATCGAGGACCTGCTCGACTATTCCAAGATCGAGGCCGGACGCTTCGATCCTGAACCGCAGCCCATGTCGGTGCGCGAGATCGCCGACAACATCATCGAATTGATGGCCGCGCGCGCCTTCGCCAAGAATATCGGCCTCGGCTGCCATGTCGAACCGGATGTGCCGCAATTGATCACCGCCGATCCGGGCCGGGTCAGGCAGGTGCTGCTCAACCTCATCGGCAACGCCATCAAGTTCACCGACAGTGGGGGCGTGCTGGTCAGCGTAGCGCGCGCCCGAACCGAGACCAGCGACCGCATCTGCTTCACCATCGCCGATACCGGTCCCGGCCTGCGCGACGAGGACATGGAGCGCATCTTCGAGGAGTTCGAGCAGGCCGACGGCACCTCGACGCGCACGCATGGCGGTGCTGGACTGGGACTTGCCATCTCCAAGCGCCTGGTGGCCGCCATGGGCGGCACGATTTCGGTTTCCAGCCGGCTTGGCCAGGGATCGGAATTCGTCTTCGAGATTCCCGCCACATCAGCCACCGAGCCGCCGCAGGGCCGGTTGAACGCGCTTGCCGGGCGACGCGCCGTGATCGTATCCAAGAACACCGTCGAGGCCGACGCCATCGCCCGCACCATCCGCTCCAATGGCGGCGCGGCCGGAATCGCCACCACCGTGGCTCAGGCCGCATCCTTTGCCGACGGCTGCGACGTGCTTCTGGTCGACGCGGCCATGGAAGAGAGTGACGGAAGGCTGCTCAAGCGGCTTCGCCAGCATGGGTTTTCCGATTGCGAAGCCGTCACGCTGATCGCACCCACCGACCGCGGCATGCTGGGCGAGTTTCGTGCCAGCGGCTACGCGACTTTCCTTGCCCGGCCAGTGCGCGGAGGAACACTTTTGCGTGTCCTTTTGAGCAGCCACGCACCGGTCCTGGCCCAGCCGCAGCCGGAAAAACGCCGCGCACCGGCGCTTCGTGCCTCAGGCGAACGCCAGCAGGGCCTGTCCGTGCTGATCGCCGAGGACAACGACATCAATGCCATGCTGGCCCGCGCGACGCTGTTGAAGGCCGGGCATCGCGTCAAGGTGGTCGGCAACGGCAAGGCCGCCGTCGAGGCGGTCACCGGTGCCGGCCACAAGCACCGCTTCGACGTGGTGCTGATGGATCTTCATATGCCCGTCATGGACGGACTGGACGCCATTGCCGCGATCCGCCGCCATGAAGAGGAGGCCTCCGTGCCGCCGGTGCCGATCATGGTGCTGTCGGCCGACAGCCAGGAAAAGACCCGCCATGCGGTGCTCGCCCACGGCGCCAGCGGCTTCGTCACCAAGCCGCTCGACCCCGATGCGCTGGTCAGTGCCGTCGAGGGCCAGGTCGCCGCTTGAGCCATCTTTTCCGGGTGCGTGGCTGGTCAAGGCCGCCAAAAACCAGCCCATTTTCGGCGCCCGCGAACGCGACGCGCCTGGGGTCTTGTGACGCAACGTAGCCGGTTGACCGTTTTCGCCAGCCGACGAAGTATTGCCCGCGACGCCGTATCACGGTACTGTCACAATCCTGTTGCACCTACACCGTATCCCCGTGCCAAGAGGGATGGCTCGAAGGAGAATCACTCGTGCATACAGTTATGCCGGAATGTGACACTCGGCCGAACGCCAGCAGCGCCTTGCTCGCCGGACGTAATGTCGATTCCGTCATAAAGGGCGCGGCGCTCGGCCGTATCGGCAATCTCGAAGTGCGGCTCGCCCGCAACGAGGCCGAGATCGCGGCCGCGCAGGAAGTGCGTTACCGTGTATTCTATGACGAGCTTGGCGCCAGGAAGGATCTGTTCCAGGCGCAGGACCGCCGCGACGCCGACCGCTTCGACCCGCTCTGCGACCATCTGCTCGTCCTCGACACCACGCTTTCCGGCCCTGAGCACCGTCGCATCGTCGGCACCTATCGGTTGCTGCGGCAAGAAATCGCGGCAACCGCCGGAGGCTTCTATTCCGAAGGCGAATTCGAGCTGACCAAGCTCATCGCCCGCCATCCCAGCCAGCGTTTCCTTGAACTCGGCCGTTCCTGCGTCTTGCCGGAATACCGTTCGAAGCGCACCATCGAAGCGCTATGGCAAGGCATCTGGGCCTACATCAATCACTACGAGATCGGGGTGATGACCGGCTGCGCCTCGTTCCATGGCACCGTGCCGGCCGCGCATGCGGAGGCGCTCACCTATCTTGCCCATCACTGCCGCACCAACTCGGCCTGGGACGTGCGCGCTGTGTCGGGGCGCTATTGCTCCATGGACCTGATGCCAATCGAGGCGGTCAACACCAAGGCGGCGATCGCGGCGATGCCGCCTCTGGTCAAGGGCTATCTGCGGGTCGGCGCTCGCATCGGCGATGGTTGCGTCATCGACCGCGAATTCTCCACGGTCGACATTTTCGTCGTGATGCCGGTCAAGGAGATCGGTGCCCGCTACGTCAACTATTATGGCGGGGAAGCGCAGCGCTTCGCCGCGTGAGCGATTAGGCAGTAGTCAGTAGTCAAGACGACAGGATTCGCGCTTCGGCGACTACTGACCACTCCCCTACTCCCTCTCCTCACGGAATGTCTTCCGGCCGCCGGCCGGGCCGGCTCTTGTAGGCTGGAAAGGTCCAGCCGAAACGGAGCGCGCCGCCGCGAACCGCGAACGCCGCGGCGAAGCCGGCCAGCTCTGAAACGATCGGCGGCAATCCTGTGACGTCGCCAGCCGTGAAGATGGCAGCGCCCGTGAGAGCGGCCGTAACATAGATTTCCGGCCTCAGCAGCACCGAGGGTTCGCCGGCCAGCAGATCGCGCAGGATACCGCCGGACGTGGCGGTGAGCACGCCGGTGATGACGGAGACGACCGGCGAACCGGTAATGGCCAGTCCCTTGGCCGCACCCATCACCGAAAAAGCGGCCAGCCCGATGGCGTCGAGCCAGAGCAGCCATTTCCAGCGGGATTCGATACGGTGCGCGGCAAAGAAAACCAGCACAGCGGCCGCCGCGCAAATCAGCACGTAGCTGGAGTTGGCGACCCAGAAAACCGGCAGATTGAGGATGACGTCGCGAAGCGTGCCGCCGCCGATGCCGGTGACGCTCGCCAGGAACAGGAAGCCGATAATGTCGAGCTGTTTGCGCGACGCCGCCAACGCCCCCGTCGCCGCGAAGACGGCAACGCCGGCATAGTCGAGGAGAGCGATCGGGTTCATGGAGTGAGTAGTGAAGTAGTCAGTAGTGAATGGCAATTGGCGAAGCAGGCGCCTCCCCGGCCCGGTCCCTGCTACTCACAACTCTCTATCGCTACCCCACTAATCACGCATCCTTCTCGGCCTGCTCATTGACCGGCCCTGGCTCGACCGGCGCGTCGGCGGCGATTTTCGGACCGCCCTTGGCGACGCCGACCATGGCCGGGCGCAGCACCCGCTCGCCGATCGAATAGCCCGGTTGCACGACCTGGACCACGGTGTTGGCCGGAACATCGGGATTGGGCACTTCAAACATTGCCTGGTGGAAATTGGGATCGAACTTCTCGCCCTCGGGAGCGAGTTTCTTGACCCCATGCCGCTCCAGCGCCGACAGCATGGCGCGCTCGGTCAGGTCGACGCCTTCGATCAGCGCCTTGAAGCCGGCATCCCCCGATGCCTTGGCCTCGGCCGGAATGGCATCCAGGGCGCGGCGCAGATTGTCCGACACGGACAACATGTCGCGGGCGAAATTCGCCACCGCATAAGTGCGCGCGTCATGCACGTCGCGCGCGGTGCGGCGGCGCAGGTTTTCCATCTCGGCCGCGACCCGCAGCGCGCGGTCCTTCAGCTCTTCATTTTCCTTCAGCAGCCGTACAAGCGCTTCGTAGTCGCCATCGGTGCTGCCTTCCGTGCGCTCGGCATTGGCCTCGGCCGCCTCGGCTTCATTGGGCGTGCGTTCGTCTTTTGCCTGGTCGCTCATCGCCGTTTCCCGTCATCTCGAATGGTATGGATTTTGTGCCCGATATCGAGGTTCGCAGGCCAAAAATCAAGGGGAAAGCGACCGCAGGCGCCTGCGACCCGACCAGGAAAGCACGGTGGGGACGCTTCGATTTTAATTCAAATTTTACCGTACTTGCCGGCTTTGCTTGCCACGAGGCGGTGATGTGGGAACCATTCCGCTGCTGGGGGAGTTTCGGAGCCGACGCAGGATTTTTGAAATGATGACCCGCAACAAGCTTGAAAAAGGAGAAAGGCTCGCTGCGGAGGTTCGGCGCCAGTTCGGCGCCGAGGCAGTGACGCGCTTTCTGCGCACCTTGCCAGCCTTCCGCATCGAACCCGACATTCCGGACCGATTTGAGCAATTGCTCGAGCATCTCGACCGGGTCGAGGATGGCGACGCCGGCTGGCGACGGCAGTAGGATCGCCCGGACCTTACGCGACAATTACGCACAGTAACTTTGCGTGATCCCTGGCTTGCGGTGGCGGCGCACCCTGCCTATGCTTCCTGATGAACATGATTTCCCCCGAGGCAGCTGCCAACAGCAAGCGTGCCTGGCTCAAGATCCTGGCGCGCTACAAGAAGCCTGACAGGCGGCGTAGCACACTCGAACTCGCCATCACCCTCGTTCCTTTCGCCACGCTGTGGGCTCTGTCTTCCGCTGCCTATGCCTATGGTCATTGGTGGGGACTGGTGCTGATCCTGCCCGCGGCCGGCTTCCTGGTGCGGATTTTCATGATCCAGCACGATTGCGGCCATGGCTCCTTCTTTGCCAATCGCATTGCCGATGACTGGATCGGCCGGGCGCTGGGAATCCTGACGCTGACGCCCTACGACTGCTGGCGGCGTGCCCATGCCACCCATCATGCCAGCGCCGGCAATCTCGACGAACGCGGCATGGGCGACATCAGGACGCTGACCGTCGCCGAATACCGGCGGATGTCCTGGCGGGGTCGCCTGGCTTATCGCCTCTACCGCCATCCCCTGGTGATGTTCGGCCTGGGGCCGATCTGGCTGTTCATCTTCTCGCAAAGGCTGCCTATCGGCATGATGCGTGGCGGCCTGACGCCCTGGGTGTCGTCAATGACCACCAATCTTGGCATCGCGCTTGCCGCGGCCATCCTCATCTGGGTCATCGGCCCCGGCGCGTTCCTGATCGTCCATCTGCCGATCGTCATTCTCGCCGGTTCGGCCGGCATCTGGCTGTTCTATGTCCAGCACCAGTTCGAGGAGACCGAATGGGCGAAGGATGAGGAATGGGAGTTCCAGCGCGCCGCCCTGCATGGCTCGTCCTATTACGACCTCCCGCCGGTGCTGAACTGGTTCACCGGCAATATCGGCGTTCACCACGTCCACCACCTCTCCGCCAAGGTGCCCGGCTACCGGCTGCAGGAAGTGCTGCGGGATTATCCCGAGTTGCGCGGCATCGGCCGCGTCACGCTGCTCGAGAGCCTGCGCTGCGTCAAACTGGCCTTGTGGGACGAAAGCAGCCACAAACTGGTGTCGTTCCGCGAAGCGCGGATGGCGGCGTAGAGCATACCGCCGCGCCAGCGCGCGGCGGTATTTCCCAAACCTTTCTCAGGCCGCTTGCCGCTCGTCGCGCATCAGGATCTGGCCATGGCGGATCTCCGTGCCCAGCACCTTCAGGCATTCGCGGATGAAATTGGACAGGCCCGGCCAGCCCTTGGCCGAAACGAGATTGCCGTCGACATGGGCCCCGTTCGGCGCGACGTCGATATAGATGCCGCCGGCCAGCGTGACTTCCGGCTCGCAATAGTGAAGCGCCGCCACTTCCCTGCCCCGCACCACGCCGTCGACCGCGATCAGGATCTGCACGCCATGGCAGATGGTGAAGATCGGCTTGCCTGTCTCATGGAAGTGCCGCACCAGCGCCTGCACGCGCTTGTCGATACGGATGTACTCGGGACCGCGCCCGCCCGCCGCGTAGACGGCATCGTACTGGGCCGGATCCACCTCGGAAAACGTCTTGTTGAGGATGTAATCGTGTCCGGGCTTCTCGGTGTAGGTCTGGTGGCCTTCGAAATCGTGCAGCGATGTTTTCAGCACATCGCCCGCCTTCTTGTCCGGGCAAACGACATGCACGGTATGGCCGACCGCATGCATGGCCTGTTCAAAGACGAAAATCTCGTATTCCTCGCTGAACTCGCCAACGAGCATCAATATCTTCTTGCCAGCCATTCCCGGTTCCTCCCTTTGTGGCCATTTATTTCGGGTCGCGAAATAACAGCGGTATCCTAAGGGCAAGATGCCGGAAGGAAAAGCGCAAATCGCACAATTGGTACGACCAGTTTCGGGTGAGAGGGCCTTCGGTCTTCCTAGTTTACAAAAAGCATCAGCTGTTGCGAAGGCGCCGCCAGGAATATTTCGGACCCTTGGTCTCCGTTATGGCGGCCGGCTGGTAATAAAGCCCCAACCCGCCGGTGCGGCCTTCTTCCAGACGCTTCAAGAGCACTGGATTCGAGATCTCGAATTCATCGAAGCCAAGCCGCAGCATGTGCGGCAACGGGTCGACCAGGACCTGCCCAGTGGCACGCAGCGCGCCCGTGAAATGATAACGGCTGCGCAGCAGTTCGCCCTTGGAGAAGGAGCGGCCGTCGCCGAAAGCCGGGAAGGCCAGCGCCACCAGCGACAACTGGTCGAGCAGGTCGGCGATCTTCTCGAGCTGGTCGCCGGGCTGCAGGACGACGCCGAGCCGCTCCTTCGCCGAGCGGCGCACCTCCGGGTCGAGATCGAGGAAGGCCTGCAGCGGCAAGATGAATCGGCCATTGCCGGAAAGCGCGTCGGCGCTTTCGGCATGGCTCCACTCGTCCTCGCGAAAACCCTCCGGGGTCCAGAGCCGGGTCTCCGGTGTCGTCAGTCCAGTCATCAAAATTCCTAAAATTGGAAGAGCTCGAGCGTGTGTTGAAATTCAGGTCAGGTTGCGTCGAAAACGGCTGCTTGCGAGAACCGGAGCGAAACGTACTTGAAGTCCGTGAGCACCGGAAGCTGCCGTTTGCAGCCCGGCCTCACCTGAATTGCAACATACCTTATAGTGATGCGTCGGTCAGCGACACTTCCAGTCCCGACAGATGAATGCCGCACTCGGTCTTGGCGTGGCCGGCCCAGCGGCCGCTGCGCGCATCCTCGCCCGGCTGCACCGGCTGCGTGCAGGGAAAGCAGCCAATCGACAGGTAACCATAGGCAACCAGTGGGTTTTCGCGCAGCGCATGCGCGCGCATGTAGTCGGCCTGGTCCGACGTCGTCCAGTGCGCCAGCGGATTGATGCGAATGCGAGGGCCGACGGCCTCGAACACCGGAAGTGCGGCCCGTGTCGGGGCCTGGAAGCGTTTGCGGCCCGTGAACCAGGCGCGAAAGGGTGCGACGCCACGTGCCAGCGGCTCGACCTTGCGCGCGTCGCAGCAGGCATCGGTATTGTTCTGGTGCAGATTGCCGGTCGGGTCGATCCGTTCGAGCGCCGCTTCGTCCGGCTTGATCACCCGGATGTTGGTCAATCCGAAATCGGCGACCAGCGCGTCGCGATAGCCGAGCGTCTCCTCGAAATGCTTGCCGGTATCGAGGAAGATGACCGGCAGCGTGCGGTCGATCTTGGCGATCATATGCAGCAGCACCGCCGAATCCGCGCCGAACGAAGACACGGCGGCGATCTCGTCGTGAAACAGATCGTTGGCCGATCGTTCGATGATCTCGATCGGGCTGAGATGACCGTAGAGCGCGTCAAACCCCGCCGCTTTGGCGGCGATGCCGTCATCGGCATCGGCAATATGGTCAAGCGGCCTTGGCTTCGCCAGCATAGAGCGCCTCCTTGAACGGCGCGGGACCGACACGGCGGTAGGCGTCGATGAATTTTTCCTGCGGGTTGAGCCGAAGGCCGAGATAGGTGTCGACGATCTGCTCGATGGCGTCGGTGATTTCTTCCGAAGAGAAGCCACGGCCGATGATCTCGCCGACCGAAGTGTTCTCGTCGGCCGAACCGCCCAATGTCACCTGGTAGAGTTCGGAGCCCTTCTTCTCGACACCGAGGATGCCGATATGGCCGACATGGTGGTGGCCGCAGGCATTGATGCAGCCGGAGATCTTCAGCTTCAATTCGCCGATCTCGCGCTGCCGCTCCAGCGAGGCGAAGCGGCGCGAGATTTCCTGTGCGATCGGGATCGAGCGTGCCGTCGCCAGCGCGCAATAATCGAGGCCCGGGCACGAGATGATGTCCGAGATCAGGTTGGAATTAGCCGTCGCCAGCCCGATGTCGACCAGCGCGTCATAGACCGCCTTGAGGTCGGCACGCGCCACATGCGGCAGGATCAGGTTCTGCTCGTGGCTGACGCGAAGCTCGTCGAAGGCATATTTCTCGGCAATGTCGGCGACCGCTTCCATCTGGCTGTCGGTCGCATCGCCCGGCACCTCGCCGAAACCCTTGAGCGAGATCGTCACCGCCGCGTAGTCGGGGTGGCGGTGCGTCACCACGTTCTGGTCGAGCCAGTCCGAGAAGCCCTTGGAATCCAGCCGCGCCACCTTGACGGCTGCGTCGCCGTCCGGCCGCCCGGTCAGCGCCGGCGGTGCGAAATAGGCCTCGATCGCGCGGATGTCCGCCTCGGGCAGCTTCAGCTCCGCGTCCTTCAATTCCTGCCACTCGGCCTCGACCTGCCGGGTGATTTCCTCGGCGCCGGTCTCGTGGACCAGGATCTTGATGCGCGCCTTGTACTTGTTGTCGCGGCGGCCATAGAGATTGTAAACGCGCAGGATCGCCGTGCAGTAGGAGAGAAGGTCGGCTTCGGGCAAGAAGTCGCGGATCTTCCTCGCCACCATCGGCGTGCGGCCCTGGCCACCACCGACATAGACGGCGAAGCCGAGTTCGCCGGCGGCGTTCTTCTTCAGGTGCAGGCCGATGTCGTGTGTCTGGATGGCGGCGCGATCGCGCTCGGCTCCCGTCACCGCGATCTTGAACTTGCGCGGCAGGAACGAGAATTCCGGATGCACCGAAGACCACTGCCGCAGGATTTCCGCATAGGGACGCGGATCGGCGACCTCGTCGGCGGCAGCCCCGGCAAAATGATCGGCGGTGACATTGCGGATGCAGTTGCCGCTGGTCTGGATGGCGTGCATCTCCACGCTGGCCAGGTCCGCCAGAATTGCCGGAATGTCCGACAGCGCCGGCCAGTTGAACTGGATGTTCTGGCGCGTGGTGAAATGGCCGTAGCCCTTATCGTATTTGCGGGCGATGTGGCCGAGCATGCGCAACTGCTTGCCGTTCAGCGTGCCGTAGGGCACCGCGATGCGCAGCATGTAGGCGTGCAGCTGCAGATAGACGCCGTTCATCAGCCGGAGCGGCCGGAACTGGTCCTCGGTGATCTCGCCGGACAGCCGGCGCTCGACCTGGTCGCTGAACTCGGCGACGCGGGCCTGGACAAAATCGTGGTCGAACTCATCGTAACGGTACATGCTTCGTCTTTCAGGGCGCGTCCGCCCGTTCACCTGGTGTCCTGGCTATGCCGCCCGCTCGGCCTGCTTGCCGAGGTCGTTGCGGATGGTCGGGCCGGCGGCGCGGATCTTCTCGCGCAGCCGCACCGGCTCGACAACGCCATCGACGATGTCCGCGTCGATCAGATTGACGTCGACCACTTCATTGTCGGCATGGGCCTTGGCGCCGATCGCCTCCAGCCGATCCTCGGCCGCCTTGTCCTGGGCAAGGTCCGCATGGTCCACCGTCTCGGCCCAGCCGCCATCGGCGTACCACACGGCAATGCCGTCGCCGAGGCGATTGGCGGTCAGTATCTTCATGGCTGAACTCCCTCGGCGGCTGCTACGGGTGCGCTCTCGTGCCTGTGTGCCGCGAGCGGCTCGGACCGCTCGAAATTGGCGCCGGCGACGGCGTCGCCGATGATGGTCATGACCGGGCCCGACAGATCGGCGCGCGCTTCCAGCGACGGCAGGTCGGCAAGTGTGCCGTGGAAGCGTCGGCGATTGGCCAGGCTGGCATTCTCGACCACGGCGACCGCCGTGTCCGGCGACAAGCCCGCCTCGATCAGCCGGCCGGCAACTTCGGCCGCGACCGAGCGGCCCATGTAGACGGCAACGGTAGCGCCGGAAATCGCGAGCTTGGCCCAATCCGGCAGTGAATTGCCCTTGAGATCGTGGCCGGTGGTGAACACCATCGAGGAGGAAACGCCGCGCAGCGTCAACGGCAGTTCGAAATCGGCGGCAGCGGCAAAGGCCGCTGTGACGCCTGGAACCACCTCATAGGCGATGCCGGCGTCACGAAGCGCGGCCATCTCCTCGCTGGCGCGGCCGAACACCAGCGGATCGCCCGATTTCAGCCGCACGACGCGCTTGCCCTGACGACCGAGATCCACCAGCAACGCATTGATTTCGGCCTGGCTCTTGGTATGGCAGCCCTTGCGCTTTCCCACCGGCAGGCGCTCGGCATCGCGGCGGCCCATGGCGACGATCGCCTCCGGCACCAGCGCGTCATGGACGATGACATCGGCCTCCATCAGCAGACGATGCGCCTGCAGGGTCAGCAGGTCCTCGGCGCCGGGACCGGCGCCCACCAGGGCGATGTGGCCGCGAATGGGCGCGTCGGACAACAGCAGATCGGTGGCGGCTTCGCGCGCCTGTGAAAATTCGCCGGCCTCGACGGCGCGTGCTGGCGCTCCGCCGAAGAAGTCGCTCCAGAAACGGCGGCGTACATTGCCCCTGGGCAATCTCTCGGCGGCATTGCGGAATGACGCCGCAAGCGCTGCCAGTGGCCCGAGCGAGGGCGACAGCATGCGGTCGATGCGGCTGCGCAGCATCTGGGCAAGCACGGGCCCCGCGCCTTCGGTACCGATCGCCACGGCGACCGGTGCGCGGTTGACCAGCGCCGGAGTGAAGAAATCACAGAGGTCCGGCCGGTCGACGGCATTGACGGGAATGCCCAGCCGGCGCGCGTCGGCGGCGACGCGACGGTCGAGCGCCTCGTCGCCGCTGGCGGCAAACACCATCACGGCGCCTTCAAGCTGCGAAGCATCATACGCGCCGGGCATATGGTTCGCGCCCGTCTCGGCGATGAAGGCCAACAGATCCGGTTCGGCATCCCCAGCGATGATGTGCAGGACCGCGCTCGACTGGGCGATCAGCCGCGCCTTGGCCAAAGCCTCCTCGCCGCCGCCGACAATGGCCACGGCTTCGCCCTCGACCCGCATGAAGACGGGGAAGGCGTTGAGCTTGGTGGTGGCTTGCGACATGACAAAGCAGATCCGGGAACAGGGTCGCAGTTTTACGCCCAAGCGTAAAAAAGCAGAAGCAAAGCACTCGCGCATCCGGTGATGGCAGGCAATCGCTTTTCCGCAACCGCGAAGGGCAGGAGAAAAATATTCCATGCCCATGCACCGGGAGCGCCGGGGCTGCTGAAACGCGCCTTGATTTCAGGCACTTTTAGCTGCCGGCGACCGATCCCACAAAACAGTTTTTTCTAATTTCTACCAATTCAGTAGATTAAAGTCGTCCGGTGGTGATTTCGTATTCAGCGCCTGTCTGCACGGCCACTCGGTCCTCCGTTCGGGTGGAACGTTGACGGGTCAAAATGCGTTCCCGGTATAGCCACCACTCAACAAGGAGCGTCCCTATGAACACGATCAAACTGAAGCATGGCATTTGGGTTTTGGTGGCCGACGGCGAAAAGGCGCTCCTGCTCAAGAACGCCGGCGACACCAAGTTTCCCAACCTTGAAGTCGTGCAGGTGATGGAACAGGAGAACCCGCCCACACGCGAACAGGGAAGCGACAGCCCCGGTCGATACAATGACGGCCCATCCGTGCATCGCAGCGCGGTCGAGGAGACCGACTGGCATCGCATCGGCAAGGAACGCTTCGCCGAGGAGATTGCCGCCCGCCTCTACAAGCTTGCACATGAGGGTGCATTCGACAGCCTTGTGCTTGTCGCCCCGCCCATGGTGCTCGGCGCGATGCGCAAGAAGCTGCATAAGGAGGTTGGCGACAAGGTGACGGCCGAAATCCCGAAGACCATGACCAACCACGCCATTTTCGAGATCGAGGCGTTGCTGCAGGCAGCCTGACCACGCGCGGCGAAGGCGCCTATCGGGTCGCAGCACGGTCGCCACTGATCCCAGGCACCTGACCGGCAGTCACTCAGCTGCCGGTCAGATTTTTGCCGTCTCGACGTTGATTCGCGGCTTTGCGGGTTGCATCGCCGACACCCCGTCCACCATATTGCAAACAGGCGGCGGCTTAGGGCGGCGCATATCCGACATCGCTGGCTTGAAAGGCGCTCCATAGACAATGCCGCATGACACGCCCCTTATCGCCACCATCGTCGCCGGTCTGGGGCTGGCTTTCGTCTTCGGCGCCCTCGCCAATCGGTTCCGCATTCCGCCACTGGTCGGCTATCTCGTAGCCGGCGTGCTGGTTGGGCCGAACACACCCGGTTTTGTCGCCGACGCCGGCCTTGCCAACGAATTGGCCGAAATCGGCGTCATCCTCCTGATGTTCGGCGTCGGCCTGCATTTTTCGTTGAAGGACCTTCTGTCGGTCCGCGCCATTGCCGTGCCGGGCGCCATTGTCCAGATCGGCTTTGCCACGGCGCTCGGCGCCGGGCTGTCCTGGATGCTCGGCTGGTCGATGGGGGCGGGCGTGGTGTTTGGCCTGGCGCTATCGGTCGCCTCGACCGTGGTGCTGCTGCGCGCGCTTCAGGAACGCCGCTTGATCGAGACCGAGCGCGGCCGCATCGCCGTTGGCTGGCTTATCGTCGAGGATCTGGCCATGGTGCTGGCGCTGGTGCTGTTGCCGGCCCTTGCCGGCGTACTCGGCGGCCAGGAACAGGCCGATGCCCATTCGAGCGGCCTGCTGGCGCTGCCGGCCAGTTACGGCATCTGGGGTGTCGTCGGCATCACGCTGGCGAAGGTCGCCGCCTTCGTCGTCGTCATGCTGGTGGTCGGCCGCAGGGTCATTCCCTGGATCCTGCACTATGTCGCCCATACCGGGTCGCGCGAACTGTTCCGCCTCTCGGTGCTGGCAATAGCGCTCGGCGTCGCCTTCGGCGCGGCAAAACTGTTCGGCGTCTCGCTGGCGCTGGGCGCCTTCTTCGCCGGCATGATCATGAGCGAATCCGAGCTCAGCCACCGTGCCGCGGAAGAATCGCTGCCGCTGCGAGATGCTTTCTCGGTGCTGTTCTTCGTCTCCGTCGGCATGCTGTTCGACCCGTTCAGCCTGTTCAGCAACGGCCTGCCGATCCTGGCGACGCTGGCCATCATCGTCATCGGCAAGTCGCTGGCGGCGTTCGTCATCGTCGTCGCCTTCGGCTATCCGCTGGCCACGGCCTTGATGATTTCGGCCAGCCTTGCCCAGATCGGCGAATTCTCCTTCATCCTGGCCGAACTCGGCGTCGGGCTGAAACTTCTGCCCGAACAGGGACGGGACCTCATCCTGGCCGGCGCCATCCTGTCGATCGTGCTCAACCCGCTGATGTTCCTGGTCATCGATTGGATGAAGCCGTGGCTCGAGGCCCGCGCCGCCAGGACGGCGCCGCCGGCGGACGCCAAGCCGGTTGGTCCTGCGACGGAACCAGGCCATGTCGCCTCGGTCGCCATGGCATCCAAAAAGGAAGACGGCCCGCCACCAAGGACGGCGCTCACCGGTCATGCCATCCTGATCGGCTACGGCCGCGTCGGCGGCATCGTCGGTGCCGCGTTGAAAGAAGCAGCACGGCCTTTCCTGGTCATCGAGGATGCCGACAAGACGCTGGCGAAGCTGAAAGCAGACGGCATCGAAACCGTCGCCGGCAACGCCGCCAACGCCGAAGTCTTCGCCGCCGCAAATCCCGAAGGCGCCACGCAGCTGATCCTTGCCATTCCCAACGCGTTCGAGGCCGGCCAGATCGTGCTGCGGGCACGCGCCGCCAATCCCAACATCAACGTCGTCGCCCGCGCCCATTCCGACGCCGAGGTCGAGCATCTCAAGGGGCTCGGCGCCGATACGGTGATCATGGGCGAACGCGAGATCGCGCGCGGCATTGTCGAAGAGGTGCTTGGCCACAAGCCGCGGGTCGCTGAACCGTCCGCTGCCTGAGCCGGCGCTGCCCACAGGCGCGTTGATCAAGCCACGAATGAACTGCGAAGGCTGTTGTCACCCTGGCCAGATGAGCGGACCTTGGCTCGACCAGTTCACACGTGCTGGCCGCCATTGATGTGGATTTCCGAGCCGGTCACGTAGGACGCTTGGCTCGAGCACAGGAAGAAGATGATATCGGCCACCTCAGCCGTGGTGCCCAGGCGCCGCAGTGGGATGGTCTCGACGATTTTTTCCGTGCCCGGCGACAGGATCGCGGTGTCGATCTCGCCTGGCGCGATGGCGTTGACACGGATGCCGTGGGGGCCGAAATCATGCGCCATCTCGCGCGTCAGCGAGCCGAGCGCGGCCTTCGACGTCGCATAGGCGGTGCCGGCGAAGGGATGCACGCGGGTGCCGGCGATCGACGTCACATTGACGATCGAGCCCTTGGCCGCCGCCAATTCCTTGAATAGGCCGCGCGCCAGCATGATCGGCGCGAAGAAATTGACCTGGAACACGTCGCGCCAGACATGCATCGGCGTGTCGATCGAGTTCATGCGGCTGTTGCCGTCCTTGAGCTTGGGCGAAATGCCTGCATTGTTGACCAGCGCGTGCAACTGGCCACCATGTGCTTCCAGCCGATGGCGGATTTCCGAGACCGCGATGCCGACATCCTCCTGGTCGGCGAGATCGACCTTGATGTGATCTTCCGGCCCTGCCGGCCACGGACAATCCTCGGCAAAAGCCTGGCGCGAGCAGGTGATGACGCGCCAGCCCTCGCGCGAAAAGCGCTTGACGGTGGCATGGCCGATACCGCGGCTGGCGCCGGTCAGCACGATGGTTTTTCTGGTGCCGGTCTCGGTCATGTCGCGGTCTCCGGGCTGGACATGTAGCCGAATGCCGCCGAGGTGGCGAGAGGCGGATTGACGCCGCCAGCCGGCTGCTCAGCCGCCGCCAAGGATATCCAGGATCGACGTCTGCCGTTTCTTGAGCCGACCGCCGACGCTGCCTGGCGGCACCGGATGTCCGACCGAAGCGGTGGTGCCGTCATCCGCCGGCATATCGAAGCCATCGGCATCGACGGTCTGGGCAGGCCGCGCCGCACGGACCGGCCCTGGCGTCGCCTGTGCCGCGGCCTGCGCGGCTGGCGCCTGCTGGCCGACGGACGCCGACGGAACCGGTGCCGGCTGGTTGTTGCTGGCAGAGGGAATCTCGTCGGGGACGATGGTGTCGGCCGGCGTCGATTTCCAGGTGCCGGGCAGCGGCCGCACCGGCACGCCCTCATGCGCGGCGACCATGAACTCGTGCCAGGCCTGCGCCGGCAGCGCGCCGCCGGTGACCTTCTTCATCGCCGTGCCGTCATCATTGCCGAACCATACGCCGGTGGTCAGATTGGCGGTGTAGCCGACGAACCAGGCGTCGCGCGAATTCTGGCTGGTGCCGGTCTTGCCGGCCGACGGCCAGGCGAAAGCCGCCTTCCTGGCGGTGCCGACCTCGACCGTGCCGGTCATCATCGAATTCATCATGCCGACGATCTCGGGCTTGATCACGCGCGGTGCGCTGCCGCCGGCGCTGTCGTAGAGCACCTTGCCGTCTGACGTCGTCACGCGGCGGATGAAATGGATGTCCGGCTTGTAGCCGCCATTGGCGAAGGGCACATAGGCCGAAGTCAGCTCCAATGGCGTCACTTCCGAGGTGCCGAGCGCGATCGAGGTGTTGGCCTGCAGGTCGGACTGGATGCCCATGCGGTGCGCGGCTTCCACCACCGCGTTCGGGCCGACTTCCATGGTCAGCTGCGCGGCAACCGAGTTCAGCGATTTTGCCAGCGCTGTCGCCAAGGTGACCTTGCCAAAGTACTTGCCGCCGTAATTGTCCGGCGTCCAGTTGCCGATCTTGATTGGCGCATCGTTGCGGATGCTGTCAGGCGTGCGGCCGGCCTCAAGTGCCGCCATATAGACAAACGGCTTGAACGCCGAGCCCGGCTGCCGGCGCGCCTCCGAGGCACGGTCGAACTGGCTGGTCGAATAGTCGTAGCCGCCGACCATGGCGCGTACCGCGCCGGAATCGTCGATCGATACCAGCGCGCCCTGGGTGACGTTGAGCTTCTTGCCGCTGTCGTCGATCAGCCGGCGTATCGACTTTTCGGCAAGTTTCTGCAGGTTCAGGTCCACGGTAGAATCGATGACGATATCGCCGCGCACGTCGCCGATCAGGTCGGGCAATTCTTCCATGATGGTGTCGGCGACATAGTTTTCCGAACCGGTCCAGTAGGATGGCGAGCGCGTCGCCGGTGCGCTGAGCGCCGTTTTCAACTCTTTCTCGCTGATCTTGCCCTCCTCGCGCATGGCGCCGAGCACCAGCTGCGAACGCTCCTCGGCGGCCTTGGGATCGCGCGCCGGCGACAGCCGCGAGGGCGCCTTCAAGAGGCCGGCAAGCAGGGCGGCTTCGGACAGCGTGACGTCGCGTGCGCTCTTGCCGAAATAACGGCGCGAGGCCGCCTCGACGCCATAGGCGCCGGAGCCGAAATAGACCCGGTTGAGGTACATTTCGAGGATCTGGTCCTTGCTGTGCTTGTGCTCGAGCCACAGGGCCAGCAGCACCTCCTGCACTTTACGCTCCAGTGTACGATCCGGCGTCAGGAACAGGTTCTTGGCCAATTGCTGCGTCAGCGTCGAACCGCCTTGCGAGAAATGCCCGCCGATGAGGTTGGTGACCATGGCGCGCGACAGGCCGATCGGATCGACACCGAAATGCGAATAGAAACGGCGGTCCTCGATGGCGATCACCGCCTCGGGAATATAGGGGGACATTTCGTGCAGGCCGACCGCCTCGCCGCCGCTCATGCCGCGATTGGCGAGCAATTGTCCATCGGCCGAGACGATCTTGATGTTGGGCGCACGATCGGGGATCGACCAGGTCGTGGCCGCCGGCATCTTGGCGCCGTAGTAGATGACGACGCCGGCCACCGCGATGCCGCCCCAGATGGCGAGCACGAAGCACCAGTAGAACAGCCGGCCGAGCACGCCGAACAGCCCGCGCCCGCCTCCGCCGCGCCTCCCCCGCGGCGATTTCGCCTTCGATGATTTGCGTTTGGCGGAGGCTTTGCGGTTGCTCGGCACGACGCGGTCCTCCTCGCTCACCGAAAGACCCGTCTGGGATCTCGCTCGCGGCGGTCCCTCGAAGCTGGGCTCGATGCGACTGTCTCTGCGGTTCGCCATGCGCTGCGCTTGATGTCCCCGGTGCCAATGGCGCTCGGGTTGAAGAGTAGATGCGGCGATTTAAGGGCGGGTTAAGCAGGCCTTCGACCAAACCTCTGAATTCCGTAGGGATTTGTTAATCCTCTTCTCTCCGACACCGTCGGTTCGCCACCGGGAAACGTCCGGCGCTCAGCCTGCGCTTAAAAGCGCGCCAAGCCTGGCTCGATCCCCGAGCTTGCCGTTCCGACAATCGACGCCGGCGGATAGAAGGCCAGCGCCTGCTCCTCGCAGGTGACAGCAACGACATTGTTCGAGCGGTCGACGGACCCCGATCCTTCTAGATCGGCTCGAACTTCACATCCAGATGGTCAGGACCCGCAGCTTGCCGCAACAAGGCGACAAGTTGTTCGCGCCTGTCAACCGGCTGCCTTCGCCAGTTCGAGGCATTGGTTACATGCAGCCAGCCGTCGACCGACATGAAGAAATCCTCGTGCTCGTCATCGCCCTCGCCGCAGCGCAGCAACTTGTTCTCGGTAAATCTGACCAGCGCCTGGTCGACCGTGCGGTAGAGCAGCGGCCAGTTGCCGCCACCCGAGTCCATACGGAATTTGTAGCTCGGCGCGAAATCCAGCCGCTGCCGCAACAGGCTTCCGTCGAAAAAACAGAAGGCGGGCCACAAGAACCAGCCGCCCGGCGTCGGAGTGTCGCGCCGGACACTGCCGTAAACGCTCTTGCCCTTCAGCCGGTCGCGGATTGAAAAAGATTCCGTCGGAAAGATGTCATGGTCGATGAAGCCGAAGACCTTCGGGGCCAAGCCGGTCATGAAATTGCGCACGATCCAGTTGAGCGCCTGGCCGTGCGATCTGCTGACCGTCAGCCTGTTCCTCGGCAACGCTACATAGGGGACGTGCTGGCGCAGGCAGAGGTCGCGGATGGCTTCCCTCGCCTCCTCCTTCTTGCTGTTGTCGAAGACGATATAGCTCTCGTGCTCGGCCAGGTGTCGGCGCACGAGGTGGATCTGCCATGCGATCACATCAGGCCGGTTGAAGGCAACGCTGGCGACGATCGCGTCACGGAACGATTGCTGTCGTCCCTGCAATTCGCTGACCGGCGCGGATGTCCTCAGGAAGCGAAAAGTCCGCCAGTAATAGCGCAGCAACGCCTCGCGTCGTGGCGGCCGGTTCAGCCTCTCCCATTCCGCCACGGTAATCCTGGGCCGCTCTCCGCTCTGCCACGCGTCGGAAGCCCCCATGTCACGCTCCTGGATCCCGGCGGGTTCAGTTCTGCTGGATTGAAATGCCCTTGTCGTCGATCTTGAGTTCGACGCCTTTCGGCCTGGCCTGCTCGCGGTAGACGTAGACGCCCAGCGCGACGACCACGACGATGAGCGCGCCAATGATGAGATAGAGCGTATTCTGCTTCATGGCGCGCCTTTTGTCGTGCCGAACCTCAGGCTCGTTTCAGCACCCTGACCAGAACCAAAAGGATGATGGCGCCGATCGTGGCGTGGATTATGGAGGCGATGATGCCACCACCGATCGAGAAGCCGATGCGCGGAAACAGCCAGCCGGCGATGAACGCGCCGATAATGCCGACGATGATGTTGCCGATCAGGCCGAAGCCGAAACCCGAAACGATGAGACCGGCGAGCCAGCCGGCGATGGCACCAATGAGGATGAAGACGAGAAGGCTTTCGACACCCATGGCGGGTTCCTCCGTGCAAGAGGGCGGGTGCGGAGCGGAAGGCTCCGAATCGGCCCCGATATTAACGGCTTCAGGCTAGTCGAAAGCAGCCGGCCTCGCCAGCGGCGCTCACTGGTCGTCGTCGCTGGCAGCAGGCCGCCAGCTGGTCGGCTCGACCTTCTTCTGCGTATGGCTGTCGGTGTAGACCCACCAGCCGCCGTCGCGGTATTGCGCTATGGATTCGTTGAGGACGCCGTCGCTGTCCTTCCAGGTGACGGTGACCTTGGAGCCGTCGGTCGGCGCAGTCGATATCGGCTTTCTGTCCGCCATTTCATCCCTTTTCTCAACTGTGAGCGAAGATATCCTCTTCGCCCCAGCCCATCAGGTCAAGCTTGGCCCGCGTCGGCAGGAAGCGGAAACAGGCATCCGCCTCCTTCGTGCGGGCCTCGCGCGCCAGCCGTCCCGCCAGCGCATCGCGCAAACGATGCAGATAGAGCACATCGGAGGCGGCGTATTCGAGCTGTTCGGGCGACAGCGTTTCGGCCGCCCAATCCGACGATTGCTGCGCCTTGGACAGACCGACGCCGAGAAGCTCGAAACAGATGTCCTTCAGCCCGTGCCGGTCGGTGTAGGTGCGCGTCAGCCGCGAGGCGATCTTGGTGCAGAACACCGGCTCGGCCATCACGCCAAACGCGTGGTAGAGCACAGCGAGGTCGAAGCGACCGTAGTGGAACAGCTTGGTCACCCTGTCGTTTGCCAGCAGCTTGACCAGGTTTGGTGCTTCCTTCTGGCCCGGCGCGATCTGGATGACATCGGCGCTGCCGTCGCCAGGCGAGATCTGCACCACGCAGAGCCGGTCTCGGTGCGGGTTGAGGCCAAGCGTTTCCGTATCGATCGCCACCGCCGCGACATCGTAATGCGAAAGGTCGGGCAGATCGTTTTTATGGAAGCGGATATCGCTCATCGTTTTCTCCGGGTCGCGGCGTTACCCGTCCTCGCCGCGATCCGGTGAAAAATCAACAAGAAAACGTGTTTTCCGCACTCAGCGTGTCAGCGCATCCAGAATGCGCGCCCAGGAGCGCTGGCCCTTGTGGAAGGAGCTAAGCTCGTATTTCTCGTTGGGCGAGTGGATGCGATCGTCATCGAGCCCGAACCCGACCAGCAGCGATTCCATGCCGAGATAGGTCTGGAAGTCGCCCACCACCGGAATGGAGCCGCCGCTGCCGGTCGTCACCGCGGGCTTTGGCCATTCGTCGGAAAGCGCTGTCTTGGCCTTGGCCAGGAAGGGCGAGTCGTAAGAGAGCTGGATTGCCGGTGAGCCGCCATGGGCATGGAATTCGACCGAACAATCGGCCGGGATGCGTTCCTTGACGAATTTCTGGAAGGCCGCGCGGATCTTGGCCGGATCCTGCTTGTGGACAAGGCGGAACGAGATCTTTGCCGAGGCTTCCGCCGCGATGACGGTCTTGAAACCCTTGCCGGTATAGCCGCCGATGATGCCGTTGAATTCGGCGGTGGGTCGCGCCCAGGTCAGTTCCAGCACCGAGCGGCCTTTTTCGCCCGATGGGATGGACAAGCCGACAGGCCCAAGGAAGGTCTCGGCCGTCTCGCCCAGCGTCTCCCATGATTTCAGCACCTGCGAGGGGGTTTCCTCGACGCCGTCATAGAAGCCCGGGATGGTGATATGGCCGTCCTTGTCGTGGATGTCGGCCAGTACCTTGGCCAAGATGCGGATCGGGTTGGCGGCAGCCCCGCCATACAGGCCCGAATGCAGGTCGCGGTCGGCGGCCTTCACCGTGATCTCCTCGCCGACCAGACCGCGTAGCCCGACGCAGATCGACGGCGTGTCGCGGTCCCACATGCTGGTATCGCAGACCAGCGCGAAGTCGGCCTTGAGCTCCTCGGCATTGGCCTCGAGGAACGGCTTCAGCGAGGGCGAGCCGGATTCCTCCTCGCCTTCGAACAGGATGGTGACCCGGCACGGCAGGCTGCCGTGCACCTGTTTCCAGGCACGGCATGCCTCGACGAAGGTCATCAGCTGGCCCTTGTCGTCGGCCGAGCCGCGCCCGGTGATGATCTTGTGACCAGGTCCCACCTCCTTGATCGCGGGGGCGAAGGGATCGTTTTCCCACAATTCGATCGGGTCGACCGGCTGCACGTCGTAGTGGCCGTAGAACAGCACATGCGGCGCGCCAGCCGGCCCATCATGATGCGCAACCACCATGGGGTGGCCGGGCGTGTCGCGCACACTGGCGTCGAAGCCGATCAGTTTGAGTTCCGCCACCAGCCATTCCGCCGCCTTGCGGCAGTCGGCGGCGTAGGCTGGATCGGTGGAGATCGACTTGATCCCGAGCAGGCCGAAGAGCCGTTCCAGGCTCTGGTCGAGATTCTTGTCGAGACGGTCGAGGACGGGGGAGACTGCGGACATTTGCAATAGCCTTTCGGTTCAGTGTCGGAACCGTAAAGGCAGAGCGGCGAAACGAAAAGCCCGGGACGATTGGACCACGACCCGGATGGCCGCCGCGGGCAAAAAAATGCCGCCGTGGTGGAGGGGGAACCACGGCGGCCTTTTACTCGAAACGATGCGGCAGCCCGGAGAGGGGGGATAGGCTGCCGCAATTGTCCGGTATAGGCGGGGGACGGGCCTTGCTCCGGACTTCGGCGAAAACTGCCGATGACGTGTATTTGGGTCTGTGAACGTGGCGATTCAAGGGCGTCAACGTTACACTTTTGTAACGTGCCCGTGAGCGGGCCTGTATGCCTCCGATCGGTCAGGGTCGCGATCTGTCAGGGTGTTGTATCTGGCGATGTCTTTGGCATGGACCAAGCCATCGCGCCGCGCTATCCCTGCCGCATGAAAAAAGGCGATCATCTCTTCCTCATCGACGGCTCGGGCTACATCTTCCGCGCCTATCATGCGCTGCCGCCGCTGACCCGCAAGTCGGATGGCCTGCCGGTCGGTGCGGTTTCCGGCTTCTGCAACATGCTGTGGAAGCTAATGCAGGACGCCCGCAACACCGATGTGGGAATTGTGCCGACGCATTTCGCCGTCATCTTCGACTATTCCTCGAAAACCTTCCGCAACGACCTTTATCCCGAATACAAGGCCAACCGTTCGGCTCCGCCCGAGGATCTGATCCCGCAGTTCGGCCTGATCCGCCAGGCTACCAGGGCGTTCAACCTGCCCTGCGTCGAGATGGAAGGCTTCGAGGCCGACGATCTCATCGCCACCTATTGCCGGCTGGCCTGCGAGGCCGGCGGCGACACCACCATCATCTCCTCCGACAAGGACCTGATGCAGCTGGTTGGCGAAACGGTCGGCATGTACGACCCGATGAAGGACCGGCAGATCGGCATCCCCGAAGTCGTCGAGAAATGGGGCGTGCCGCCGGAAAAGATGATCGACCTGCAGGCGCTGACGGGCGACTCAGTCGACAATGTGCCTGGCGTGCCCGGCATCGGGCCAAAGACCGCGGCGCAACTGCTCGAGCAGTTCGGCGACCTCGACGGATTGCTCGCCCGCGCCGGCGAGATCAAGCAGGAAAAAAGGCGGGAATCGATCATCGCCAACGCCGACAAGGCGCGGATCTCGCGCCAGCTGGTGACGCTGAAGAACGATGTGCCGGTGGCAGAAGGACTGGACGATTTCGTCCTGCATGCCCCCGACGGACCAAAGCTGATCGGCTTCCTCAAGACCATGGAATTCACCTCGCTGACGCGCCGTGTGGCGGAAGCGACCGGCACCGAGGCCGGCGACGTCAAGGCTGTCGCGGTGCCCGTCGAACGCGCCGATAACGCCCATGGCCCCGATGTCGGTGCCGGAACACCGCCCGTTGCCCGGAACGGGACGGGCTCCGAGCCTGGCCAGGCTGCTGAAATCGAGACGACGGAGACGCCAAAACAAGGTGACACCCCTTCCCTCCTGGCCGCATTGCGGCTGGAGAGAGCGGCGACCGCCAAGATCGATACCTCCGCCTATCAGTGCATCCGCGATATCGCGACGCTGAAAGCCTGGGTCGCGGAGGCGCGGGAGGCCGGTATCGCTGCCTTCGACGTCAGGGCCACCTCGGCCGATCCGATGCAGGCCGAACTGATCGGCTTGGCCATGGCCACAGCGCCTGGCCGCGCCGGCTATATTCCCTTCGCCCATAAGAGCGGCAATGGCGACCTGCTTGGCGGCGGCACGCTCGAAAACCAGATTCCGCTTCGCGAGGCTCTGGCGGTCCTCAAACCCCTGTTCGAGGACAGGTCGGTCCTGAAGATCGCGCAGAACCTGAAATATGATCTGGTCATCCTGAGCCGCTACGGCATCGATGTCGCGCCGTTCGACGACACCATGCTGATCTCCTACGTGCTCGACGCCGGCACGCCGCATGGCCACGGCATGGATGCCCTTGCCGACAAATGGCTTGGCCATAAACCCCTTCAACTCAAGGACGTGACCGGTTCCGGCAAGAACTCTGTCGGTTTTGACCAGGTCGATATCGACAGGGCGACCGCTCACGCCGCCGAGGATGCCGACGTGACGTTGCGGCTGTGGCGGGTGCTGAAGCCCCGGCTTGCCGCCAAGGGCCTGGTCTCGGTCTATGAACGCCTGGAGCGGCCACTGGTGCCGGTGCTGGCGCGCATGGAACAGCGCGGCATTTCGGTCGACCGGCAGATCCTGTCGCGGCTGTCGGGGGAACTGGCGCAAGGTGCGGCCCGGCTCGAGGAGGAAATCTACCTGCTCATCGGCGAGCGCATCAACATCGGCTCACCCAAGCAGCTCGGCGACATATTGTTCGGCCGCATGGGCCTGCCCGGCGGCTCCAAGACCAAGACCGGCCAGTGGTCGACCTCGGCGCAGCTGCTCGAAGACCTTGCCGCGGAAGGGCACGAACTGCCGCGTAAGATCGTCGATTGGCGCCAGCTGACCAAGCTGAAATCGACCTACACCGACGCCCTGCCCGGCTTCGTCAATCCCGACACGAAACGCGTCCACACCTCCTACGCGCTCGCCGCGACGACGACGGGCCGTCTGTCGTCTTCCGACCCGAACCTGCAGAACATTCCGGTGCGCACGGCTGAAGGCCGCAAGATCCGGACCGCCTTCATCACCGACAAGAGCCTCCGGCTGGTGTCAGCCGACTACAGCCAGATCGAACTGCGCGTGCTCGCCCATGTCGCTGAAATCCCGCAATTGCGGCAGGCCTTTGCGGATGGCGCCGACATCCACGCCATCACAGCGTCTGAAATGTTCAACGTGCCCGTGGAGGGTATGCCGTCGGAAGTGCGCCGCCGCGCCAAGGCGATCAATTTCGGCATCATCTATGGCATCTCGGCCTTCGGTCTCGCCAACCAGCTGTCGATCCCGCGCGAGGAGGCGAGCGCCTACATCAAGAAATACTTCGAGCGCTTTCCCGGCATCCGCGATTATATCGAGGAGACCAAGGCCTATGCCCGCGAGCACGGCTTCGTCGAAACGATCTTCGGCCGCCGCATCCACTATCCCGACATCAGGTCCTCGAACCCGTCGCTGCGCGCGTTCAACGAGCGCGCCTCGATCAACGCCCGCCTGCAAGGCACCGCCGCCGACATCATCCGCCGCGCCATGATCCGCATGGAGGAAGCCTTGGACAAGGCCAGGCTGTCGGCCCGCATGCTCCTGCAGGTGCATGACGAACTGATCTTCGAAACGGTCGAGGCGGAAGTCGAGGCGACGATCCCCGTCGTGCGCCATGTCATGGAAAACGCGGCGATGCCGGCGGTCTCGATGTCGGTGCCGCTGCATGTCGACGCGCGGGCCGCCAGCAACTGGGACGAGGCACACTGACGCGCTGGCGAAGGCCCTCAGGCCGCTTGCGCCAAACATTTCGCGCAGGTCCCGCGAAATTCGATCACCGCCTTCTTGGCGGCGAAGCCGGTCGAGTTGACCCATTCGTTCAGCCGGTGATCGACGTCGTGATCGGACATTTCGGTCACCTGCCCGCAAGTATCGCATATGGCGAAGGCGGTCATCGAGTGGCTATGGTCGTGCGGCTCGGCGCAGGCGACGAAGGAATTAATGCTTTCCAGCCGGTGCACGAAACCTGATTTCACCAGCGTGTCGAGCGCGCGATAGACCTGCAATGGGGCGCGAAAACCGCGCTCGCGAAGCTGATCGAGCAAGGTGTAGGCGCTGAGCGGCCCGCTGGCGATCTCGAGTTTCTCGAGCACGCACAACTGGTTTTTCGTCAGCACATCCCTTGCCGCCATGGTCCTGTTCCACTTGTCCTGCACTGTTGGCGGGCTGTCTGCGCATGCAAACGGCCCGATCCCATTCAGATAGCGACGAACCGCCCTCTTTGCTACTCTTCTGTTGTTGTCCCGGGCCAATCGATGACGCGCGGGCACATTGGCAGAAATCTCGACGAGGGTAGCCAAGGGTGTGCTAGGCACCATTGGCCTGCCGACCCACGCGGCGATCAACGCCGCCTCAGGGAGGCCGGCCACGCCCTGACTTGACTTCATCCGCGAAGGCCGGCGCGAGCAATTCCGCCAGCCTTCATTAGCCGGCTTCAGCTATTTCCTCGGCGGGCCTTTGCGCTCGGCGGAAGCAGCCCACAGGTTGATGTCGGACTCGCGCGCGTATGTATCGATTTCGGCCAGTTCGGCGTCGCTGAAGTCGAGCACCTTCAGCGCCCCGACGCAGTCCTCGACCTGCTCGGGCCGGCTGGCGCCGATCAGCGCTGAGGTAACCCGGCCCCTGCGCAGCACCCAGGCCAAGGCCATCTGGGCCAGCGTCTGGCCGCGCTTGCCGGCGATCGCGTTGAGCGCCTTGATGTTGGCAATGGTGCGATCGTTGATGAAAGCTGTTTTCAGCGACTTGCCCTGGGAGGCCCGGCTGCCATCGGGAATGCCGCCGAGATATTTGTCGGTCAGCATGCCTTGCGCCAGCGGCGAGAACACGATGGAGCCGACGCCGAGCCCCTCGAGCGTGTCGAGCAGTCCGTCCTCCTCGACCCAGCGGTTCAGCATCGAATAGCTCGGCTGATGGATGACGCAGGGCGTACCGAGTTGCCTCAATATGTCGGCGGCCTCGCGGGTGCGCTGCGAATTGTAGGACGAGATGCCGGCGTAGAGCGCCTTGCCCGAACGAACCGCATGGTCGAGCGCGCCCATGGTTTCTTCGAGCGGCGTATCGGGATCGAAGCGGTGCGAATAGAAGATGTCGACATAGTCGAGGCCCATCCGCTTCAGGCTCTGGTCGAGGCTGGCCAGCATGTATTTGCGCCCGCCCCATTCGCCGTAGGGGCCGGCCCACATTTCGTAGCCGGCCTTGGTCGAGATGATCAGTTCGTCGCGATAGGGGGCAAAATCAGTACGCAGTATCTCGCCGAAAGCCGTCTCGGCCGAGCCGGGCGGCGGCCCATAATTGTTGGCGAGGTCGAAATGGGTGATGCCAAGATCGAAGGCCTTTCGCACGATCGCCTGCTTGGTCCGATGCGGCGTGTCGTCGCCGAAATTGTGCCACAGCCCGAGCGAGATCGCCGGCAGCTTGAGGCCGGACCGACCGCAGCGGTTGTAGATCATTTTCTCGTAGCGGTTTTCAGCGGCGATATAGGGCATCGGGAAATCCTCGAATCTGAACGGACAGGGCACCGTCATCGCAGAGGCGATGGGCATGCCCGTACCCGTACCCCATCCTTTACCCCCTCCCCGGAGGAACGGGGAGAGGGGTAAGGCAAAATTATCGATAATCCATGCGACTACTTCTTCTTGGCCAGCAGCTCCTTGGCCTGCTTGACGCCAAGCGCGGCCGGACGCTCGCAAGTGGTCTGCATGGCGACGAACTTGCCGGTTTCGCCGGAGCGCAGGAGGCCGGTCATGACATCGACGGCATGCAGCGCGAGCTCCATCGAGCAGCGGTGCGGCCGCCCTTCGGCGATCGCCAGCGCCATGTCGGCCAGGCCCGCCGTGCGGTAATTGGCCATCATGCCCTGGCCATGCATCTCATTGGGAACGCCAAGCGGATGCTTCCATTTCGGCAGCTTCTTGACCGGCTTGCCTTCTTCGGTGAAGCGCACGTCGCCGCCGAAGAAGTTCGGATCCGGCACGAACACCGTCCCGGCCTCGCCATAGAGTTCCATCGGCGCGTGGCCGTGAGCCCACACATCCCAGCTTGTGTTCAGCGTCACCACGGCGCCGTTCTCGAATTCCAGCAGGCCATGGATGGTGGTCGGCGTGTTGACCGGGATTTTTTCGCCCGCGCGCGGCTTTGAGCTGATGGTCCGTTCCTTGGCGGGGGTCGTCGCGAAAGCCGCCACCTGCTTCACCGGCCCGATCAGCTGGATGAGATTGGTGATGTAGTACGGTCCGATGTCGAGCACTGGTCCCGCGCCGGGCTGGAAGAAGAAGTCGGGATTGGGGTGCCAATGCTCCATACCGTGGCCCATGACGTGGCAGGTGCCGCTGGTGATCTTGCCAAGCTTGCCCTCGTCGATCAGTTCGCGCACCAGCTGGTGCGCGCCGCCGAGGAAGGTGTCCGGCGCAGAGCCTATGCGCAGCCCCCTCTTCTGGGCCCGCGCCTTGAGGTCCTGACCCTCCTTGAGCGACAGCACGAACGGCTTTTCGGAATAGACATGCTTGCCGGCATCGAGCACCTGCTTCGACACCTCGTAATGCACGGCCGGAATGGTCAGGTTGACGATGATGTCGATATCGTCGGCCTTGAGCAGATCCTCGACGGTCTCGGCGCGCAGCTTGAATTCCTTCGCCCGCGCCCTGGCCGCGTCCATGTTGATGTCGGCGCAGGCGCGCATCTCGATGCCGCGAAACAACGGCGCCAGCGAAAAATACGCCTTCGAGATGTTGCCGCAGCCGATGACGCCAACACCCAATTTCCCAGTACCCAGCTTCTTTGCCATGGTGGTTGTTCCTAGTAGCTCTTGACGGTTGCGATCGAGCGGCGGGCGAAGCGCTCGATGTCGTTGGGATTGTCCTGTTCCATGACAAAGTATTTCGCCGCGCTCTTGGCCCGCAGCACCTTGATCAGGCCGGCCCAATCGATCGTGCCGTGGCCGACATCCGACCAGCCATCCTCATCCAGCCCCTCGCCCGCCTTCGCCATGTCCTTGACATGGACGGCGACGATGCGCTGGCCCTGCTTTTCGATCCAGGGCAGCGGGTCGGAGCCGCCGCGCACTACCCAGGCGACGTCCATTTCCCAGCCTATATCGGGCGCGGACGACAGGATATGGTCCTGCGGCACCGAGCCGTCGGCGAGTGTCTTGAACTCGAAATCATGGTTGTGCCAGGCGAAGCCATAGCCGGCCTTCGAGGCGACCTCGCCGACCTTGGCCAGCCGCTCGCCGAAGCCGCGCCAGCCGGCGGCGTCGGATGGCCTGTCCTCGGCCATCAGATAGGGACAGATCAAAAGCTTGACGCCGAGCGTTTCGGCGATCCGGCGCACGCCGTCGAAATCATTCTCCAGCGCATCGATGGAAAAATGCCCGGTCGGCATGGCAAGGCCGTTCTTGTCGAGCTCGGCGCGGAAGGCCTTGGGATCGTCATAGACGCCGCCGAACCCTTCGACCTCGGCGTAGCCGAGCTTGCCGAGCATTTCGAGCACATCGGTCCAGGGCAAGAAATTGCGGGCACTGTAAAGTTGGAATGACCAGTTCATCATCTCTGTCCGTTCTGCTTGGGGATTGTCCTTGGGAGGATGGTTTCTTGGGAGCTACATCCGGTTGCCGGATGGAGTATCGAACAGCGAGGCGCGGGCAGGATCAAAGCCGATCCGGATCGGGTCGCCATTGCGCAGCGTTTTTTCCGCCTCGACACGGAAGGAGAAAATGCGGCCGCCGAGCTTCGTCCACACCAGCGTATCGGAGCCCATCGGCTCGACGATCTCGACGGCGGCATCGGTGGCGAAGGGCATCGAATTCGCGGCCTCGCCAAAGGCAACGTGCTCGGGGCGAATCCCGAACACGCAAGGCCCGCTCTTGTTGCCGGCGCCGTCGAAGCCATAGCGATCGAGCGGTATGGCCAAATCCCCGGTCTTGAACACCGCCGTCGTGCCGGTCTCCAGCTGCCCCTCGACGAAATTCATCGCAGGCGAACCGAGGAAGCCGGCGACAAACCGGTTGACCGGGCGGTTGTAGATGGTCTGCGGCGCGTCGAGCTGCTGGATGACGCCGCCCTTCATCACCGCGATGCGGTCGGCCAGCGTCATCGCCTCGATCTGGTCGTGGGTGACATAGATCATCGTGTTCTGCAGCTTGCGGTGCAGAAGCTTGATCTCGACACGCAGCTCCGAACGCAGCTTGGCATCGAGATTGGACAGCGGTTCGTCGAACAGGAAGACGTCGACATCGCGCACCAGCGCCCGTCCGATCGCCACGCGCTGGCGCTGGCCGCCGGAAAGGGCCGCCGGCTTGCGCTGCAGCAACGGCTCGATCTGCAGGATCTCGGCGGCGCGCGCGATGCGCTTGGCGATCTCGTCCTTGGCGATGCCGGCGACACGCAGCCCGAAGGACAGGTTCTTCTCCACCGTCATTTGCGGATAGAGCGCATAGGACTGGAAGACCATGCCGATGCCGCGGTCCTTGGGCTCTTCCCAGGTGACGTTCTTGCCCTTGATGAAGATGCGGCCTTCCGAAATGTCGAGCAGGCCAGCGATGCAGTTGAGCAAGGTCGACTTGCCGCAGCCGGAGGGTCCGAGCAGCACGATGAACTCGCCTTCGGCGACATCGAGATTGAGCGTCTGCAGCACCGAGACCGCGCCAAAGTTCAGCGACAGGTCCTGGATCGAAACGCTGGTGCCGTTCGCCGCCATCGCCATCACCCTTTCACCGCGCCGGCGGCGATGCCGCGCACGAACAATTTGCCGGAAATGAAATAGACGATCAGCGGCACCAACCCGGTCAGGATGGTGGCGGCCATGTTGACGTTGTATTCCTTCACGCCTTGCACCGAATTGACGATGTTGTTGAGCTGCACCGTCATGGGATAGGTGTCGGGACGGGTGTAGACGACGCCGAACAGGAAGTCGTTCCAGATGCCGGTCACCTGCAGGATGATGGCGACGACGAAGATCGGCAGTGACATCGGCAGCATGATGCGCAGGTAGATGCCCCAGAAGCCGGCGCCATCGACGCGCGCCGCCCGGAACAGTTCCTCCGGCATGGATGTGAAATAATTGCGGAACAGAAGCGTCAGGATCGGCATGCCGAAAATGGAATGCACGATCACCAGGCCGGTAAGGCTGCCATAGAGGCCGATCTCGCGCAGGATGATGACGATGGGATAGATCATCACCTGATAGGGAATGAAGGCGCCGACGATCAGGATGACGAAGAAGGTGTCGGCGCCCTTGAAGCGCCAGTTGGCCAGCGCGTAGCCGTTCACCGAGGCGATTGCGATCGACAGGATCACCGAGGGAACGGTGATGCGCACCGAATTCCAGAACCCGCGCGAGAGCCCGTCGCAATTGAGGCCGGTGCAGGCCTGCGACCACGCCTTGACCCAGGGCTCGAAGGTGATCTCGAGCGGCGGCGAGAAAATGTTGCCGAGGCGGATCTCCGGCATGCCCTTCAGCGAGGTGACGACCATCACATAGAGCGGCAGAAGATAGTAGAGCGCCACCACGATGAGCGTGCCGTACAGGAAAATGTTCCGGCGCGAGAACACGTGCCGCGGCTTTGGTCCGCTCGGGCCGGAGGCGCCAGCCCGGAGGTTTGACGACGTGGCGGACAAGGAGACGGCATGATCAGACACGCTTGCGGCCTCCGAATTCGAGATAGGCCCACGGCACGATGACGATCATCACCGACAGCAGCATCATGGTCGAGGCGGCAAAGCCCTGGCCGAGATTCTGGGCGAAGAACATGTAGTCGTAGACGTATTTGGCCGGCACTTCGGAGGCGATGCCCGGCCCGCCGCTGGTCTGCGCGACGACGAGGTCATAGACCTTGACGATGCCGGACGCGATGATCACCAGCGTGGTGATGAACACCGGCCGCATCATTGGGATGATGATGAACAGATAAGTCTTCCACATGGGAATCCCGTCCACCCGTGCGGCCTTCCAGATGTCCTCGTCGATGCCGCGCAGGCCCGCCAGCATCAGGCACATGATCAGCCCTGTACCCTGCCAAAGCGCCGCGATCGATATGCCGTAGATGACGATGCTGGAATTGTAGAGCGGATTGAAATCGAAGCTGGCCCAGCCGAGGCTTCGTACTACGCCCTGGACGCCGAAATCCGGATTGAGCAGCCATTGCCAGACAAGGCCGGTGACGATGAAGGAGAGCGCGAAGGGGTAGAGGAAGATGGTGCGGAACGTGTCCTCGAAACGGATCTTCTGGTCGAGCAGGGCCGCCAGCAGAAAACCGATCACCAGCGAGAACACCAGTGAGATCACACCGTAGATCAAGAGGTTCTCGATCGAAATCAGCCAGCGCGGCGTCGCCCACAGCCGGTAATATTGGTCGAGCCCGACGAAATTCAGCCGCGGCAGCAGCTTCGAATTGGTGAAGGAGTAGAGCACCGTCCACGCGGTGCCGCCGACAAAGACCACCATTGCGGTGAGGATCATCGGGATCGAAGCGACCTTCGCATTGAGATTGCGGAAGAGTTGGCTCGGGCGTTCGCTCTTGCTCATCGGTACAGCCGTGCTGGATCGGATAAGGGCGGAAAGTCAGCACGCCTTGGCTCCCGGCCCTGCCTGGCAAGGTCGGGAGCGGACGGCTCGTCGGTCGTCAATCAGCCGAAGCGATGATGTCGGCGAAGCGCTTCTGCGCCTCTTCGAGGCTCATGTCGGGCTTGGCGAAGAACTCCGAGAACAGGTCCTCCTTCTGCTTCTGGCTGTCCTGCGAGAGCAGCTGGTCCGTCCATGGGATGACCGCGCCCTTGGCCAGGATAGCGAGGCCTTTCTTCATGCAATCGTTGGCCGCGTTGAGATCGACGTCGCCGCGCACCGGCAGCGAGCCCTTCTTGAGGTTGAAGGCGACCTGGGTCTTGGGATCGAGCAGCGTCTCGGCCAGCACCTCCTGCGCCTTGGCCTTGTCGGCGTCCTTGAGCAGCGGGAAATAGAAGGCGTCGCCCCCTGTAGCGATGACCTCGTTCAGGCCGAGGCCGGGAAGGCAGGTGTAATCCTTGCCGGCGGTCTTGCCGGCGACCTGGAACTCGCCCTGTGCCCAGTCACCCATGATCTGGCCGCCGGCCTTGCCGGTGATGACCATGTTGGTGGCCTGATTCCAGTCCTGCACATTCGTGTTCTTGGCCATCTTGCGCGCATCGTCGGCCGCTTTGAACACCTTGGCGACTTCAGGACCGGCTGCGAACTTGGCGTCCTTGTCCTTGTAGACCTTGAGGAAGGTGTCGGTTCCGCCGACCGCGGCAAGCAGCACGTCGAAGGCGCCCGATGCCTGCCAGGCCTGCCCACCGACCGCGAGCGGCACGATGCCTGCCTTCTCCAGCGCCGGAGCGGCGGCCACATACTCGTTCCAGTTCTTCGGCACCGGCACGCCGGCCTTCTCGAACGCCGCGTTCGACAGCCACAGCCACTGCCAGGAATGGATGTTGACCGGCACGCAATAGATCTTGCCGTCGATGGTGCAAGAGTCGAGCAGGCTCTTGGGCCGTACCACTTCCGTCCACTTGCCCTTGGTGGCGACATCGGTGAGATCGCGCATCAGGCCAGCCTGAACCAGCTCTTCCGCTTGCCTGCCGTGATTGAACTGCGTGGCCCCCATCGGATCGCCGCCGGTGATGCGGCTGATCATGATCGGCCGCGCCGTGCCGCCGGATCCGGCGATGGCGCCGTCGACCCAGTGATTGCCGGTGGCGTCGAATGCCTTGGCGAGTTCGGCGACCGCCGCCGCCTCGCCGCCGGAGGTCCACCAATGGGTGACTTCCAGATCGGTCGCGGCCGCCGGCCCGGCAAAGTTGAGAGCAACCGTCGCGGCAAAGGCAGCGGTCAGGAATTTGTATCGCATTTCGGCTTCCTCCCAGAAATCTGAAACGTTACAGATTTTCGATACGGCAATTGAAGACCATACGCAACCCCTTCCGGCAGAATGTCACTTTGACATTTTTCGAGCTGCGAACAAAATCATCTCGCTGCCGCGGCATTGTGCGATGCATTATGCAAAACTGCACCGCGCTCTAGGCAAAAGCCGCAAGAAACTTGCCAGAAGCACGTTTCCCTCTGAATCCCAACGTTTTTTCGCCTCGCGGCTGACGGCGTCTTTTTGCGTCCGCCAGCGCCCGTGTACACCGATCGTGACAAACTGTAACGTTTCAGTATACTGCTTCCACTGCAGGTGACGCGCCATGGGGAGCGGCCGCAACATTGCCGGGCTGCCCGGCGGCTGCTATGCGCCTGATGGGCGGGACGGATGGACAAACAGCGCATGGCCAGGGATGACGAGGCGACGGCACAGGAGCGGCCGACGCTGAAGACGCTTGCCTTCATGACCGGGCTCGGCGTCACCACCGTCTCGCGGGCCTTGAAGGACGCGCCCGAGATCGGCGCCGAGACCAGACGCCGAGTCCAGCTCGTGGCCAAGCAGATCGGCTATCGGCCGAACCGCGCCGGCGTGCGCCTCAGGACCGGCAAGACCAATGTCATCAGCCTCGTGCTCAACACTGAGCACGAACTCATGAGCTTTGTCTCCGACATCATCTATGGCGTCACGGAAGTCATCGCCGACACGCCCTACCACCTGATCGTGACACCCTATTCGCGCTCGCAGGATCCGCTGGATCCGGTGCGCTATCTCGTGGAGACCGGCTCCGCCGACGGCGTCATCATTTCACGCACCGAGCCGAACGACCCCCGCGCCCGCTACATGCTGGAGCGCGGCATTCCCTTCGCGACCCACGGCCGCACCGATATGGGGCTCGTGCATCCCTATCATGATTTCGACAATTACGCCTTCGCGGCCGAGGCGGTGCGCCATCTGGCCGGCCTGGGCCGCCGCCGGCTCGCTTTGGTGACGCCGCCGGTGGGTTTGAGCTACTACCGCCACACGGTCGACGGCTTTGCCGACGCTCTGAGCGAAGTCGGCGCCAGCGAGGTACCGTTCAACACCGTTTCGATCGACCACTCGATCGAACAGATCAGGACGAGGACCGCGCAGCTGATGCGGCGCGACATCAGGCCGGACGGCATCGTCAGCAGCGCCGCCGCCGCGACCCTCGCCATCGTCGCCGGCATCGAGGACGCCGGCCTCAAGCTCGGCCGCGACGTAGACGTGGTGTCGAAGCAATCGTCGGAACTGCTGCATCTGTTCAGGCATGAATTGCTGGTCGTCAACGAAGACTTCCGCCTGGCCGGGTCCGAACTCGCCCGCTCGGTGCTCGGCTGGATCGGCGGCGCCGCGCCCGGCTCGCTGCAGAGCCTGAGCGAACCGAAGGGCGTCGTGGCCTATCGGCGCTCTGACTGAGCGTCTGCCCGGATCTGATCGGGCAAGTCCACATGCATCCCGTCAAACCAGGAACCGTTCTGGTCGGTAGCCCCGCGGTTCACATGAAGTCCGAAGCCGGTTGCTCCCGGATCGGCTAGTTCGGCACGAAGCCGCATGCTCGGGACCAGATAATCGCCACCATTCTGCCGCCGATAGGGAATGGGCGCAGTGGTCGCCAGTGTCCGCATCCGTTCGCGCAGGCGCTCGGCGACAAGCTCGAAGCCAGCTGCATCGAGACGGTCCGCGCTGTAGATCACGAACGGCGGAAGCACGTTGTACCCCGGATAATAGAGGATTCCGTGATTGATCGGGAACAGCAGGTCGTCGATCGGTCCGTTGACGCCGCGCGGGGAATAATGATCCTCCCAACCGCCGGCTGTCACAATCAGCATCGCTCGCTTGCCCGCGAGTGTGCCCTCGCCGTACCGGTCACCCCATCGCTTGTCGCTATGTTCGCCGACGCCATAGGCGAAGCCGTAGGCGAAGACCCGATCGACCCATCCTTTCAAAATCGCCGGCATGGTGAACCACCACAGCGGAAACTGCAGGATCAGCGCATCGGCCCAAAGCAGCTTCTCGATCTCGGTCTTGACGTCTCCGGTCAGCGCATTGGATTCGTATGCTTGTTTGGAGGCAGCCACCGGCACCAGCCGCGCGCCTGGCGAAAGCTCGGGGAAGTCAGCACGGTCGACCTCCGATTTCCAACCGTCCGCATAGAGGTCGGACACCCGAACCTCGTGGCCTTGAGCTGTGAGTTCCTTGACGGCGACGTCACGCAGCGTGCCGTTGAGCGACCGTGGCTCGGGATGGGCAAAGACAAGTAGGACTTTCATGATTCGTCGATCCTCTGTTGGAAACATTGACCCTGAGATAGCCAACAGCCGCATCATCCGCTACATGTCGAGAATGCATAATATTCTGCCGATTAATGGATAAATCAGCTGTCACGCTCGAGCGCATGCGCACCTTTGTGCGCGTTGCTGAACGAGGCAGTCTGTCGGCGGTCGCGCGTGAACTCGGGATCGGCCAGTCGACAGTCACGCGCCATTTGAGGGAACTGGAGGAGGCCGTCGGCGTCGCCCTGCTCAGCAGGACCACCCGGCGTGTCACGATGACCGATGAGGGCAGCCGCTATTATGCAGACAGCGTGCAGATCCTGCGCCTTGTCGAACAGGCGGGCGACGAGGTTCGCGGCACGCGCGCGGCGCCCGCGGGCACGATCCGGCTCTCCTGCACCGCCGCCATTGGGGTGCTGCATGTCAGCCGGCTTATCTTCGCGTTTCAGGACCGCTATCGCGACATCGGCGTCGATCTCAGCCTCACCGACGAACGCATCGACCTCGTCATGGAAGGCGTCGACATCGCGCTTCGTCTCGGCCCGCTCACCGACAGTTCCATGAAATTGCGAGCGCTCGGCCAATCCCGGCGACTGCTCGTGGGGGCGCCCGACTATCTCGCTGAACGCGGCAGGCCTGAAGGTCCCGGGGACCTGGCCGATCACGAAGGTATCCGGATGTCAAACGTTGCCGGCAGCGACACCCTTGTGCTGCAAGGACCAGACGGCAACCGCCATACAGTGCCGTTTGCAGGGCGCCTCCGGGTCGACCACGGGCTTGCCGCACGCGAAGCCCTGCTCGCCGGGCGCGGCATTGCGCCCGCCCACCAATGGCTTGTCGGCGATCTCCTGGCGTCCGGCCGGCTTGAAGCGATTCTGCCGGACTATGCGCTGCCTTCGGTTCCGCTCAGCATGCTGATCGTCCCCGAACGGGCGGGCATCGCCCGGGTCCGGCTGCTGGTCGATTTTCTTGCCCAACAGGTCGGCGGCATCCCCGGAATCGAGAAGCCACATGTGGAGCGGTGAGTATTCCGGCACGGCAGCCAAGCTAAGCCGGATGTCTTCATAGCGTGATCTAGCCAGCCGCGCCGCTGCCCCACGGTCCGTGGAACGCGCCCTGCTCGCCGATGCGCTCGAAACCATGCGCCCCGAAGAAGTCGCGCTGCGCCTGGATCAGGTTCGAGGTGCCGCGGCCCTGGCGGTAGCTGTCGAAATAGGCAAGAGCCGAAGACAGTGCAGGCACCGGCGCGCCGGCTTCGGAAGCCCTCGCCACGACGCGCCGCAGCGACGGATGCGCCTCCTGCATCAGGCTGATGAAGGCAGGCGCCATCAACAGGTTGGTGGAAGCGCCACCACTGAAAGCCTCGGCCATCGTGTCGAGCATCTGCGAGCGGATGATGCAGCCGGCGCGCCAGATCTTGGCGATGGTCGGCATCGGCAGGTTCCAGTTGAACTCCTTCGAAGCGCCGCTCATCACCGCGAAGCCCTGCGCGTAGGCGGCGATCTTGCCGGCGAACAGCGCCAGTTCGAGGTCTTTCAGCAGCGCGTCCTTGTCGCCGGAAATCCTGGTCACGCCGATATTGCTATAGGCCTTTTCCGCCGCCTGCCGCTCGTCCTTGATCGACGACAGCACGCGCGCCGCCACCGCCGCTTCGATCGCGGTTGCCGGAATGCCGAGCTGCTGCGCCTCGATGACGGACCATTTGCCGGTGCCCTTCTGGCCGGCGCGGTCGAGGATGATGTCGACCACCGGCTTCCCGGTCTTCGGATCGTCGGCGGCGAGCACCTTGGCGGTGATCTCGATCAGGTAGGAATTGAGCCGGCCCTTGTTCCAGTTGGAAAATACCGTGGCGATCTCCTTCGGCCCCATGCCCAGGCCGTCACGCAGGATGCCGTAGATTTCGGCGATCATCTGCATGTCGGCATATTCGATGCCGTTATGGATGGTCTTGACGAAATGCCCGGCGCCGTCGGTGCCGAGCCATGCGGCGCAAGGTTCCTCCTTGAACTTGGCGGAGATCGCGGTCAGCACCTTCTCGACGCGCTTCCAGGAGTCTTCCGTGCCGCCGACCATGATCGAGGGTCCGTGGCGCGCGCCCTCCTCGCCGCCGGAGACACCCATGCCGATGAAGGTCAAACCCGAGCCAGAGAGCTCGGAGAAGCGCCGCATCGTATCGCGGAAATTGGCATTGCCGGCATCGATGACGATATCGTTGTCGGACAGCACGCCACGCAGCGCTTCGATCTGCTCGTCGACCGGCTTGCCGGCCAGCACCATGATGATGATCGGACGCGGCGGCCGGATCGCGGCGGCGAGTTCCTCCAGGCTGTAGCAGGGGACGACCATGTCCCTGAGCGCACCGGAATTCTCGACGAAAGCGTCGGTGCGTGCCCTTGTGCGGTTGAAGACGGCGATGCGGTGCCCGTGCTCGGCGATGTTCAGCGCCAGGTTGGAGCCCATAGTGCCAAGGCCGATCAGGCCGATTTCGGCTTTTTCCATCGTTTCTTCCCTGCTTTCGGATCTGGTGTTTTCGAGCTTGCGCTCATTGTTGCTTGAATGATTGACGGCCCTTCAGGCCCGCGTCAACCGCCTCGCCCAATTGTGTGGCTGGGGCGTTACGGTCTGATGTCGACCGGCGCCTCGATCTTCACCATCTCGAAGTCCGAGACCAGGATGTCTATGCGCACCATCCAGCGGCCGGGTACCGGGATGATGAGGTTGTCGACACGCCAGCTGCCGTCGCCGGGCCTGGTCGCCGCGCGCTTCAGCGGTTCGATGCCGGAATCGGGCTTCGACAGCACCAGCGTCACCTCCTTGGCGTCGAGCGGTCCGAAATCGCCGGTCATGATGATCATCGAGGCGACCACCGGCCCCGCATGGCCTGGCGTGATGCTGAGATCGGCCATCGCCTGCAGCGCATGGATGTGGACCGAAACCGGCTGCGCCGCCGCGATCGCCAGTGCTCGTGGCGGCGGCGTGAAGCGCCAGCCCGCGGCGACTCCGAAGATCGCCAGCACGATCAGCACTTCGACGCTGACCGAGCGGGTGAGCCTGCGTTGCACCTCGGTCGCTCCCGCCTCGGCCGAAGCAGTGAGCTTCCAGCGATTGACGGCAGCGAGCATGAACAGGAAGACCAGCAACGCGAGCTTGACCAGCAGCAGCCGGCCATAGGCTGTGTCGGCCAGCGCCGAGGGTATCTGCACCTGGATCACGGCCAACACGATGCCTGCCGCGGCAAGCAAGGCCACCACAGGCAGGATTGCCCATGAGAAGTGGTGCAGGAATTCGACGGCGCCCGCCGCTTGACGCTTCAGCGCGAGACCGAGCGGCACCAAGGCGCCGGCCCAGAAAGCGATGCCGACGCCATGCAGGAAGACCAGCGGCCGTGTCAGCCATTGCGGCTCGGCCGCACTGGCATGGCCGCTGGCGGCGAGTGCGACGCCGACGCCAGCCAGTCCGGCAAGGGCAAGCGGCCTGGCGGCCGCGCGCGGTCCGGCCAGCGACAGCAGGCCAAGTCCCAAGGCGACCAGGGCGATCAGCACCGTCCAGCTGAAGCTGGTGCCGAGCCCGGTGCGCCAGATCACCGGCTGCGCCAGATGGGAGAGCGGCGCCCCCAGCGCATCGAGACCCTGAAAGCCCAGCGACAAGGGTGCCGCCACCAGCCCGCACAAGATCGCGGCCGCGACGAAGCGCTGGCCGGCACGGCCAGCCCCGGCCAGCCAGGCAAAGGCGAACGCGCCGCCAATGCCGAGGAAAAGGCCTATGTAGAGAAAAACCTTGCCGATCCAGATCGCCGACCGCAGTGGCCAGTCAATCGCCTCGGAGACGGCCGGCGGCTCGCTTGGCGCGCCGATGGAAAACAGCAGCGAGCCGCCGACCGGATGGCCGTCGGCGGAAATGACACGCCAGCTCAGCACATGCGTGCCGGATTTGAGCGCCCGCGGATTGTCGATCTCGACCGTCTGGTCGCCGAGACGGAAGTCGGTCAGCGGAACCGGGGTGCCGTCGGGCATCACCAACGTCAGCACCAACGGCGAGACCGGCTCGCTGAAGGTCAGCGAGAACCGCGCTGGCGCCTGCGCCAGCACCGCACCGTCGGCCGGATCGGTCTTGATCAGCGCCGCATGGGCAAGGGCCTGGCTTGTCGAGGCCATGACGATGAGCGCCATGGCCGCGGCGAGCAGCCCGCCGGCAATCCAGCCGACGAGCTTGCTGTTCGTATCGACTATCCAGGAAGGTATTGCGATCATGCCATGCCATGGGGATGCGGCGCTCCGACAGGCAGAGCGCCAGGGAGAAAAGCTATTTCTTCGGCGTGAGCTTGATGCCGGGCGCCGGGTTCTCCAGCGCGTCCTCATCCTGTCCGGCCGCCGGAATCTCGATCCAGCGGGCGGCGGCATCGCCGCATTCCTGCACCACCGGGAAGTACAGCTTCTGGCCGGCGGGCAGGTCGGCCGTCAGCGTCGCCCGGAAGATGAACTCATCGTAGAATTCATCCGGCAGATTGCCGCCGCTCCAGTCGACTTCCTTGACCCCATCGGCAACCGCCTGACCATAGAGCTGGTAGGATTTCTCGTACTTGCCCTTCTTGGTCTGCAGCGTCCAGCCCGACTTGGGCATCGGCTTCACCGCGATCACCCCTTCCGGGATCTGCACGCGCACCGCCGTCGTGGCCTTGCCGTCGCAACCGTGCGGCACGCGCAGCACAGCCTTGTAGGTCGAGCCGACTGCCGCCTCCTGGGTCTCGAGCGTGATGTGCGCGAAGGCGGCATTTGTCCCCAGCACGAGAAACGCGCCGGCCGCCAAAAGATATTTGTTCATGATGGTCCCTCAGATTCAAAATTGGTGATTGGCGCGATCAATTGGCGTGGTCGTCCATGCCGCCCATTTCGCCCATCCCTTCAACGGCGAACTCGACATTGACCGTGCCGGCCTTCTCGAAGGTCAGCGTGGCGGCGAATTTTTCACCCTGCTTGGGTTGCCGCTTCAGGCCGATGAACATCAGGTGGTAGCCACCGGGCGCCAGCGCGACCTTGCCGCCTGCCGGGACTTCCAGGCCACCATCCACTGGCCGCATGGTCATGACGCCGTCCTTGACGCCCATTTGATGCAGCTCGGCCTTTTCCGAGACGTCGGAGGAAATCGACAGCAGCCGGTCCGGTGTACTGCCCTTGTTGACGATGGTGAAATAGCCGCCGGCCACCTTGGCGCCGGCTGGCGTGGCGCGCGACCAGGGGTGTTCGATTTCGAGACCGCCGACCTTGAATTCATGCGCCAGGACGGCCTGGGCGCCCAGGAAGACAAGCGCGAGGGCCAACGCGGCAATGCCGAAATCGGCTTTGAAGCGGGACAGGGTGCGGCCGAACACAGTGCCCGCCGATATACGGAAAGAATGGGACATGGTTGCTCCACGACGTGATGATCGCGCCGTCGCCGGTCGCGAATGCTTGATCTTGGATGAGTACGCTCGCGAAAGGTTCCGCAAGCAAGCAGGCTCAAGCCGCCAGTGGCGGCGCGCGCGGGTTCGATGGGGAGCGTTCGCGGGCGAAGTCGAGATGCGTGGTCGCCGGGAAGACGAAGGCGACGGTCTCGAAGGAAAGGGACGCAAGTGCAAGCCCGGCATCGGCCGGCGGCGCATAGGCCGGCGAAAACATGCTGCAGCCGAGTGTGCAGCAGGCCGGCGGATGGGACGGGTGCTGGTCGCCGCCGGGAAGCTGTGTGGCGCCATCGTGGGTACAGATGACGTTGCCGAAGGCATCGAGCTGCGCGGTATCAGGCCCGATGCTGAAGGCGAACGCACCAAGTGTCGACTGGAGCAACAGCAGACAGGCCGCGACAAGCGCGACCGGCATGCTCCAGCGTCTCTCCCGGCGGTTCACCATTTGCCTCTTCAAATCGATGACTATCCCTACCACGGCAGCCAGAGGTCGAAAATCGTCAATTCCATGCTGCGGCAACACGGCAGGATCAGTTCTTTTGGGATGGCCGGCTTTCCGGGATGGAGGTCAGCAATGTCTGGCGGGCCGACTTCAGGTGCTTGCGGCAGGCGGCATCGACCTTGCCGAGATCGCGCGACTTGAGCGCCTCGATATAGGCAAGATGCTCGCCGATCGCGACTTCGTTGCGCTCGCGTTCCTGTGCCTTGTTCCACTGGTAGTGGTAGTGGAAGATCATGGCGATGACGTCGTAGAAATCGACGATGAAGCGGTTGCGTGAGGCGCGATGAATGAGCCGGTGCAAGCGCTCGTCCAGCTCCGAGAACTCATTGAAACGCGTCGCGATCTCGCGTGCCAGAACGCGGTGTTCCCCTTCCAGCCGATCGAGATCGCCCCATACCGGACTGTCCTGCGGCAGCGCCGTGAAGGCGGCGGCCGAGCGCAATTCGAACATTTCGCGGATCTCGGTCAGTTCCAGCGCGAAGGCCCGCGTGAAGCCTTTCAGCACCCAATGGCTGTTGCGGCGTTTTTCGATCAGGCCGAAGCGGGAGAAGCGGATCAGGAACTCGCGTACGCTGGTGGTGCCGACGCCGATCTCGCGCGCCAGTTCGAGCTCGTTGATCTGCATGCCGGCCTCGGCGCCGCCGGCCAGCAGCCTGCGCATGAAGGACCGTTCGATGATCTCGGCCAGCGTGTCGGTCTCTTCCTCGGGAAAGAAATCATCCGAACGTGGATTGCGCAGCACCGTCTTGGCGCGCTTGTTCCAGGCGATCAGCCCGGTCTCTTCCATGCGCGCCAGGATGCTGCGCACGGTCGTGCGGCTGACTCCCAGCAAGGCGCCAAGTTCCGGTTCCGAAGGCAGGCTGCGCGTCTCGTCGAGCAGCCTCAGACAACGGTTATAGGCGTCCTTGTAGACGTTGTTGCTCTTCGACATCCCTGACCCGTTGCACGCCAGCGCTTGCAGCGGCCGGCTTGAAGCGCAATATGACGTTCCATCGTCTGCAGCGCCACCACTTACCCAGAGCGGAACCGCCGTGAAAAAACAATTGACGCAAAACTGTTTTTTCACGATAAAAGACATTATCTCTTAATAGGCGCGTGTCAATCCGCGCATCCAGGATCACCCAGGAAACCGCCCGTGAACGTCTCGAATACCATTCTTCTGTCCCCCGCCGACAATGTCGCCGTTGCCAATGGCCGCATCGAGATCGGCACCGCGCTGCCGGGCGGTGCGCTCGCTGCCACCGTCATCGAGCCCGGCCACAAGGTGGCGATCAAGCCGATTGCCGCGGGTGAAGCCGTGGTCAAATACGCTCAGGCGATCGGTCGCGCCACGCAGGACATCGCGCCCGGCGAGCATGTCCATTCGCACAATCTGGTCTTCGAGGCCGGCCGCCTCCCCGTGGTGCCGCCAAGCGAGGCCGAGCATGCGACTGAAGCGGACCGCGCCCGGACATTCATGGGCTATCGCCGCGCCGACGGCCGCGCCGGCACGCGCAACTTCATCGGCATCATCGCCAGCGTCAATTGCTCGGCCACCGTCTGCCATTCGATCGCCGACACCGCCAACCGGACCCTTTTGCCGAAATATCCCGGGATCGATGGCTTCGTGCCCATCGTCCACGGCCAGGGCTGCGGCATGAGCGGCACCGGCGACGGCATGATGGTGCTGCACCGCACGCTTGCCGGCTATGCCCGCCACCCGAATTTCGGCGGCGTGCTGATGGTCGGGCTCGGCTGCGAGGTCAACCAGCTCACGCTTTACGGCCAGAAGGGTGCCGCCGCCGGCAAGCGCCACTTCAACATCCAGGATGCCGGCGGGTCGCGCAAATCGGTCGAAAAGGCGATGGGCGTGCTGGCCGAGATCGCCGAGGAAGTCGGCCAGTTGAAGCGCGAGCCGATCCCCGTCAGCGAGATCGTCGTCGGCCTGCAATGCGGCGGCTCCGATGGCATGTCGGGTATCACCGCCAATCCGGCGCTGGGTGCGGCCGTCGACATCCTCGCTGGCGTCGGCGGCATCGGCATCCTCTCCGAGACGACGGAAATCTATGGCGCCGAGCACCTGCTCGCCTATCGCGCCGCAAGCCCCGAGGTCGCCAAGAAGCTCGATGGCTACGTGAAATGGTGGGAGGATCACGTCGCCAAGCATGGCGCCTCGATCGACAACAATCCGTCGCCCGGCAACAAGCGCGGCGGCCTAACCACCATCCTGGAAAAGTCGCTGGGCGCGGTCGCCAAGGGCGGCCAGACGCCGCTTAACGGCGTCTTCGGCTACGCCGAGAAGGTCACCGGCAATGGGCTGGTGTTCATGGATACGCCCGGCTACGACCCGGTCTCTGCCACCGGTCAGGTCGCGGGCGGCGCCAATGTCATCGTCTTCACCACCGGCCGCGGCTCCTGCTTCGGCTGCCGGCCGACCCCCTCGATCAAGGTCGCCACCAACTCGACCATGTATCACCAGATGGAAGAGGACATGGACGTCAATTGCGGCGTCATCGCCTCCGGCGAAAAGACCATTGCCGGCATGGGCCGCGAGATCTTCGAACTGATCGTCGAGACGGCTTCGGGCCGGAAGACCAAGAGCGAGGATTTTGGCTACGGGGACAACGAATTCGTGCCCTGGCATCTCGGCGCGACGCTCTGATTTCGATTGATATCTGATAGACTGCCCGGCCGGACAAGTGGCCGGGATAGGGAGGTTGCGCATGGAAAAACGCCGCATCGGCCAGACCGCGTTGGAGGTCACCGAAGTCAGTTTCGGCGGCGCCGCGATCGGCGGCCTCTACCGGGCGTGTTCGCGCGAAGCGGCGATGGAAACGCTGCAGGGCGCGTGGGAGGCGGGCCTGCGCTATTTCGACACCGCGCCCTTCTACGGTTTCGGCCTGTCGGAACGGCGCTTCGGCGATTTCCTGCGCTACAAGCCACGTGATTCCTATGTGTTGTCGACCAAGGTCGGCCGCCTGCTTCACCCGGTGCCCGAAGATCAGGTGCCAGACCACTCCTATGTCGATCCGCTGCCCTTCGCGCTGGACTACGACTATTCCTATGACGGCATCATGCGCTCGGTCGAGTTCAGCTATGCGCGCCTTGGGCTAAACAGGATAGACATCCTGTTTGTCCACGATATCGGCGTTTACACGCACGGTGTCGAGAAAACCAAATTGCACTTTCGCCAGTTGATGGACGGCGGCCTCAAGGCGCTCGAGGAGCTGAAGCGGGCCGGCACGATTTCCGCCTACGGGCTCGGCGTCAATGAAGTCCAGATCTGCCTCGACGTGATGCGCCGCGCGCCGCTCGACTGCATCCTGCTCGCCAGCCGCTATTCCTTGCTCGACCGCAGCGCGGAAGCCGAATTGCTGCCGCTGTGCCGGGCGCAACGCACCTCGCTTGTCATTGGCGGGGTTTTCAACTCAGGCATATTGGCGACCGGGCCGGTGCAAGGGGCGCATTTCGACTACCAGCCCGCCAGCCGCGATGTTCTCGACCGTGTCGACGCCATGGAGAAGATCGCCGCTGAAGGTGGCTACCCGCTGCCCGCCGCCGCGTTCCAGTTTCCTTTGCACGAACCCGCGGTCGCCACTGTGCTGACCGGTACCGCAAAATTGGCAAACCTGACGCGCAACCTCGAACTGCTCGATATCGACGTGCCGGAGACGGACTATGCCAGGTATCGTCCCTACACGGTGGTGCAGGAACTGCATTGAAGCGCATCTTCGCGATGTGCACGGGCGCGCGACCCGCCTTCGCGATGTCGCGATCCAGAGAAGAATGAATATTCCATGTTGACTGATCTATGGAATTAATATTCCATACCTTCACAGAACGGAAACGGGAGCGCCTGACCGCGACAAGGGAGAGCCGCCGCTGGGGGAGTCATTGTCGGGCAGTTGGAGAACTGGCTGAAACACCGCTTGCATCGGCTGGATCGATGCACTATCAAAACGGTGCAACTGTTTTTTATTGATAAAGTTCTGTTTGGGCCACGCCTATCCGGACGGAGCTTCCGTTAACGTTCACCGGGCGACTTAGGGAGGATCCTATGAAATTCGTGACCAACATTCTCAACCGCCGCGCCGTCATGGCCCTGGCGGCAGCATCGATGCTCACCGGCGTCATGCATACCGCACCGGTTTCGGCGGCGGATGTGACCATCCCGATCATTGTCAAGGACACCACGTCCTTCTACTGGCAGATCGTTCTGGCCGGCGCCCGCAAGGCCGGCAAGGATCTCGGCATCAACGTGCCGGAACTCGGCGCCCAGGCCGAGACTGACGTCAACGGCCAGGTCTCGATCCTCGAGAACGCCGTCGCCAGCAACCCGGCCGCGATCGTGATCGCGCCCACCGAGTTCAAGGCGCTGGGCAAGCCGATCGATGAAGCGGCCGCCAAGGTCAAGGTCATCGGCATCGACTCCGGCGCCGACTCCAAGGCCTTCACCTCGTTCCTGACCACCGACAACGTGCAGGGCGGACGCGTCGCCGCGGACGGCCTTGCCGCCGCCATCGGCGCCGCCAATGGCGGCAAGATCGAGGGCGACGTCGCCCTGATCACCAACGCTCCCGGCGCCGGCTCGCTCGAACAGCGCAAGCAGGGCTTCACCGAGCAGCTCAAGGCAAAATATCCCGGCCTGAAGCTGGTCGCCGACAAATACGCCGACGGCCAGGCCACCACCGGCCTCAACATCGCCACCGACCTGATCACCGCCAATCCGAACCTCAAGGGCATCTTCGCCTCTAACCTGATCATGGCACAGGGCGTCGGCCAGGCCGTCGCCGAGAACAACCTTGGCGGCAAGCTGGCGCTGGTCGGCTTCGACAGCGACGAGAAGCTGATCAAGTTCCTCAACGACGGCGTCATTTCCGCCCTCGTCGTCCAGGATCCCTACCGGATGGGCTATGACGGCATCAAGACCGCGCTCGCCGCCTCGAAGGGCGAGAAGGTCGAGGCCAATGTGGACACCGGCGCCAATCTGGTGACCAAGGCCAATATGAAGGACCCTAAGATCGACGCGCTGCTCAATCCCAAGCTCTAAGCAGCCGGCGTTCAAAACCGCTTCCGGGGCCAGAGGCCCCGGAAGCATCCGCCGCCAAAGCGGCTTGGCGATCAGCCCGTTTGGCCGGGCTGCCTGAAAGACGACCGCAGCCTCGCCGAATGCCAACCGCGAGGCCAATCTGGGAGGATTGTCATGACGCCGACGGCGCAGGAACTGCATCCGGCCCCCGTGCTGGAACCTGGCAGGACCATCCTCGAACTGCGCGGGCTGGAAAAACGCTACCCCGGCACCCATGCGCTGAAGCCGGTCAATCTCGCCTTCAAGTCAGGCGAAATCCACGCCATCGTCGGAGAGAACGGCGCCGGCAAATCGACCCTCATCAAACTCCTGACCGGCGTCATGCCGCGCACCTCTGGCGAGGTCCTCTGGGAAGGCCAGCCGGCAGCCCTGGCGACGCCGCATGAAGCGATGGCGCTCGGCATCAATGCCGTGCACCAGGAAGTCGTGCTGTGCCGTCACCTGACGGTCGCCGCCAACATGTTCCTTGGCGAGGAAAATTCCCGTTTCGGCATCCTGCAGCAGCGCGCCATGGTCAGGGAAGCGCAGACGATCATCGACGATCTCGGCTTCGACCTGCCGGCGCATGTCGTGCTGGGTGATCTCACCATCGGCCAGCAACAGCTGATCGCCGCTGCCCGCGCCACGGTGCGCGGCACCAAATTCCTGATCTTCGACGAACCCACGGCCTACCTCACCCGCAAGGAGGCCGACCAGCTTTTCACGCTGATCCGGCGCCTGAAGGGTGAAGGCGTGACGATCATCTACATCAGCCATCGCATGGAGGAGGTCTTCGAACTCGCCGACCGGGTTTCCGTGCTGCGCGACGGCACGCTGGTCGGCACACGCAATATCGCCGAGACCAATGATGCCGAGCTGGTCAAGATGATGATCAACCGCTCTATCGAACAGGTCTATCACAAGGAGCATTTCACGCCGGGCGCTCCGATCGTCGAAACAAGGAACCTGTCGGGCAAAGGCTTCGAGAACATCTCGATGATGGTGCGTGCCGGTGAGATCGTCGGCCTCTACGGACTGATCGGCGCCGGCCGCAGCGAGTTCGTCACCTCGCTCTATGGACGTCATAAGAAGTCGGCCGGCCAGATCCTGTGGGAAGGCAAGGACGTCCAGATCAACTCCGAGCACGACGCCATCAAGCTCGGCATGGCACTGGCGCCGGAAAGCCGCCGCGACCAGGGCCTTTGCCTCAATCTGCCGGTCGGCCTCAACCTCAATTTGCCGATCTACAAGCGCATCTCCAGCAATCTGTTGATCTCGAACGCGAAAGAGAAGGCCGAGGCCGACCGTCAGATCGCCGGCCTGAGGATCAAGACGCCGACGCGCGGGGCGCTGGCGTCGAGCCTTTCGGGTGGCAACCAGCAGAAGATCGTCATCGGCAGATGGCTGGCGCACGGCGCCAAGCTGTTCATCTTCGACGAGCCGACGGTCGGCGTCGATGTCGGCACCAAGGCGGAGATCTATCGCCTGTTCGGCGAGCTGTTGTCGAAGGGCGCCGGCATCATCCTGATCTCGTCCTATTTGCCGGAGGTCTACGAACTGGCCGACACGCTGCACGTGTTCCGGCGCGGCAAGCTGGTGGCCACGCACGGGTTCCACACCGCCAGTCACGAGGACATTCTCACGCAGGCGCTCGCCGAGAAACAAGAAAAACTGGGAGGACAGACATGAGCATCGAGGCGATCCCCGCCGAAAAACCGAAGCGCAACTACAACGTCCTGTTCGGGCTGACGCTGCTGGCGCTGCTGGTGCTGCTCTGGATCGTCCTGTCCCTGGCGACGCCAAGCTTCGCCTCGGGTAACAACATCGCCAATCTTCTGCGGCAGGGCTCGATGATCGCCATCATGGCGGTCGGCCAGACCTTCGTCATCATCACCGGCGGCATCGATCTGTCGGTCGGCGCGGTGGTCGGCTTCGCCACCGTCGTCGTCGCCATGCTGATCAATGCCGGCGTTCCGATCGCGGTCGCCATCCTGATCACCTTGCTCGTCGGTGTCGCCATCGGCCTTTTCCATGGCTTCGGCATCGTCAAGATGGGCTTGCCGCCGTTCATCATCACGCTGGCGACGCTGACCTCGCTGCGCGGCATCGGCCTTTTGATGACCAACGGCAACTCGATCAACATCAACAGCGACAGCTTTACCGCCTTCTCGCGCAATTCCTTTATCGGCATCCCCAATTTGTTCTGGATGGTGATCCTGGTGGGTGTGCCCGCCTATGTCTTCCTGCATCACAGCCGTTGGGGCCGCTACCTCTTTTCGGTCGGCTCCAACGCCGAGGCCTCGCGCCTGTCCGGCGTCAATGTCCAGCGCACCATCTACATGGCTTATACGCTGTCCGGCCTGTGCGCGGCCTTCGTCGGCGTGCTGCTCGCCGCCCGCATCGGCATCGGCAACCCGACCCAGGCCGAGGGCTGGGAACTGCAGGCGATCGCCTCTTCGGTCATCGGCGGCACCTCGCTGTTCGGCGCGGTCGGCTCGGTGCACGGGCCGCTGCTTGGCGCCTTCATCCTGGCCACCATCAACAACGGCGCCAACCTGCTCAACGTCAACTCGTTCTGGCAGCGCATCATCACCGGCGCGCTGATCATCATCATCGTCTACTTCGACGGACTGCGCCGCCGCGGCAAATGACGCATTCCAATCGATCGCCGGCTTGGCGCGGGCCGGCGATTTCTTGAACAGACTGGATCAAAGCATGAAAGCCGTCGTCTGCCGCTCGCCCGGCGACCTTGCTGTCGAAGACCACCCGGCTCCCGGCGCCCCACCTCCCGGCTGGGCTCTGGTGGCGGTCAGCCATGTTGGCATCTGTGGCACCGACTACCATATCTTCGAGGGCAAGCACCCGTTCCTCGTCTATCCCCGCATCATGGGCCATGAGGTCTCCGGCACCGTGATCGAGCGGGGCGAAGGCGTCGACCTCGCCCTTGGCGAACCGGTGATCATCAACCCCTACCTTTCCTGCGGCAAATGCATCGCCTGCCGGCACGGCAAGCCCAATTGCTGTGTCAGGATCGAAGTGCTCGGCGTGCACCGCGACGGCGCGATGTGCGAACAGGTCCTGGTGCCGGCTAAGAATCTCTATCCCACCAACGGCCTGTCGCTCGCCGACGCCGCCGCCGTCGAATTCCTGGCCATCGGGGCGCATGCCGTCCGGCGCGCCCGGGCCGAGCCTGGCGCCCGCACCCTGGTCATCGGCGCCGGCCCGATCGGGCTCGGCACCGCTATCTTCGCCCGCATTGCCGGGTTGGACGTGACACTTCTCGACATGAGCACCGAAAGACTGGTCTTCGCGGCGAGTGAACTCGGCTTTTCGATTCTCGACGGCTCGCAAGGACCCGTGTCCGATCTGGTGCGTGATGCGACCGACGGCGAAGGCTTCGACGTGGTCTTCGACGCCACCGGCAACACGCGATCGGTTCAATCTGCCTTTGCCCACGTCGCGCATGGCGGAGCGCTGGTGCTGGTCAGCGTCGTCAAGGACGATATTGTTTTTTCCGATCCCGAGTTCCACAAGCGAGAAATGACATTGATCGGCAGCCGCAATGCGTTGCGCGCCGACTTCGACCATGTCGCGGCCTCGATCCGCAATGGTGCCGTGCCGTTGGCCAAGCTTGTCACCCACCGCACCACGCTGGCCGATACGCCAGGAGATCTCGCACGCTGGGCGCATGAAAAGTCGGGCCTGATCAAGGCCGTGATCGAGATCGGATAGCCCTACAGCGCCGACAGCTTCAACTCCACCCGCTCGGCCGGAAAACGCGACTCCGAAAACTGGATCGGCTGGCCGTCGGGTGTGACGTTGACCGCAACCGTGACCAGCACGATGGCGCCCGGCTGCAGATCGAGATCGGCGAGATCGGCGGCGTCGGCATGGCGCGCCGAGAGCACGGTCGATTGCCTGAGATAATCGTCGATACCGAAACGTGCGAGCGAGGCGGTGATAGAACCGGTTTGCGCCATCGCCTTGTCGATGCCGGCAAAGCGCCGGGCATCGAACCATCCAGCGGCGCGCGACACTGGCCGTCCGTCAGCCTCGCCGCGTGTCTCCAACCGGATCACCTCGGCACCCCTGGCAAGGCCAAGGCCTTCGGCCACGCGCTGGCTGGCGGGCTCGACCGACGAAGCGAGCAGCACGATGTGCCGTTCCGACGTCTGCCCCTGCAGGCCAGCCGAAAAGCGTGTCCGCGCGCCAATCGGATAGGACAGCCGCTTGCGTGACAGGACGAAGGTGCCGCGTCCCTGCTCGGCCCGCAGCACGCCCTCCTGCACGAGGGCCGATATGGCGCTGCGTACGGTGTGACGGTTGACGCCGTAGCGCTCGGCCAGCGCGACTTCGGGCGGCAGCGCGGCGTTTTCGGCGAAATCGCCGGCGGCGATGGATTGCAGGATCCTGTCGGCGATCTGGCGCCACAGTGAGACGCCGCTGCGCCGCTCGATGCTGTCGGCCACATCATGCCCGATCATGTTTTGCCCCCCGGCCTGTCACGCACCCGTCATGGACTCGCGTTAGGTAATATGTATAATTTGTATAGTTGTCTATATCAATAGACAAATTTAGCTGAGAGGAAGTTGGCGATGCGAGGACAGGAAGGCCGCGACCAGGCCGAGCGCAAGGCCGCCATGGCGACGCTGGCGCAATCGAGCGGCGACGACATCGTGCGGCTCTGGAACGAGTCCGGCCTGCCTTCGCAAGCCGAACTTCTGCGCGGTCCCGAGACGGGCCTGGTCACGCTGCGTGGCCGCATCGGCGGCGGCGGCGCGCCCTTCAATGTCGGCGAGGCGACCGTCACGCGTGCCACTGTCCGGCTGCCATCCGGGCAGGTCGGCCATTGCTACGCGCTTGGCCGCGACAAGCAGAAGGCGAAGCTGGGAGCAATAGCCGACGCGCTCTGGCAGGACCCTGCCCGCCGCACCGAGGTCGAGACCAGGCTGATCGCGCCTTTGCGGTCGGCGCTTGCCGCTGCCCAGGAAAAACGCCGCGCCGAGACGGCGGCAACGAAGGTGGATTTCTTCACCATGGTTCGCGGAGAAGATTGATGGATATCGCTGCGCAATCGATCGAGGGCGGTTTCGCCGATCCGGTCTTCAACGCTCAGACCGTGTTTCGGGCCGTCATGGATGCCATAGCGCGGCCGGGCAGTGTCCACCCCTTGCCACCCCTGGCCCGCCCACCGGCTCCGCTCTCGGCGACGTCGGGCGCCGTAGCACTGGCGCTATGCGACAACGACACGCCGCTCTGGCTCGACCCTCCCCTGCATGCCTCCGCCGCGATCGGGTCCTGGCTTGGTTTCCACACAGGCGCGCCGCTGGCCAACACGCCGGCCGACGCGCATTTCGCGTTTGTTGCCACGCCGGCCGAGATGATGGCGCTCGACGGTTTTTCGCAGGGCACGCAGGATTATCCCGACCGATCGACGACGCTGATCCTGCAGGTCGGCGACCTCGTTTCAGGCACTCCGTTACTGCTGGAAGGCCCGGGCATCGAAACCAGCGCCACGATCGCGCCGGCACGGATGCCGCGCCATTTCGTCGAGCAGTGGAAGCAGAATATCAGGCGCTTTCCGCGCGGCGTCGACATCATCCTCGCCACATCGGACGGCATAGCCTGCCTGCCGCGCACGACGCGCATCAAGACGATGGAGGTGTAAAATGTATGTCGCGGTAAAAGGCGGCGAGGCCGCCATTGCCAACGCCCACAGCCTGCTCGCCGATCGCCGGCGCGGCGACCGCTCGGTGCCCGCACTTCGCCTCGACCAGATCGTCGAACAGCTGGCGCTCGGCGTCGACAGGGTGATGAGCGAAGGCTCGCTCTATGACCGTGAACTGGCCGCGCTAGCCATCGTTCAGGCGCGCGGCGACATGATCGAGGCGATCTTCCTGGTCCGCGCCTATCGCACAACGCTGCCGCGCTTCGGCTACAGCAAGCCGATCGACACCGGCGCCATGCTGGTCGAACGGCGCGTCTCGGCGACCTACAAGGATCTGCCAGGCGGCCAGTTGCTCGGCCCGACCTTCGACTACACGCATCGGCTGCTCGACCCTGAACTTGCCGCTGGCGCCGATGTCGCCGAGCCCTTGCAGCGCGAGACGGAAGCGCAGGCGATGCCGCGCGTCTCGGCGATCCTCGCCCGTGAAGGTCTGATCGAACCGGATGGCCAGATGCCGCAGGACCATGTGCCCGGCGACATCACCCGCGAGCCGCTGGAATTCCCGATGGCGCGCGACATCCGCCTGCAGGCACTGTCGCGCGGCGACGAGGGTTTTCTGCTGGCGCTCGGCTATTCCACCCAGCGCGGCTATGCCCGCAACCATCCCTTCGTCGGCGAAATCCGCATCGGCGAGGTCGAACTGGAACTCGACGTTCCCGAACTGCCCTTCGCCGTGCCGCTCGGCACGGTGCGCGTCACCGAATGCCAGATGGTCAACCAGTTCAAGGGCTCGGCCAAGGCGCCGCCGCAATTCACCCGCGGCTACGGCCTCGTCTTCGGCCAGAGCGAACGCAAGGCGATGGCCATGGCGCTCTGCGACCGCGCCTTGCGCGCCTCCGAGCTCGGCGAGGATATCGTCGCCGCCGCCCAGGACGAGGAGTTCGTCATCTCGCACTCCGACAATGTCCAGGCCACCGGCTTCGTCGAGCACCTGAAGCTGCCGCACTACGTCGACTTCCAGGCCGAACTCGATCTCGTACGTCGCATGCGCGCCGAGTACGAAGCACGCGAAAATCCAGCGAAGGCGGAAGAAAAAAAGGAGGCAGCGGAATGACTGCGCAACCGACAAACATCGCCACCTACAACTTCGCCTATCTCGACGAGCAGACCAAGCGGATGATACGCCGCGCGATCCTCAAGGGCATCGCCATTCCGGGCTACCAGGTGCCGTTCGCCTCGCGCGAAATGCCGATGCCCTATGGCTGGGGCACTGGCGGCGTGCAGGTCACCGCGTCGATTATCGGCCCCGACGATGTGCTCAAGGTCATCGACCAGGGCGCCGACGACACCACCAATGCCGTGTCGATCCGCGCCTTCTTCAAGAAAGTCGCTAACGTCGCGGTCACCACCGATACCGCCACCGCCACCATCATCCAGACCCGTCACCGCATCCCCGAACATCCACTCACGGCGGGCCAGGTGCTGGTCTACCAGGTGCCCATCCCCGAACCGCTGCGCTTCCTCGAGCCGCGCGAGACCGAAACGCGGAAAATGCATGCGCTGGAAGAATACGGCCTCATGCATGTGAAGCTCTATGAGGACATCGCCAAGCACGGCCGCATCGCCACCACCTATGCCTATCCGGTCAAGATCGAGGGCCGCTATGTGATGGACCCGTCGCCGACGCCAAAATTCGACAATCCCAAGATGCACCGCTCGCCGGCCCTGCAGCTGTTCGGCGCCGGCCGCGAAAAGCGCATCTACGCCGTGCCGCCCTTCACCGATGTGGTGAGCCTCGACTTCGAGGATCATCCGTTCGAGGTGCAGACTTTCGATCAGCCCTGTGCGCTGTGCGCGGCCGAGAATGTCTATCTCGACGAGGTCATCCTCGACGACCATGGCGGCCACATGTTCGTCTGCTCCGACACCGATTATTGCGAGAAGCGGCGCGCCGACGGCCATCGCGGCCACCTTGCCCCCGAAACCGATCTTGCAGCAGGAAACATGGAGCCGGCGCAATGACCGACGAACCGCTGCTGCGCGTCTCGGCGCTCTCCAAGTTCTATGGCTCGCGGGTCGGCTGCGACAATGTCTCCTTCGACCTGTGGCCGGGCGAGGTTCTGGCTGTCGTCGGTGAGTCCGGCTCCGGCAAGACGACGCTGCTCAACTGCCTGTCGACGCGGCTGCTGCCTTCCTCCGGCACAGCCAGCTACCGCATGCGCGACGGCCAGTTCCGCGAGCTCTACCGCATGAGCGAGGCCGAGCGCCGCTTCCTGATGCGCACCGACTGGGGCTTTGTCCATCAGAACCCAGCCGACGGCCTGCGCATGACGGTCTCGGCCGGCGCCAATGTCGGCGAACGGCTGATGGCGGTCGGCGACCGCCACTACGGCAAGATCCGCGCTACCGCGGTCGACTGGCTGTCGCGCGTCGAGATCGAGGAAGACCGCATCGACGACGAACCGCGCGCCTTTTCCGGCGGCATGCGTCAGCGGCTGCAGATCGCCCGCAATCTCGTCACCGGGCCACGGCTGGTGTTCATGGATGAGCCGACCGGCGGCCTGGATGTCTCGGTGCAGGCCCGCCTGCTTGATCTCTTGCGCGGCCTGGTCACGGACCTCGGCCTTGCCGCGATCGTCGTCACCCACGACCTCGCCGTGGCGCGGCTGCTGTCGCAGCGCATGATGGTGATGAAGGACGGCCGCGTCGTCGAAAGCGGCCTCACCGACCGCGTCCTCGACGACCCGCGCGCGCCCTACACGCAATTGCTGGTTTCCTCGATTTTGCAGGTGTGATGATGGCGCGTGTCCCGCCGACGATTGACGATTGGAGAACCTTCTGATGCCGACCCCACTCGTTGTTTCCGACGTTGCCAAAAGCTTCACCATGCATCTGCGCGACGGCATCAAACTCCCTGTCGTCGCGGGTGTCTCGTTCTCGATCAAGGCGGGCGAATGCACCGTGCTCGGTGGTCCGTCCGGCGCCGGCAAGAGTTCGATCCTGAAGATGCTCTACGGCAACTACGCCGTCGACGAAGGCCAGATCATCGTCAGGCACGAGGACGGACTGATCGACCTCGCCCATGCCAGCCCGCGCACCGTGCTTGCCGTACGCCGGCAAACGATCGGCTATGTCAGCCAGTTCCTGCGCACCGTGCCGCGCGTCTCGGCTCTCGACGTCGTCGCTGAGCCACTGGTTGAACGCGGTGAGGAGCGCGAGGCAGCCCGAGCCAAGGCACGCGCGTTGCTGGCCCAGCTCAACCTGCCGGAAAAACTCTGGATGCTGCCACCGGCAACCTTCTCGGGCGGCGAGCAGCAGCGTGTCAACATCGCGCGAGGCTTCATCACCGAGCACCCCATCCTGCTGCTCGACGAGCCGACCGCATCGCTCGACGCGACGAACCGCGACGTGGTGATCGAACTCATCGCCGCCAAAAAGGCGGCGGGCGTCGCCCTGCTCGGCATCTTCCACGATCACGATGTGCGCGAGGCGGTGGCCGACCGCATCATCGACGTCACCGCCTTCGCTCCGGGAAAAATCGCCGCATGACCAGGAAGCTATCGGAGACGCCGCTGGTCCACCCGACGGCGGAGGTGCACAACTCGACACTCGGCCGCTGGACCGAAATCGCCGACCGCAGCCGGGTTTCGGAAAGCGAGCTCGGCGACTATTCCTACATGATGCAGGACTGCGCGGTCTGGTGCGTGACGATCGGCAAATTTGCCAACATCGCCGCCAGCGTGCGCCTCAACGCCACCAACCACCCGACCTGGCGGCCGACGCTGCACCACTTCACCTACCGCGCCTCCGACTATTGGGACGACGCCGAGCATGAGAGCGAATTCTTCGCCGAGCGCCGCGCCAAGCGCGTCATCATCGGCCACGACACCTGGCTCGGCCACGGCTCGACCGTCCTGCCCGGCGTCACCGTCGGCGACGGCGCCGCCGTTGGCGCCGGCGCGGTCGTCTCGAAGGACGTCGCGCCCTACACGATCGTCGCCGGCGTACCGGCAAAACCGATCCGCGAGCGCTTCGACCGCCGCACCGCCGAGCGCTACCAGGCGCTTGCCTGGTGGGATTGGGATCACGCGAGGCTGCGCGCCGCGCTCGATGATTTTCGGGAGCTGACGGCCGAAGCTTTTTTGGAGAAACACGAAGAACGGGCATCGGGCAAAGAGGCATAGCCCTCACATCATCGTCATATCGCTGGCTTGTTCATACCCTTGACACAGGACTCGGACAGGACGCGATCTCCTTGAAGGAGATCGCCATGCTCGACACTGTCAGACCCTCGCTCGCCGGATTCTTTGCCGGCTCCAATCCGGCGTCGCCGGCGCATCTCGGCACGCGCTACGACGCGTCAGGCAACTTCCTCCTCGAGCCGGGCAACACCGTCGTCAGCCATCTGGTCAGCGGCTCGCCTTCGGAAGCGGTGGTGTTGGCCGTCCGCGAGAAGATGCTGGCAATGCCTGATGCCGACCGCCTCGCCTTCACGCCCGTTTCCAGCCTGCACATGACCCTTTTCCAGGGCATAATCGAATATCGCCGTCGCCTGCCCTTCTGGCCGCGGGACGTGCCGCTCGACACCAGCATCGACGCCATGACCCGCCTCTATCTGGAGCGCCTGAAGGGGTTCCAGGGCTTCGGCCCTTTCAACATCAAGGTGGCCGAGGTCCTGCCGACCGGCCTCACCGTTGCCGGCGCGACCGACGAGGATGCGCGCATCATGCGTGCATGGCGCGATGCGCTCGCGGTGCCGTTCGGCTACCGGCATCCTGATCACGACACCTACGTCTTCCACATCACCTTCGCCTATCAGATCCAGCGCTTTGATGATGATAGGGCCGCCGCGTGGCAGGCGCTGTTTGACGATTGCCTGGCACTTTTCGCGCGCCAGGCGCCGGTGATCGAGATCAAGGCTCCCGCCTTCTGCGCATTCCGCGACATGAAGCATTTCGAGGAATTGCTGGTGCTCGGCTGATCGCCCGCAAGGCGCCAGTCGCCGCGCCTGTGGAGCGTAACAAAACTGACATCATCGCGACACGGCAGGTTCATGTGGTTGCGTTAGGCGAGTGCCTGACGATCAATATGGACCGGACTGGAACCAGCCCATGTCAGCAAACTCTGCCACGCTCGAAATCCGCGGCGTCAGCCGACGATTTGGCAAGAACACCGCCGTCAGCGACGTCAACATCTCGATCCCGCAAGGGCAGATGGTCGGCGTCATCGGTCGTTCGGGCGCCGGCAAATCCACTCTTCTTCGCATGATCAACCGTCTTGTCGACCCCAGCCAGGGGTCGATTTTTTTTGACGGCGCCGAGGTCTCCCGGCTGCGCGGCTCGCCGCTGCGGCGCTGGCAGCGCGACTGCGCCATGATCTTCCAGCAGTTCAACCTGGTGCCGCGCCTCGACGTGCTGACCAACGTGCTGCTCGGCAAATTGAACCACCGTTCGACCCTGTCCAATCTTCTGGGCATGTTTTCGCGCGCCGAGTGCGCGGAGGCGGTCGCCGCGCTCGAGCGGCTCGACATCGCCCGCACCGCACTTCAGCCCGCCGGCACGCTGTCGGGCGGCCAGCAGCAGCGCGTCGCCATCGCCCGCGCCATGATGCAGCAGCCCAGGGTGATCCTCGCCGACGAGCCGATCGCCTCGCTCGACCCGCTCAACGCCAAGGTGGTGATGGATTCTCTGCAGGACATCAATCTGCGCGAAGGCATCACCGTTGTCACCAATCTGCATACGCTCGATACCGCCCGCACCTATTGCAACCGCATCATCGGCATGGCCGCCGGCAAGGTCGTCTTCGACGGGCCGCCCGAAGAGCTCGACCGCCAAGCCGTGCGTCTTGTCTATGGCGCCGACAGCAATGGCGGCGAGATATCGGAGGTCATCACCTCCACCAGTGTTGCCTTCAAGCAGAAGATCGCCGCATCCGCCGGACCGCTCGAACCCGCATTCCCGGGATACTGAGCCCAGTAAGAGCCAATAGCGAGCAGCCTGGATCGTCCGCCCGCGTCAAGGGCACTTGTCAAGATCAAGAACGCTGCCGGCGCGGGGCCGGAACTTACAGGAGAGATATCAATGTTCAGGAAGATGGTTTTCGGTGCCGTTTCGGTGCTCGCCATGGCCACCAGCATGGCCCATGCCGCCGACATGAAGGAATTTCGCGTCGGCATTCTCGGCGGTGAAAACGAAACCGACCGGCTGCGCAACTACCAGTGCCTGGCCGATCACCTGAAGGCCGAATTCGGCTTCGAGAAGGTTTCGCTGTTCCCGGCCGCCGACTATGACGGCGTCATCCAGGGCCTGCTCGGCGGCACGCTCGACTTCGCCGAACTCGGCGCTTCCGGCTACGCCAGCGTCTATCTCAAGGATCCGAAGGCGGTTACCCCGATCCTCACCACCAAGCAGACGGACGGCTCCACCGGCTACTATTCGATCGGCCTGGCGCTGAAGACGTCGGGGATCACGGACATCAAGTCAGCCAAGGGCAAGAAGCTCGGCTATGCCGATCCGGATTCGACCTCCGGCTACCTGATCCCGCTGACCCAGATTCCGAAGACCACCGGCGCCTCGAACGAGACCTACTTCGCGTCGACCCAGTTCAATGGCGGCCACGAAAACAACGTTCTGGCCGTGCGTGACGGTAAGGTAGATGTCGCAGTCGACGATTCCTCGGGCATCGGCGACTTCAAGAACGGCTACACCTCCGGCACCTTCCACAAGGAAGTCGCCAAGGGCGCCGTCGACCCCAACGACTTCGTCGAAGTCTGGCGCTCGGGCCTGATCCCGAATGGCCCGCTGGTCGTTCGCACCGCGATCGGCGACGACATGACCGCCAAGCTGGCCGCCTTCTTCACCGACCTGCCCAAGAAGGACAAGGCTTGCTTCGAAGGCGTCGAAGGCGGCGATTTCACCGGCTACGTTCCGGTGAAGCCGGACTTCTACAGCGTCATCGTGGAAGCCCGTAAGGCAGCCATCGGCGGCTAACGGCGAAATTGCAAAAGGGCGGTACCTCATCAAGTACCGCCCTTTTTGCATCTCCGATCATGACCCTTTCCGTGACAGCCCCCTCCGGCGCCACCCACGAGATGGCCGATGCCTGGCGACGCCAGACGTCGCTGCGCAGGTTGTATACCGTGCTCGGCGTCGGCCTGCTGCTTGCTGCGATGCTTTCCAGCATGTGGTTCGCCGACGAAGCCAATGCCGGGCACTTCTTCGACCGGCTGCCGCATATTCTGGATTTCCTGAGCTGGCTGGTCCCCAAGGACTGGAACGACGTCTGGCGGGCGCTGTTCGACATTGCCTCGCCGCATGATACGGGCACCCAGGAATTCAACTTCCCGCTCGGTCGCGTCTACGTCTGGGGCGGTTTCTACATCCCCGAATATTTCGAGCTGATGCTGACCACCGTGAACGTGGCGCTGGTCTCGACCTTCATCGGCTTTGTCTTCGCCGTGCCCTTTTCCTTCATCGCGGCGCGCAACCTGACGCCTCATCCGGCACTGAGGCTGGTGGTCAAGCGCTTCATGGAATTGCTGCGTGCCTTTCCGGAGATCGTCATCGCCGGGCTGTTCGCGGCCATCGTCTCGACCGGTCCGATCGCCGCCATCATCGCCATCGGCCTGCATTCCATCGGCGCACTCGGCAAGCTGTTCTACGAGATCAACGAGAACATCGACATGCGAGCCGAGGAAGGCCTGCGCGCGGTCGGCGCCAACTGGCTCGAGCGGGTTCGCTTTGCCGGCCTGCCGCAGGTGTTGCCCAACTTCATGTCGTACACGCTGCTGCGCGTGGAGATCAACGTCCGCGTCTCGACCATCATCGGCGCCGTTGGCGGCGGCGGCATCGGCGAAGAGCTGAAGCTCTCCATCTCGCGCGGCTTCGGCGCCAAGACGCTGGCACTGGTGCTGCTCCTGTTCACCACCATCTTCATCATCGACCAGTTTTCCGCCTGGCTTCGTCGCAAGCTGGTCGGCGAACAAGCCTTCATGATGGGGGCGTAAATCATGGCGACCATGACCGCTGAGGAGATGCTGTCGATCGAGGCGCGCCACCCGCAGGTGTTCCGGCGCCCGGCATACAAGCGCTTCGGTCCGCTCCTGCTGTTCGTCGGCACTCTCCTCTATCTGATCTATGCCTTGTGGTTCTTCAGCCTGCCGCAGGTGCTGCGGGAATCGCACTGGGAGCGCCTGCCGCTCTTCCTGACACAATGGATCAGCTACGATCTGCAGCCGGAATTCCGTCTCGACCAGCCGGAGATCACGCCCAAATACCCGCGCTTTTCCGCGCTGGGCGACAACCCGAATCCCGACTGGGTGGCCAGGAATCCGGACGGCACCTTCACCGTGCTGATCGACGGGCCGGCAAAATCCGTCACCTTCGACAAGACGCAGGCGACGATCGTCGCCAACGGCCAGACCGTGCCTGTTTCGCTGACCAGCGGCAAGCCGGTGGTCACGGGTGCCGTACCGGACTGGATCACCGCCCATGACGACGAGGTGGTGGCCAAGATGGGCTTCGTCGGCGAGGTGCGCGTCACTGTCGACCGCGTCAAGGTGCGCAAGCGCTTCCTCGGCTGGGCGAACTTCGTTTTCGACACGCGCTCGCCCTTCTTCGGCAAATCAGCGCGGGAAGTGATCTCGCTGATCGTCTCGGGACCAGAGCTGAAACCAGGTACCACCAACCTTGCTCTTGCCGGCGACAACGTCTGGAACAACGCCCAGTGGCAGCACGGCGATGTCTGGACGAAGCTCCTGCAGACCATTGTCATGGCCTTCCTCGGCACGCTGCTCGGCGGCATCGTCGCGTTCCCCCTTGCCTTCTTCGCGGCGCGCAACATCACGCCGAGTGGCGTGCTCAGCCAGGTGCTCAAGCGCTTCTTCGACTTCATGCGCTCGGTCGACATGCTGATCTGGGCGCTGTTCTTCACTCGCGCCTTTGGCCCCGGCCCGCTGGCGGGAAGTGCAGCGATTTTCTTCACCGAGATCGGCACCCTCGGCAAAGTCTATTCGGAAGGCCTGGAGAACATCGACGACAAGCCGCGCGAAGGCGTGCTCTCGACCGGCGCCAACGGCATCCTGGTGCAGCGCTACGGCGTGATGCCCGAAGTGATCCCGGTCTTCATCAGCCAGACACTCTACCAGTGGGAATCCAACACCCGCGGCGCCACCATCATCGGCGCCGTCGGCGCCGGCGGCATCGGCCTGAAACTGTGGGAAGCGATGCGCACCAATTCCAACTGGGCCAACGTCTTCTACATGGTGCTGCTGATCCTGCTCGTCGTCTTCATTTTCGACAACATATCCAACTTCCTGCGCCGCCGGCTGAGCCGGACGATCCACGATTACAACAGGATCCAGGCCAGGCAGGGTTAGTGTTGTGACGCAGAAGCGCAAGCATCGTCTCGCCCGGCGCCGAGGGGTGGACCCCACTCCGTCGAGCTTCGCTCGACACCTCTCCCCCGGTCGACGGGGTAGAGGAAAGGCACCAGACTGTCCGATCCGCGCTTGTCCCCGAAGGCCGAGGCTCTCTTCGTGTCCCGGCGCCACCAAGCCCCTTCCTCTCCCTCCGGAGGGGGGAGAGGTGGCTCGGCGAAGCCGAGACGGAGTGGGGGAACCACCTGGCAAGCGACGCGAACACAAATAGAAAATGGACCAGACGTAGGCGCCTAAGCCGCCTTCCTCCACCCGTCCCTGATATGCCTGTACCCATCGCGATAGACGGCTTCCGGCGTCTCGGAAAAATCCCGCCACACCTTGGTCGCCGCCGCCAGATCCTTCAGCGAGCGACCGAACGCTTCGATCGTCAGCCAGTCGTCATAGCCGCTCTTGCGAATGGCGGAAAAAGTTTCCTTCCACGGAATGTTGCCACGCCCCGGCACGCCGCGATCGTTCTCCGATATGTGGATATGCACCACATTGCCGCAGTGCTTCGTATAGGCGCCGATCGGGTCGACTTCCTCGATATTGGCGTGGAACGTGTCGTACATTGCCCTGATGTGCGGCCGGTCAATGGCATCGATATGCTCCGACAGGTCGGCCATGGTGTTGAGGAGGTAGCATTCGAAGCGGTTCAGCGCCTCGAGCCCGACGGTGACGTTGCGCTTTCCGGCGTGGTCGCCGATGGCACGCTGCGAGGCGATCGAGCGCTTCTTTTCGGCGGCGGTCGGTCCGGACCCGGAAAATCCGCCGAGCGTCGAATGCAGCGGTCCGCTCAGCGTGCGGGCGCCAAGCGCATCGGCGCAATCGATCGCCCATTTCATGTAGTCGACACCGGCCTTGCGTGTTGCCGCATCGGCCGAAATCAGGTTCATCGCCGGATCGCCCATGGCTGACACAGCGGTCCGCTCCAGCCCGATACGGTCGAGCAATTCGCCCAGCTTCCTGTAGTCGTCCGGCGTGCCGGCGAAGATCGGGATTTCGACACCGTCGAAGCCGGTTGCCTTGATGTCTCGAAGCAGCGGCTCGTGCTTCTTCGATACCGCCGTCGTCCACAAGAACATGCACATGCCGATCTTCATCGACGCCCTCCCTTTGCTGGCGGCCGGCCGATTGCACCGCCGGTGTTCGCCACTCCCCTCATCCGGCCGCTTCGCGGCCACCTTCACCCCGAGAGGGAGAAGAGATATGCGCCAACGCCTCCTCTCCCCCTCGGGGAGAGGTCGGATTGCCCCGAATTGCCTTCGCAATTCGATTGGCTATCCGGGTGAGGGCCCTCGTTACTCGGCGCCTCTTACAGCTTGGTCCAGGCCCCGTTCTTCTTCGACGACTTCACGCAGGCCTCGATGAAGGCCATGCCCTCGACGCCGTCCTGGATGGTCGGGAAGACGACATCCTTTGCTGGCTTGCCACCCTTCTTGCGTGCCGCGCGGATGGCCCGTGCGGCCTCCTGGTAGATGTTGGCGAAGCCTTCGAGGTAACCCTCGGGATGGCCTGACGGAACGCGGCTGACACGGCCCGCCACCGGCAGCGCACCGGCGCCGTTGCGGGTGATCAACTGTTTCGGCTGGCCGAAGGGCGTGTACCAGAGATAGTTGGGATCGGCCTGCACCCATTCCAGCCCGCCCTTCGAACCGTAGATGCGCAGCTTCAGGCCGTTCTCATGCCCGGGCGCCACCTGGCTCGCCCAGATCATGCCCTTGGCCGGATGCGTTTTCCCCGTCGGTTTGAAACGCAGCATGACGTTGACATTGTCGTCGAGCAGCCTGCCCGGCACGAAGGCGTCGAGATCGGCCGACAGGGAGTCGAGTTCGAGCCCGGAGACGAAGCGGGCGAGATTGTAGGCATGGGTGCCGATATCGCCGAGCGCGCCGCCGGCGCCCGCCTGCTTGGGGTCTGAACGCCAAGCCGCCTGCTTCTGGCCGGTGGCGGCGAGGTCCTCGGTCAGCCAGTCCTGCGGATATTCCGACTGCACGATGCGGATGTCGCCGAGCACGCCCTTGGCGACCATTTCGCGCGCCTGCCGCACCATCGGATAGGCGGTGTAGTTGTGGGTGAGCACGAACACCTTGCCGGTCTTTTCGACGATCGCCGCAAGCCTTTTCGCCTCGGCCAAGGTCGTTGCCAGCGGCTTGTCGCAGATCACGTGGATGCCAGCTTCCAGGAAGGCCTTGGCCGCCGGCACATGCACGTTGTTGGGAGTGACGATGGCCACCGCCTCGATGCCATCCGAGCGCTTTGCCTCGGCCTTGGCCATTTCGGCGTAGGACGCATAGCTGCGCGACGGATCGAGCCCGAGTTCGACGGCCGAGGCTTTCGCACGCGCCGGATCGGCCGACAGGGCGCCGGCGACCAGCACGAAATCATTGTCCATGCGCGCAGCGATCCGGTGCACTGCGCCGATGAATGCGCCCTGCCCGCCGCCGACCATGCCGTAACGGATCGGGCCGCCTCCCGTTTCCGACTTCGATGCACCAACCATGTTTTTCTCCCTCGTGTGAGATATCCCTCCCCCGAGGGAGAGGGAAAGCCGTGTCAAAATCCCATCATGGCGCGCAGCAGCTTCTTGTCCGTGGTGCCGGCGGCGAAATCGTCGAATGCCTTCTCCGTCACCCGGATGATGTGGTGCTGGATGAAGGGCGCCCCTTCGGCCGCACCATCCTCCGGATGCTTCAGGCAGCATTCCCACTCCAGCACCGCCCAGGAATCGTAATTGTACTGCGTCAGTTTGGAGAAGATGCCGCCGAAATCCACTTGCCCATCGCCGAGCGAACGGAAGCGGCCGGCGCGGTTCGTCCAGCTCTGGTAACCGGAGTACACGCCCTGCCGTCCAGTCGGATTGAACTCGGCGTCCTTGACGTGGAAAGCCTTGATCCGCTCGTGATAGATGTCGATGAATTCGAGATAATCGAGTTGCTGCAGCAGGAAATGCGAAGGGTCGTAGTTGATGTTGCAGCGCTTGTGGCCGCCGACCGCGTCGAGGAACATCTCGAAGGTCGCCCCGTCGAACACGTCCTCCGAAGGATGGATTTCGTAGCCGACATCGACACCATTGTCTTCATAGGCGTCGAGGATCGGCTTCCAGCGTTTGCCGAGTTCGCCGAAGGCTTCCTCGATCAGTCCGGCGGGCCGCTGCGGAAAGGGATAGAGGTAAGGGAAAGCCAGCGAGCCGGTGAACGACACCGAGACATTCAGCCCGAGATTGCGCGATGCCTTGGCACCGAACTTCATCTGTTCGACAGCCCATTCTTGTCTCGCCTTCGGATTGTTGTGCACCGACGGCGGCGCGAACCCATCCATCTGCGCGTCATAGGCCGGATGCACCGCCACCAATTGCCCCTGCAGATGCGTCGACAGTTCGGTGATCTCGACCCCGGCGTCAGTGCAGATGCCCTTCACCTCATCGCAATAGGCCTTGGAAGACGCCGCCTTCTTGAGGTCGAACAGGCGCGCGTCCCAGGTCGGGATCTGCACGCCCTTGTAGCCGAGGCCGGCGGCCCATTTGGTGATCGACGCCAGCGAATTGAACGGTGCGGCATCACCCGCGAACTGCGCCAGAAACAGTCCAGGGCCCTTCATTGTCGTCGGCATCGGCATCCTCCTCGTTTGTCACGACCAAGCATAGCGCCTGATGAAAGCAGGGCCAGTCACTTTGGTCTTTATCGCGTCGGACGCTCTGCCGACACCGCCATTCTGGTATGACCAAATAAGGCAATCTGGTCAAGCCTTGGAATGCGCCGAAAAGGCACTCCGAAAGCCCAAAATAACGGCACATATCGCAATGTAATCAACAAATTAATTCACCCTGAAAGTTGCGCCGCCACAGTTGTTGCCGTCTAAAGGAATTTGCTGTAGACCTCATTTCAGGCCCAATTGGTCTAACCAGTTTACAGTAACAGGCTGGGGATGCCTTGGGGAGGAACCCTTGCATCGTCTTCCGGCGATGCATGTCGCAGGCAAACCATACGGACGAATCTGGGAAGGACAGACCATGCATCTTTCGACGCACAACTGGATGCGCGCGGAACCGCTTGAGACGACGCTGAAGCGCATCAAGAAATTCGGCTATGAGTCGATCGAGATTTCCGGCGAGCCCGCGCAGTACAAGACCAAGGAGACGCGGGCGCTGCTGAAGGAGCATGGCATTCGCTGCTGGGGCGCGGTGACCTTGATGCTGGGTGAACGCAACCTCGCCGCCAGGGACCAGGGCCAGCGCGAGCGCTCCGTGCAATACGTCAAGGACGTGCTGACGATGGTCGGCGAACTCGATGGCGAGATCATCACGCTGGTTCCGGCAACCGTCGGCAAGGTGGTCCCGGACGGTACCGAGGAAGAGGAATGGAAGTGGGTGGTCGACGCGACCCGCGAATGTTTCACCCACGCCAAGAAGGTCGGGGTCAAGATCGCCGTCGAACCGCTCAACCGCTTCGAAACCTATCTGTTCAACCGCGGCGCCCAGGCGCTGGCGCTGGCTGACGCGGTCAGCCCCGAATGCGGCGTCTGCCTCGACGCCTACCACATCCACATGGAGGAATTTAACGTCCATGACGCTATCCGCCAGGTCGGAAAGCGCCTGTTCGACTTCCATGTCGCCGACAACAACCGCTTTGCCGCCGGCCTCGGCCAGATCGACTGGCCAAGGATCGTCGCCACCTTGAAGGAAGTCGGCTACGACGGCGCACTGACCAACGAGTTCGTCGCCCCGGTCGACCGCACGCCGGCAGCACCCTATCCCGACATGGTCGAGCGCCATCCGGTCGATATCTCGCCCGAGCAGCTGAAGTTCATCCAGGACCATGGCTCCAGCGTGCTGACCGAGAAATTCTACACCGACCAGATGCGCATCACCGCCGAAACACTGCTGCCGCTGATCAAATAGTCGACTGCCGCTGGGAAATTTGCCCTTCCGCCCCGACCGGCGGCAGGGCTGGGGAAAAACATGCGCATCAAGACAGTCCAGGCCTGGTGGGTCCGCGTGCCGATCGAAGCCGCGAAGCAGCATCGCAGCGACTTCGGCCAGGTGACGACCTTCGACGCCGCCATCCTGCGCGTCGAAACCGATGACGGGCTGGTCGGCTGGGGCGAAGGCAAGAACGCAGCCGGCAGTGCCGGCAGCTACGGCGCACTCGTTCACATGCTGAATCACGAGGTCGGGCCGCAGTTGATCGGCCGCGATCCGGCCGACATCGGAGTCATCTGGGAGATGCTCTACAACGGCGTGCGCCATGAGAGCGCCGCCCGCGCCGGCCACGCCATGCCACAACTGGCGCGGCGCGGCATGAGCGTCGCCGCCATCAGCGCGGTCGACATCGCGCTCTGGGACATACTGGGCAAGTCGCTGGGCCAGCCGGTCTGGCGGCTCCTTGGCGGCCGCAAGGTCGATCGCATGCAGGCCTATGCCTCGGGCGGCTGGGCCTCCGCCGATGCCATCGGGGAACAGCTGAAATCCTATATCGCCAAAGGCGGCTTCAAGGCGTTGAAGATGCGGGTCGGCGCCATGGACGGCGCGGCGCACGTTTCCGCCGCCCGCGTGCGCGCCGCGCGCCAGGCCCTCGGCCCCGACATCGAGCTGATGGTCGACGCCCATGGCACCTATACGGTAGCGGAAGCCAAACGCTTCATCCATCTCGTAAACGACCTCGATCTCGCCTGGTTCGAGGAGCCTGTCATCGCCGACGACAAGCTAGGCATGGCCGAAGTGCGCGCCTCCGGCGCCGTTCCGATCGCCACCGGCGAAAGCGAGGCGACACGCTATGCCTTCCGCGATCTCGCCGTTCTCAAGGCCGCCGACATCTTCCAGCCCGATCCTGCCTTCTGTGGCGGTATCAGCGAGGCGATGAAGATCGGCACCATCGCCAGCGCCTTCAATTTGCGCTTTGCGCCGCATCTGTGGGCCGGCGCGCCCTGCTTCTTCGCCGGGCTGCATGTCTGCGCCGCGTCGCCTTCGAGTTTCACCGTCGAGTATTCGCTCGGCGCCAACCCGATGATCCACGATCTGGTCGAAGAGACTGTCGAAGCCAAGGACGGTATGATAGCGATCCCGGAAAAGCCCGGACTGGGATTCACCGTTTCGGAGCGATTCCTGGAGGCGCACGCGCAACGCAATTGACGATGAAAGAAAAGAACCTTCTCGCGGAACTCGCCGCCTATCTGTTCTCCCACTCGGACAAGGAGAGCGGCCGCACGCCGTCGGAACGCGAACTGGCCGAGCATTTCGGCGTCAGCCGTGGCCAGATCCGCGAAGCGCTCGCCATCCTCGAGGCCATGCGCATCGTCGAGCGCCGCGCCAAGTCGGGCATCTACATCGACACCAAGCAGGCCAGCGTCGAGGCGCTGGCGCTGTTCGCACGTGCCGGCCTGCCGCTCGATCCCTTGCAGATCTATGAAACGGTCGAGTTGCGCAAGATCCATGAGATCAAGGCCGCCGAGCTTGCCTGCTCGCGCGCCACCGAGGAGAATTTCGAGCGCCTGCGCGAAATCCTCAAAGCCTCGGAAGACCGCATCGCCGCTGGCGAAGGTCTGGCCAAGGAAGACCGCGAGTTTCACCTCGAGATCGTGCGCGCCACCAAGAACAGCGTCTTCCACAACATCTGCAGCGTCTACTATCTGATGGGCGAGCAGCGCCTGCCGATCTATTTCAACGATCCTGAACGCAGCGTGCGCTCGCATGCCGAGCACGTGCAGATCTACGAGGCGCTGCTGCGCCGCGACGGCAATCTCGCCCAGGCGCTCATGAGCGCCCATCTGCAGGGCGCGGAAAGCTACTGGAAGGGCCTGATCGAGGGCGGCATGGCGGCTTCGCCCGCGGGCGCGGCACTCGAAAAGGCCTGACCGTGACCCAGACCGTGCCAAAGATCCTGTCGACGCATCCGCTGCACCCGCGCGCCACGGCCAAGCTGGCCGGCGCCGGCCAGCTGGTCATCGCTTCGGCGCTCGACCCCGGCACATTGGCGGGGGAGGCCAAGGATGCCGACATCGTCATCGTGCGGGCGCCGCTGCCGCCGGCGCTGTTCGAGGGTGCATGGAAGCTGAGGGCCGCGATCCGCCATGGCGCCGGTCTCGACATGATCCCGATGGAAGCGGCCGCGGCGGCCGGCGTGCTCGTGGCCAACGTGCCCGCGGCCAATGCCCGCTCGGTGGCCGAGCATGTCATGTTCACCGCGCTTGCACTGCTGCGGCAGTTCCGCCGGGTCGACCGCGACCTGCGCGCCAAGGGCTGGCTGGCCGGACGCGAGCATGCCAATGCCAATATCGAACTCGCCGGCAAGACCATCGGCATCGTTGGTCTCGGCGCCGTCGGGCAGGCGGTCGGCCACATCGCCGCACACGGCTTCGACCTCAAAGTGGTGGCAACGACACGCAGCATGCAGCCGGCGCCGGAAAAGGTCGGCTTCCTGTCGATCGACGCGCTGGTCGAGCAGAGCGACATCATCGTGCTCTGCTGTCCGCTGACGCCGGAAACGCGAGGCCTGATCAGCCGCGAACGCATCGCCCGCATGAAACCCAACGCACTGCTGATCAACGTGTCGCGCGGGCCGGTCGTCGATGACGACGCGCTGATCGAGGCCTTGCGGGAGCGTCGCATCGGCGGCGCCGCGCTCGACGTTTTCTCGACGCAGCCGCTGCCGCCAAACCATCCCTATTTCGGCTTCGACAACGTCATTGTCACCCCGCATATGGCGGGGATTACCGAGGAATCGATGATGCGCATGGGTGTCGGCGCGGCTGGTGAAGCCTTGCTGGTGCTGGCGGGCAAACTGCCGATCAATCTGCGCAATCCCGAAGTGGTCGATCACTACCGGCGTCGCTTTCCGGCGCAGATATAGCATCGCGGTTTCGCCCCAATTCTCCGCGACGTTGCGAGCCATGTCCGGTCTTCGCCTTGCAGTTCTGATTGTCGCAACTTCGTCCATCTGCACCTTGCCGGCATTCGCAGCGGCCGACAGCAGCTATGTCTATTGCGACAACGGACTACGCTGCTTCAAGGCGCCCTGCCCGTCGAACAGCGCGCTCGACCTTGCCACCGGCACCATCACCAAGGGCGTGTCGATCGACACCAGCGGATTGCCGCAGGCCGACAAGGCGATAACGGCCCAGTCCGACGTGCTTTATAGCGGAAAGATCGTCGTCAGGGGCTCGATCGAGCACCGCATCCAGACCTTCACCGGCAAGGAATACAGCCTGCCCTGGCTGGTCGCGACCCGCATCGTGCGCACCGCCAAGGACGGCGAACGCAAGCACTGTTCATCGCACTGATCCGTCATCCGTGACTCACTGCCGATCAACCCCCAGCAGCCTCTCCACCGAAACGGCGATCCGCAGCAGATGCCGATCATGGCCGTTGCGCGCCACGAGCATCAGCCCTATTGGCAGCGATGGCCCCGGCATCGGCAACGAGATCGCGCAAAGGTCGAACTGGTTGGCGACCTGGGTGTTGCGCAGCAGCAGGCCTTCGATGCGGTCACGCAACTCGGCATCCTCGGCCATGGAAGCGATGGCCGGCGCCGTCACCGGTGTGGCTGGCAACGCCAGCACGTCAACCGATGCCAGCCGCTCATCCATGGCGGCGGCCAGCGCGGCACGGCGGCGGAGCGCCCTGATATAGACCGGCGTCGGCAGCAGCGCCGCCCGCGACAATGGCCCGCTGACATGCGGGTCGACCGGCACGGATGCGCCTGTCGCCAGCCAGTCAGCATGCACTTCCGCGCCCTCCATCGCCGCGATCGATCCGCGCCTGGTGGCCGCGCGTAGATCCGCGATCATGTCGTCGATCGACAGATCCGTAATGTGTGCGCCAGCCTGTTCGATCTTGCCAAGACAATACTCGAAGGCGGATCCAACCTCGCCTTCCGTGTCGCCGAAAAGAACGCCGCGCGGAATGCCGATGCGAAGCCCGGCGAGTGGAATGGCCACCAACTCCTTCGGCGCTTCGCCGGCCATCACCGCGTCGGCGGCGGCGCATATCGAGACGGTTCGGGCAAGCGGTCCGACCGAGTCCAAAGTGCCCGAAAGCGGAAAGGTGCCAGAGAGCGGGACGCGCCGTGCAGTCGGCTTGAAACCGACGACGCCGTTGAGCGCCGCCGGAATGCGGATCGAGCCGCCGGTGTCGGAGCCGATCGAGATGTCGCTCGTCCCCTCGCCCACGGACACGCCGGCGCCCGAGGACGACCCGCCTGGAATGCGGCTGGCATCAACGGCGTTGCCTGGCGTGCCGTAATGCATGTTGTCGCCGATCGCGGTGAAGGCGAACTCGGTCATGTTGGTCTTGCCGATGACGACCGCACCGGCTTGCCGAAGCCGGCTGACGATGGCGGCGTCGCGCTGTGCCGGCGCGGCGGTCTTGCGCATCAGCGACCCGGCCGTGGTCGGCTCGCCGGCGACATCGAACAGGTCCTTTATCGAGACAATGGTGCCGTCGAGCGGGCCGAGTGTCACGCCCACTCTTTTGCGGGCATCGCTGGCGTCAGCCGCGACCCGCGCCGCTTCGGCATAGAGCTTCGTAAAGACCTTCTCGTCCGCCGCACGGTTGGCAAGACGTGACAGGATGATTTCGAGGCGGTCGCGGATTGGTTGCATGTTGGTGTCGGACTCCGCCAGGATGGAACGTCTTTAAGGCAAGCAGCCGTTGGGACTGCAGAAGGGATAACCCGGCCAGCGTGCCTTTGCACCTGCCAGCGACAGGAAGATACTGATGCTTTACAAAGGCAGCTGCCATTGCGGCAAGGTTGCGTTCGAGGTGGAGGGCGAACTTGAGGGCGTCGTGCGCTGCAATTGCTCGATCTGCGCCCGCAAGGGTGCGCTGCTATGGGCCGTGCCACACGACAAGCTTACGCTCGTCGCCTGGGGCGATGACCTCGGCCGCTACACATTCGGCGAAACGAAGATAGCGCACCGCTTCTGTCGAACCTGCGGCATCCATCCTTTTGCCGAGGACACCAGCGAAGGCGGCGAACGCAGCGCCTACATCAACATCAATTGCGTCACCGGTCTCGACCCGTCCACCTTGTCGGTCTTCGCGTTCGACGGGCGGGCCGTCTAAGCTTCCCATCATCCCCTATCGGTGGCCATTGCGAGAGACTATTCGGCCTTTGGGCCGCGCAGGAATACCACGATGGCCGCCAGCAGCGTCGCGGCGCCGCAATAGGCAAACGCGCTGCCGACACCGGCATGGTCGACCAGCAGCCCGCCGAAGACGGCGCCCATCGCAATCGCTACCTGGAAGGTCGCCACCATCAGGCCACCGGCGCTTTCAGCCTGGTCGGGCGCTGCCCGCACCAGCCAGCTCTGCAGCTCTAGCGGCACGCTTGGGATCACTGTGGGGCGAAAGGGCCAAAGGCGCTGCCGGAACCTTGCTGAAAGTCCCGGCAACTGGCGGTGAAGCGACCAAGGGCGAACTGCCACCTTGATCCTACTGGACCCAGAAAGCCAATGAGATGCATGACGACGCCTGCCTCTCGGAGACGGAATGCGTGATCCTGCTGATCAACGACACGCCTTACGAGACCTACCTGCCGAAATAGCCGCGCCCTATGATGCGTGCCGCAGGCTGACACCACTGCCCTTGTCGAACAGCACCACCTTGTCGGGATTCCAGGCAAAGCGCACCGGTTGCTCGATCGCGACATCGGTCCTGGCCGGCACCGTGGCGCGAAGCGTTGTATCGCCGACCCGCAGCGTCAGGATCTTTTCCACGCCATGGTTCTCGACGTCGTGGACACGCGCCTCGACCGGTGCGCCGCTTTCCAGATAGACATCCTCCGGACGGATGCCGAAGACGAGCGGGCGACCGTCGGTCGCCGCACTCGCCCCAGCCCCCGTAAAAATCTTGGCCGCCCCCGCGAAGGGCAGTTCGAAATTCAATGGCGCCATCACCGCGCGGCCGTTAACCAGCCTGCCGTCGATGAGGTTCATCGGCGGCGAGCCGACGAAGCTCGCCACATAGGTGTCGCGCGGATTGTTGTAGATCTCGTGCGGCGTGCCGGTCTGGATGATGCGGCCATGGTTGAGCACGCCGACCTTGTCGCCCATCGACATCGCCTCGATCTGGTCGTGGGTCACGAACAGGAAGGTGGCGCCAAGCTGTATCTGCAGGTTCTTCAATTCGGTGCGGAGCGCCTCGCGCAATTTGGCGTCGAGCGCCGACAGCGGCTCGTCCATCAAGAACACGCGCGGCTTGCGCACGATGGCACGGCCGATGGAGACGCGCTGCATCTCGCCGCCGGACAGGCGGTCGGTCTTGCGGTCGAGCAGGTGCTCGATCCGCAGCGTGCGGGCGGCGCGGTCGACGCGGTCCTTGATCTCGGCATCCGGCAGCCGGCGGATCTTCGGCTTCAGCGGAAATTCGAGGTTTTCGCGCACCGTGTAGCGCGGGTAGAGCGAATATTGCTGCAGCACCAGCGCCACGTCGCGCTCGGCCGCACCCCAGTCGGCGACGTCGACGCCGTCGATGAAGACCTGCCCCTCGCTCGGCTTCTCCAGACCGGCAATCAGCCGCAGCGTCGTCGTCTTGCCGGCGCCCGTCTCGCCGAGCAGGACAAAGAATTCGCCATCGGCGATGTCGAGGTCGAGCCCGGTCAAGGCCGTGTGATTGCCGAAAGTCTTGGAGATGTTCTTGAGCTGGATATGGGCCATCAGAGCCTCACTTCAAGCGACCTGCCGCTTGCCTTGTCGAAGAAATGCGCCTGGGTCGGATCGATTCGGGCAAACACCTTCTCGCCCGGTCCGGCAACGAAGCCGCTCTTCGTGCGGGCCCGCAGCATTTTCGAGCCAACCTTGAGGTCGACGATGTCGAAGGAGCCGAGCGGTTCGACGATCTGCGTCTCGACGGCCATGAAGCCATCGGCCGCGTCACGACGAATGAGGACGCCTTCCGGCCGGATGCCGAGTGCGAGTTGGCCGCTGGCGTGGCCGTTGAGTTTCGACAGCAGCGCCCGCGGAAACTCGAAGCCGGAAGCCGCTCCACCAACGGTGACCGAGGCCGATGACGTTGTTTCGGCAACCGCCGCGTCGGCGACATTCATCACCGGACTGCCGACGAATTGGGCCACGAACAGGTTGGCTGGACGCGAATAGACCTCGTCGGGCGTTCCCACCTGCTGCAGCACGCCCTCATGCATGATGACGATGCGGTCGGCGAGGCTCATCGCCTCGATCTGGTCGTGCGTGACATAGATGGTGGTCGAGCCCTGCTTGATATGCAGCCGCTTGATCTCGGCTCGCATCTCCTCGCGCAATTTGGCGTCGAGCGCGCCGATCGGCTCATCCATCAGCATCGCCTTTGGCCGCCGCACCAGCGCTCGGCCGATCGCAACGCGCTGCATGTCGCCGCCCGAAAGCGCCGACGGCTTCTTCGCCAGCAGATCCGTTATCTGCAGCGTCTTGGCAACCGAGCGCACTTCCTGGTCGATCTCGCTTTTGCTCTTGCGCGTGGCGCGCAACGGAAAGGCGATGTTCTCGTAGACGCTCATATGCGGGTAGAGCGAGAATGATTGGAACACCATGGCGATGTCGCGGTCGGCGGCTTTCAGATGCTGGACCGGCTTGCCGTCGATGAGGATGTCGCCCTCGTCGATGGTTTCCAGTCCGGCGATGGCGCGCAACGTCGTCGTCTTGCCGCAACCGGACTGGCCGAGCAGGACGATGAACTCATTGTCCGCGATCTTGAGGTTGAGATCCTTGATGACCTGGACGGCACCAAAGAATTTCTGGACGCCGCGAAGCTCGATCTGGGTCAATGCTGTGCTCCCGGATTTCGCGCGTCCCCGGCATGACCGGTGCCGGCCTGTTCCTCGGGTGCGATCTTCGAGGTGATGTTGAAGCCGATCAGCCCGATCAGGATGATGGTCAGGCCGTAGGTGTGCAGGGTCATGTTCCAGGGCTGGCAGAGGGCCACGATGCCGAGCACCATGAGTATCTGCGAACCCGGTTCCAGATATTTCTGATTGATGGCGCGAAAGCTCATTTGCGGATCGCTCCGAAGGACATGCCGCGCAGCAGATGGTTGCGGAGCAGGAAGGTGAAGATGGCGACCGGCAGCAGGAACAGGAAGGTGCCGGCGGCTATCACCGTCCAGTCCGGCAGGCCCGAACCGACCTGGCTCGGGATGAACGGCGGCGCCGTCTGGGCGCGGCGGTTGGTCATGATCAGCGCGAAGGCGTATTCGTTCCATGCCGTGATGAAGCAGAAGACGGCGGTGGCGGCGATGCCGGTGGCGGCCTCCGGCAGCACGATCTTGAAGAAGGCTTCCATACGTGTGTAGCCGTCGACCAGTGCCGCCTCCTCATATTCCTTCGGGATTTCATCCATGAAACCCTTCATCAGCCACACCGAAAAGGACAGGTTGAAGGCGGTGTAGAGAATGATCAGCCCGATGTGGGTATCGTTGAGGCCGACCGCGCGGTACATCAGGAACATCGGGATCGCGACCACCACCGGTGGCAGCATGCGTGTCGACAGGATGAAGAAGAGCAGGTCCGCCTCCCCTTTCACCCTGAAACGCGAGAAGCCATAGGCGGTGAACGTGCCCATGCCGACGGCCAGCACCGTCGAGGTGATGGCGATGATCAGCGAGTTCAGGAAGCGGCTCGGATAGCCCGACCACTGCACCTGGCCCTTGCCGTCGCGCACGATCTTTTCGCCACCGTCGAAGACGACGCGCTCCCACCATGGGGCCGCCGCGTACTCTTCCGGCGATGGCGGACTGCGCAATTGAGAGCGCTTGGTGAACAGCTTCACGAACGGCGATATCTCCGGCTGGAAGACAACGGTCGGCGGAATCGTAGTGGCAAGATTGCGCGGCTTGAACGCTGTCGAGGCGATCCAGTAGATCGGCGCCAGGAAGATGATCGTCACCAGCAGCACGGCGACTATGGCGACGCGGTTGAAGGTGATTTCGGAAGAAGTGCGGACGGCCGCCATCTCAGCGCTCCTTCACCTTGTTGAGATATTTGACGTAGATGTTGGTGATCGCAAGCACCATGATCAGCACGATGTAGGCCATCGCGCAGGAGCGCCCGGTCTGCCATTCCTGGAACGCCATCTTGTAGAGCCGGATCGAGATCAGCTCGGCCGTCGGCTGGCTGGTCAGGATGTAGGCGAGATCGAAGGTCTTGAAGGCTTCCATGGTGCGGAAGATGACGGCGATCATCAGGATCGGCGCGACCAGCGGCAGGGTGATGCGGAAGAACGTGTAGAACGGCCCGGCGCGGTCGATCGCGGCGGCCTCATAGAGATGCTTCGGCACCGCCGACAGCCCGGCCAGCGACAGCAGCATGACGAAGGGCGACCACATCCAGATGTCGGTCAACGCAACAGCGTAGAGCGCCATCTTGGGGTCGGCCAGCCACTCGAAATTGCCGAGCCCGAGCGCATAGTTGATAACCCCCCATGACGGGTCGTAAAGCAGTTTCCAGAACAGCCCGACCACCGCCATCGACAGCATCATCGGCAGCAGCAGCAGCGTGGTGATAAGACCCTTGAGCGGAATGTCCCGGTTGAGCAGCATCGCCACGCCGAAGCCGACAAGCAGCTGTCCGACGACCGAGACAATCACGTATTTCGCCGTGATGGCGAAGTTCGACCAGACATAAGGGTCGTTGAGCAGGTCGCGATAATTCTGCAGCCCGACGAAATTCGCCGGCGCATTGGTCGACGCGCGGAAGTCGGTGAAGGAATAGCCGAGCGAGTAGATCAGCGGAAAAATGTTGAAGACGATCAGGAACAGAACCGTCGGGATGATGAAGAGATTGCGGATGGAGATATCGCTTAGGCCGCGTGCCGCGGCGCGCGAGGATCTGTCGAGGGTGGTGATCATCGTGGTCGCCAAGACCCTGCTCCCGGTTCAAGAAAAAGAAACGGAGGAGGCGACACCGCCCCCTCCGCGGGACATGAAGGATTATTGGACGCGGCCGTATTTCTTGAAGGTCGCGTTCCAGTCTCCAGCCAATGCGTCCAGCGTTTCCTTGGCGGTGCCGCTGCCGCCGATCATGTAGGGGTAGACGCGCTGGTTGAGCTGCTGCAGCAGTTCTGCGTATTCCGGCACTGCCCAGAAATCCTTCACCTTGAACATGGTCTCGTAGAAGGCCTTGTTGTAGGGCGTGGCGTTCTGGAACTCAGGCGACTTGAGCACCGCCTGGCTGCAGGTATAGCCGCCAAGGGCCGCCCACTTCTTCTGGGTCTCGTCCTTGATGAACCATTCGAGGAACTTCATCGCCTCGTCCTGCTTCTTCGAGTACGAGATGACGGAGATGCCTTGCCCGCCGAGCGCGGCGAACTGGTCGCCATTTGGGCCGGGAGGGTTGGCGAAGAAGCCGGTGTTCTTGGCATTCGGGTTCGACGCTTCGTTGATCAGCGAGGGGAAGAACGCGAAGAAGTTCATGCTCATCGCGGCCAGGTTTTCCGTGATTGCCTGGTTGTCCTCGACGAAGAACGATTTGGCCCAGCCCGGAGGCGTGAACTTGTAGAGCTCCTTGTAAGCATCGAGCGCGGCCACCGCCTTGTCGGAGTTGATGTGACCGTCGACCTTGTAGGTCGTGTAATCGCCCAGCTCACCGCCATAGGAGAACAGCGCGTTCTCAAAGCCCATCGCCATCGCGTCGTAGGAATTGTCGGTGTAGATGGCGATGCCGTATCTCTTCTGATCCGGCCGGTGGAAGAACTCGGCGATGTCGCGCAGCGCCTTGAAATCCTTCGGCACGTCGAGGTCGTAGCCGTATTTGGCTTTGAAGGCTTCCTTTTCCTTGGGATCCTCGAACCAATCCTTGCGATAGGACCAGCCGACGGCGTCGCCCTCAAGCGGGATCGCCCAGTATTTGCCGCTGTTGCCGGGATACTCGGCATAATATTTCACCGTCGCCGGTGCCATGACGTTGCCGAGATCATGCTTCTTGAAGAAGTCGGTCAGGTCGACGTAGTGGCCGCCGGTGGAGCCGGCGCCGAGCCACTGCGAGTCGCCGACGACCAGGTCATAGGCGTCGCCATGGGCGTTGAACTCGGTAAAGGCCTTGGTCTGGAAGTCGGACCAGGGCGTGGTCTCCACCGTGATCTTGACGCCGGTTTCCTTCTCGTACTCGTTGCCGAGTTCCTGCAGGTAATTGGCCGGATCCCATTCCGCCCAGAAGATGGTGAGCGACTTTTCCTGCGCGTAGACGGACGTTCCGCAGGCAAGCGTTAAGCCGATACCAGCAAGCATGCTGGTCACTAACTTGCGCATAATGATTTCCTCCCTTGTGCGCATTCTACCTTGTCGTACGAGCCAGCGACGGAGCCGGCCCTGGTAGTTCCTCCCGTGGTCGCGCTTTTCCGAATTCGGAGCCTCCTCGCTCTGTCCGGAAATGGATCGCAGCCCTCACTTTCGATCCGCTTATCTTCCTTGATCTGGTATTACCAATCCTGCGGCGACGTCAAGCCCTTTCTTGAAAGCCGGCATGGGCCGTTACTGTCGAATTAAAGCTTTATCTGCCTGTTTTCCCATGATTTTCCTACTCAATGATATACATTGACCTTGCCCCATGATCGCATTTTGGGCTAGGATCAGCGGTATGCAGGCAAATCTGGTCGAACCAGATTGGGGCTATTTCGCCGCTCCTGAAGCGGACTCATCACCACCATAAGCCGACTCCGCGATTGCTGTGCGCACCAGCGCACTCGCCGCCCATTGCGCCACCGACATCATCCGGCGGCTGTCCAGCCCCCATATATCCTTGAGCACGATCAGCACCTCCACGCCGAAGATCAGCGACAGCGCCTGCGCCAGCCGCTTGAAGTCGCGCGGCGGCAAGCGGCCCTTGAGCGGCGTGAGCGCCTCCTTCAGCAATTCGACGCGATGGCCGCGCGTGAAGGCCGGCTCTCCGCCCAGCGTGCCCGCCTGGCGCCGCGCCCATTGATCGAGCGACAGCTTCAAAGCAGCCTTGAATGTCGCCTCGAAGGCCTCGATGCGCGGCATGGCCGTATCGAACAGTTCGGTGACGCGGCGCTCGGCATCGGCGGCGGTGGACTTCCAGGTCAAGATTGGCCCCAGCCCCTCGTCGACGACGGCCTGCACCAGGGCTGCCTGGCTGGGGAAGTAACGGTAGGCCGTGGCCCGGGAGACCTCGGCTGCCTCCGCCACCTCGCTGACCGAAGGCGTCGCCCCCGCCTGCATCAGCCGCGTGGCCGTCTCCAGCATCAGCCGCTTTGTCCGCGCCCGCGGTCCGCGCTCTGCTCTCTCCCCGGCATTGTCGTCCGTTGCGGGTTGTTGACGTGAGACATCCATGCCAATACGATACGCGCGTCTCAAAAATTTGCAATGGCAGCCCTTTTCCTGGAGTGGCCACGTTGACGCTCTACGGCGCACAAAGCTTTCATCTGATGAACATCACCACCTTCGAACCAACCAGCAGAGGGAGGCGCGGATGAAGCGCATCCATGTGGTGGGCACCGCCGACACCAAGGGCGAGGAACTCGCATTCCTGGCCGATGCGATCGCCGCGACGGGTGCCGTCGTCTGCCGTGTCGATGTCGGCACGCGAGGCGCGACCGTGCCGGTCGACGTCTCGGCTGAAGAGGTCGCCGCCCATCATCCCGATGGCCGCGGTGCGGTGCTCGGCATCGACGACCGCGGCAGATCGGTTGCGGCAATGGCTGGGGCCTTCACGCGCTTTGTCCAGTCCCGCGACGACATATCGGGCATCATCGGCATTGGCGGCGGCGGGGGCACCTCGATCATCACAGCGGGCATGCGCGCGCTGCCGCTCGGTCTGCCCAAGCTCATGGTCTCCACGCTGGCCTCGGGCGACACCGCCCCCTATGTGGACGTGTCCGACATCATCATGATGCCATCGGTGACCGACATGGCCGGCCTCAACCGGCTGTCTCGTGTCGTGCTGCACAACGCCGCCCAGGCGATAGCGGGCATGGCGGTCAATCCGGCGCCTGCGGCGGACGGCAAGGCCTCGATCGGCCTCACCATGTTCGGCGTCACCACGCCTTGCGTGACGGCAATCGCTGAACACCTCCGCTCGACTTATGATTGCATGGTCTTCCATGCCACTGGCACCGGCGGCCGCAGCATGGAGAAGCTGGCCGACAGCGGCCTGCTGTCGGGTGTCATCGACATCACCACGACCGAGGTCTGCGACCTGCTGTTCGGCGGCGTGCTGCCGGCGACCCAGGATCGTTTCGGTGCCATTGCCCGCACCAAGCTACCCTATGTCGGCTCGGTCGGCGCGCTCGACATGGTCAATTTCTGGGCGCCATCGACCATTCCGGAGCATTATCGTGGCCGGCTGTTCTACGAGCACAATCCGAACGTCACGCTGATGCGCACGACCGCGCGGGAATGTCGCGCGATCGGCGAATGGATCGGCACCAGGCTCGCCCATTGCGAAGGCCCGGTGCATTTCCTGATCCCGGAAAAAGGCGTTTCCGCGCTCGACATCGAAGGCGGCGCCTTCTTCGATCCGGAAGCCGACGCAGCTCTGTTCGAAGCCGTCGAGCGCACCATCAGGCCGGGTGCGACGCGCCGCGTCACCCGCCTGCCGCTGCACATCAACGATCCGGACTTTGCCAAGGCGGCGGTCGCGGCCTTTCTCGACATCGCCAGACAGTGAGACCCAGACATGCCAGCCATACCGCGCAAGGACATACTGAAAAAGTTCCGGGGAATGATCGACAAAGGCGTGCCGATCGTCGGTGGCGGCGCCGGCACCGGCCTGTCGGCCAAGGCCGAGGAGGCCGGCGGCATCGACCTCATCATCATCTACAATTCCGGCCGCTACCGCATGGCTGGCCGCGGCTCGGCCGCTGGCCTGCTCGCCTATGGCAACGCCAACGAGATCGTCAAGGAGATGGCCTATGAGGTGCTGCCGGTGGTCAAGAAGACGCCGGTACTGGCCGGCGTCAACGGCACCGATCCCTTCGTCATCATGCCGCTGCTGCTGGCGGAACTGAAGACGATGGGCTTTTCCGGCGTTCAGAACTTTCCCACCATCGGCCTGTTCGACGGCCAGATGCGGCAGAGTTTCGAAGAGACCGGCATGGGCTTCGGCCTAGAGGTGGACATGATCGCCGAGGCACACAAGCTCGACCTCCTGACCACGCCCTATGTCTTCAACCCCGAAGAAGCACGCGCCATGACCAAGGCGGGCGCCGATGTCGTCGTCGCCCATATGGGCGTGACTACCGGCGGCTCGATCGGCGCCACCTCGGCCAAGTCGCTCGACGACTGCGTCATTGCCATCGACGCCATTGCCGAGGCGGCGCGCTCGGTGCGCAAGGATGTCATCCTGCTTTGCCATGGCGGCCCGATCTCGATGCCCGATGACGCCCGCTACATCCTCTCCCACGCCAAGGGCCTGCACGGCTTTTATGGCGCGAGCTCGATGGAACGGCTGCCGGCGGAAGCCGCGATCGCCAGGCAGACGGTGGATTTCAAGGCGGTGACGCTCGGCGCCGCCGCAAAGAACAAGAAGGGATGAGAGAGATGACCGACAGGAGCAAGGTGTTTGTCTACCCGAAGGACGTCAGCGCCTTCGGCTTCGACTGGGGAAAACTGTCTTTGACGGTGGCACCTGAAGTGAACGGCGCGACCCGCTTTTCCGGCGGCGTCGTCGACCTGCCCTCAGGCAAGGGCCATACCCGCCACAACCATCCGGGTGCGGAAGAGATCATCTTCGTCATCTCGGGCCATGGCGAGCAGATGGTCGAGGATGAGAAGGGCAATCCGGTGGTGGAGAAAGTCGGCCCCGGCTGCACCATCTACGTGCCGGAGAGTCGGTTTCATTCGACGCTCAACACCGGCGACGGGCCCATGCAGCTGTTCGTCGTCTATTCGCCGGCCGGGCCGGAACTGGGCCTGCGCGAACTGCCGGATTTCAGGCTGATCCCACCGGGTAGTTGATCAATCTATCCTGCTACAGGCAGCGCCGCCCCGAAAGGCGGATGAGGGGCAGCGCCTGCCTCCAAAATTAGGCCGTCCCACCCCTATTCCATCCCCGGCCGCGATCGCCAAACATCACGTACCCGCTCTCGGTCACCGCCAGCGTATCCTCCAGCTTGATGAAGCCGCGCGTCGGGTGGAGCATGGTGGTCTCCACCGACAGCACCATGTTTTTCTCCAGCGGCTTGGCCGCATAGGTGCCTTCATAAGCCACCGGATGGTTGGTCATCAGGAACGGCGCCTCATGCGTGATCAGGCCCATGCCGTGGGCGAAGAAATCCGTATAGGGCGCGACCTTGGATGTCTTCAGCACACCCTCGGCGTAAGCAATCATGTCGCCGCCAAGCGTGCCCGCCTTCACCTTCGAGAAGGCCGCCTGCTGCACCGTCTCGACCTCGGCCAGCAGATCCTCGAGCTCGGCATCGGGTTCGCCCAGAATGCCCATCCTGCAGAGGTCGCCGATATAGCCGTGATAATTGCCGCCGGAATCGATCGACAGCACCTCGCCCTTCTTCCACGCTTGCGGAGAGGTGGCGCGGTTGTGGCTGGAGCCCAGCGTCAGCAGGCAATATTCGAAATGCGCACCGCGATTGGTCTCTTCGCGCCTGATCTGCTCGATCATCTCGGCCTTGGTCGTGCCCTCGCGCGCCCAGGCGATGGTCGCCAGCATGGAATCGGTGATCAGCTCGGAGGCCGTGCGCAGCTTCTCCAACTCCGCGTCGGCCTTGATGGCACGCATGCGTTCCAGCATGTCGGTCGCATCGATCAGCTTCGCGTCGGGCAATGCCTTGCGGATCAGCGCATAGGCGTCCGACGGCAGGAAACCGGGCTCGATACCGATGCGGGCATCGCCCTTGCCGATCTTCCTGACATGCTCGACGGCAAGATTGGCGGCGTCGAGGGTGCCCCAGCAGGCGGCATGCAGCGTCGGCGTCCAGAACGGGTGGTTCTGGTGCTCGCCGCCTTCCATGCGATTGCCGATATAGGCAGCATGATCCGGACCGCCCTTCTCGTAGACCACGATCGGCAAATAGCGGCTGTGGCCGATCGCATCCATGGCGGCGAAGAAGATGAACTTGTAGCCGCCCAGCAGATACTGCGTGTTGTGCTTGGAGGTCGCGAGCAGCACGTCGATGCCGGCCTCCTCCATCAGCCGGTCGACCCTGGCCTGCTCGAACGGGATATCGCTGACGGCACTCTTGCCCGGCGCAATGTTCATCACTCTCTCCCTGAATTGCCGGGATCGGCGCTGTTTCGCACCCGATCCACTGGCTCGCGATCAAATCTGCACCATTTTTCTCGTTCTGGTCCAGCCAGAATGTTTACGAACACAGCGCCAGGGCGGTCACCAAAGCGTCATTTGTTCACATATCCGGAAACTGGTCCTACCAGCCAACCGAATTGACTGGACTTGTGCTAAACTGGTCCAGCGGACGGAAATTTCAAAGCCAAGCAAGGATGCGCCAATTCCGTCTCTGGCGAAACCCTCGGCAAGGCCCATAATCCCCGCCGCAAGGATGCCGATGCGCGCGCCGGCGTTCGAGGCCGCGCCCGGTCGGGTGGAGGAGAGGATTGAGGTCGATCATGTCAGGTTTCACGATTTCCAGACGCACCATGCTTACCGGGTCGGCAATGCTGCTGGCCACCACCGCCATGCCGGCCCTGGGCTGGACGCAGACGCCAAAGAAAGGCGGACGGCTCGTGCTTGCCGCCGATTCCGAGCCGCGCAATCTCAACCCGGCGATCGTCGCCTCCAACGGCGTTTTCTTCATCTCCAGCAAGATCGTCGAGACGCTGGCCGAAGCCTCCTTCGACGGCAAGGACGGGCTCGCGCCTCGGCTGGCGGTGAGCTGGGAAGGTGCCGCCGACGGTCTCTCGGCGACCTTCAAGCTGCGCGAAGGAGTCAAATGGCATGACGGCAAGCCGTTCACCTCGGCCGACGTCGCCTTCTCGGCGCTGCAGATATGGAAGCCGCTGCAGAATCTCGGCCGCACCGTGTTCAAGGACCTCAGCACGGTCGACACGCCAGACGATCTGACCACCGTGTTCAAATTCGCCAAGCCGACGCCGTTCCAGCTGATCCGCAACGCCTTGCCGGCGCTGTCGAGCGTGGTGCCGAAGCACATCTACGAAGTCGGCAAGATCGAGGACAACCCCGCCAACAACGCACCGATCGGTACGGGTCCGTTCAAGTTCGGCGAGTACAAGGCCGGCCAGTATTACCGGCTGACGAAGAACGCCGACTACTGGGGCAAGGACGAGCCCTATCTTGACGAGATCATCTATCAGGTCCTGCCCGACCGTACCTCGGCCGCCGCCGCGCTGGAGGCCGAGGAAATCCAGCTCGCGGCTTTCTCGGCCGTGCCGCTGGCCGATCTCGACCGCATCTCCAAGGTTCCCGGCCTGAAGGTCATCACCAAGGGCTATGAGGGTCTGACCTACCAGCTCGTGGTGGAGATCAACCATCGCCGCAAGGAATTGGCCGACCTCAAGGTGCGCCAGGCCATCGCGCACGCCATCGACAAGGACTTCGTCGTCAAGACAGTGTTCCTCGGCTACGCCGCCACGGCCACCGGCCCGGTGCCGAAGAACGATCCGCAATTCTACACCGCCGACGTGCCGATCTATGCCTTCGATGTCGCCAAGGCCAACTCCCTGCTCGACGAAGCCGGTTATAAGAAAGGCGCCGACGGCAACCGCTTCTCGCTCAGGCTCTTGCCTGCCCCCTATTTCAATGAGACAAAACAGTTCGGCGACTACCTGCGCCAGGCGCTCGCGGCAATAGGCATCGACGCGCAGCTGGTCAACAACGACTCGGCCGCCCACATCAAGGCGGTCTATACCGACCACGCCTTCGACCTCGCGGTCGGCCCGCCGGTTTTCCGCGGCGACCCGGCGATCTCGACCACCATCTTGGTGCAGGGCGGCATTCCCGATGGCGTGCCGTTCTCAAACCAGGGCGGCTACAAGAATGACGCGCTCGACGCCCTGATCACCAAGGCCTCCGAAACGCTCGACACCACGGCGCGCACCAATCTCTACAAGGAGTTTCAGAAGCAGGTCGCGGCCGACCTGCCGCTGATCAACGTCGCCGAATGGAGTTTTATCAGCGTCGCCAGTGACAAGGTCGGCAACATCGCCAACAACCCGCGCTGGGCGGTCTCGAACTGGGCGGACACATATTTGGAATCGTGACACACTCACGCGGATGAGAATTCGCGAGGAAAGCCGTCGGCAGCAGCCAATCCCCCTCCTTGAGGGGGAGATGTCCGGCAGGACAGTGGGGCGCGCCTGGGCTCGACATTTCGTTATGTCCCTTATCGCGCATTCGAGATCCGCATGAATCGCGCCCTCGTCCTCCTGCGCCGTCGCCTCGTCGGCAGCATCTTCGTGCTTTTGATCGTCGCCATCGGCACTTTCCTTTTGCTAGAAGCAGCGCCCGGCGATGCGGTCGACGCGTACATCGTCTCGACCGGCGGCGACGCCGGCATGATCGAGCTGTTGCGCCACCGCTGGGGCCTCGACCAGTCGGAGCTGACGCGGCTCGCCAACTACCTCTGGGCACTGCTGCATCTCGACCTTGGCCAGTCCGTCACTTTTTCCCGGCCGATCCGGGACGTCATCCTCGAGCGCCTGCCGACCACGCTCATCCTGATGGTCAGCGCCACCGCGCTCTCCTTTGGCCTCGGCTCGGTGCTCGGCATCTATGCCGGCGCCAGGCCAGGCAGCTTCCGCGACCGTTTTCTCTCCGTCGCCTCGCTGGCTCTCTACGCGGTGCCCGGCTTCTGGCTCGGCCTGGTGCTGATCGTGATCTTCGCCGTCGACCTGCGCTGGCTGCCGATCGGCGGCGTCGAGACGCTGGCCTCGGACAAGACCGGTCTCGACCGCGGCGCCGACATCGCCATCCATCTGGTGCTGCCGGTTTGCGCACTCGGTTTCATCTATCTGGCGCTTTATCTGCGCATGATGCGCGCCGGCATGGCCGAGGCCTGGCGCCAGGATTTTGTGCTGGCCGCCCGCGCCCGGGGGTTGTCGCGCCGCCGCATCGTGCTTGCTCATGTCGCCCGAAATGCGCTGCTGCCGCTGGTCACCATGCTCGGCCTGCAGTCGGCGCAGATGCTGGGCGGCAGCGTGGTCATCGAGAGCGTCTTTGCCGTGCCCGGCCTTGGTCGGCTGGCGCAGGAAGCGGTCGCCGCGCGCGACACGCCGCTGCTGCTCGGCATCATTCTTACCAGCGCCGTCCTGGTCATCGTCATCAATCTTGTCGTCGACATCGCCTACGCGTTCCTTGACCCGCGCGTCGGCGCCAGCGGGGCCGGTGCATGAGCCGTCTGCGCCGCTTTCTGCGCACGCCCGAGGCGGCCGCCGGTGCCATCATCCTGGCGGCGCTTTTTGCCATGGCGCTGTCGGCCTCGCTGCTGTTTCCCGGCGACCCGCAAGCCATTGCTGGCGCGGCGTTGCTGCCGCCTTTCCAGGACTGGTCGCTGCCGCTCGGCACCGACCGGCTCGGCCGGGACGTGTTGGCCGAGCTGTTTCATGGCGCCCGTACCTCGCTGGCCGTCGGTCTGGCGGCGGCGGCCGCGGCACTCGCTTTTGGCGCGGTGATCGGCACGCTGGCCGGCTTCGCCGGCGGCCTGATCGACGAGGTGCTGATGCGCGTCACCGATGCTTTCCAGACCGTGCCGGGCTTCCTGCTGGCACTGGCCTTCGTCAGCGTGGTTGGGACCTCGCTCGGCGTCGTCGTCGTTGCAATAGCGCTCGGCACCTGGACAGGACCGGCGCGGGTCGCCCGCGCGGAAGTCCTCTCCATTCGCGAACGCGACTATGTCGCCAGTGCCCGTGTCATTGGCATGCATCCCCTGGAAATCGCCTTTCGCGAGGTGCTGCCCAATGCCTTGCCGCCGATCTTGGCGATGTCGTCGGTGATCGTCGCCGCCGCGATCCTCACCGAAGCAGCCCTGTCTTTCCTTGGTCTTGGCGACCCCAACCGGGTCACCTGGGGTGGCATGATCGCGGAAGGTCGCGCTGTCTTGCGCACCGCGCCGTTCCTCTCGATCGTCCCGGGCATTGCGCTGGTGCTGACGGTGCTCGGCGTCTATCTCGCCGGCGAAGGCATCGTCGAGACGACGGCCGTGCGAAGGGGCCTGTCGTGACAGTACTGGCGTCGATCCGAGATCTGACGGTGACCTACCGCCGTGATGGCAGCGAGGTCGCCGCGCTGAAGAATATTATTCTCGATATCCAGCCAGGCGAACGGCTGGCCATCATCGGTGAAAGCGGTTCGGGCAAGAGCACGCTGGCGCTGGCGATCGCGGGATTGTTGCCGGCGAGCGCCAGGATTGAGGGGAGTATCGACTGGTTCATGCGATCACCGCCAACGTTGGGGGCCAAGGCACCCCCCTCCGGCAGGATAGAGGGGGGTGGGAAGGATCGCCTATCTCTCAACCGTCACAATCAAGCCTCCCTTGGCGGCCGCGACATCGGCTTCGTCTTCCAGGATCCGTCCGCCAGCCTCGATCCGGTAATGGCAGTCGGCAAACAAATCGCCGAAGTCGCGCGCACGCATCTCGGCCTCACATGGGCCCAGGCATATGCCAAAGCCAAAACCCTTCTCGAACGCGTCCGCTTGCCCGACCCCGACTCCGCCCTGCACGCCTTCCCGCATCAGCTTTCCGGCGGCCAGAAGCAGCGCGTGGCGATTGCCGCCGCGATTGCCGCCGGGCCGAAACTGCTGATCGCCGACGAGGCGACCAGTGCGCTCGACACCATCGTGCAGGCCGAGATCGTCGCTTTGATTCGACGGCTTGTGGCCGAGGACGGCATGACGCTGCTGTTCATCAGCCATGACATTGCGCTCGCCGCGGAGCTTGCCGAACGCATCGCCGTGTTCCGCCACGGCGAGTTGGTGGAGTTTGGCAAGACCGAGCAGATTGTCGAAGCCCCGACGCAAGCCTATACCCGCGCGCTGCTCGACGCCCATATCGACCTCGACGCCGAGCCGCTGCTGCACCGAAGCAGGCTGAATGCATGAGCCTGCTGACAGTGTCCAATCTCACCAAACGCTACAGTCGCGGCGGCAAGACCCTTGCTGCGGTGAGCGATGTCTCCTTTCATATCGAGCCCGGCGAAACGCTGGCGCTGGCAGGCCCTTCCGGCAGCGGCAAGTCGACCATCGCGCGGTTGGTGCTGCGCCTGATCGAGCCGGATGGCGGACGCATTGAATTCGAAGGCGGTGATTTCCTGGCTCTGGGCGGCTCGGCACTTCGAGCCCGTCGCGCGCGCGTGCAAATGGTGTTCCAGGATCCGCTGGCCGCCTTCAACCCGCGCGCCACGGTGGCGCGCGTCCTCGATGACCCCTTGCGCATTCATGGCGTCGCCCCGCGCACGGAGCGCCCGCGCCGCATCGCCGCCTTGCTGGAGCGGGTCGGCCTGGCGGCCGATCTCGCGCCCCGCGCAATCCATGAAATCTCCGGCGGTCAGCGGCAGCGTGTGGCGATTGCCCGCGCCATCGCCACCAAGCCGTCGCTGATCGTGCTTGACGAAGCGGTGTCGGCGCTCGATGTCTCGGTGCGCGGCCAGATCCTCGATCTCCTGCTGGACCTGCAGCGCGAGGAACGGATCGCCTATCTCTTCATTTCGCATGATCTTGGCGTCGTCCGGGCGGTCGCCCACCGCGTCATCCTTCTCGATGCCGGGCGGATCGCCGAGAGCGGCGATGCCCGAACCGTCATCGACGCGCCGCGATCGGCCATCGGCAAGGCACTGGTGGCGGCTGCGCCCAGATTGAACAGAAACAGACCATGATCCGCTCTTCGAACAAGATCACACCGACAGGACGGCCTACCCTCCAACCATCAACCTGACGACCTCGTCATGGTTGGTCTCGGAAATCTTGCGCTCGCCGGCCTGGACGCCGCGGCGCAGCACGACGATGCGGTCCGAGACCGCGAAGATATCCTGCAGATTGTGCGAGATGAAGATCACGCCGCGTCCTTGCGCCTTGAGCTGGTGGATGAGCGAGATCACCTTGCGCTGTTCCGGCACGCCAAGTGCCGCGGTCGGTTCGTCCATGATAAGGATCTGCGCATCCCAGTAGACGGCGCGGCCGATGGCGACGGCCTGGCGCTGGCCGCCGGAGAAATTGCTGACCGGGGCGTTCATCCGGCTGACGTGGAAATCCAGCCGCTTCATCGTCTCCCTGGCCGCCTCGGCCATGGCCTTGCGGTCGAGCACCGGCAGGAAGCCGAAAGCCTTGCGCATCGGTTCGCGGCCAAGGAAAATGTTGGCGCCGATCGACAGATTGTCGGCGAGAGCCAGATCCTGGTAGATCGTCTCGATGCCTTTTTCGCGCGCCTCCTGCGGCGTCGCGAATGCCACCGGCTGGCCACCGAGCATTATTTCGCCGCCTGTCGGCTGGAACACGCCCGAGATCGCCTTGATCAGCGTCGTCTTGCCTGCGCCATTATCGCCGGCCAGCGCCACCACTTCGCCTGGCCGCACGGCCATGGAGAAATCGTTGAGCGCGCGCACGGCGCCGAAATGCTTGGACAGGTTGCGGACCTCGAGCAAGGGGGTGTTTTGGTCGGTGCTATTCATCCTGGCGGCCTCCACTGAACCGGCGCTGCGCCTGGTCTATGAGCACGGAAATGATGATGACGACGCCGACGGCGATGAACTGCCAGAACGGCTCGACATTGACGAAGACCAGCCCGTACTGGATGACCGCGATCACCAGCGCGCCGGCGACCGTGCCCAGGATCGTGCCGGAGCCACCGAACAGGCTGGCGCCGCCGATGACGACCGCCGCGACGCTGTCGAGCAGCAGCGGCTCGCCGGCTTGTGCCGCACCGGCCGTGAAGCGCGCCGCGTAGAGCGCCCCGCCAAGGCCGGCGCACATCGCCGACAGCACATAGAGCCGCAATATATGGCCCCGGATGTCGATGCCGGCGCGCCGCGCCGCCTGCACATTGGCGCCGATGGCATAATTGTGCTGGCCGAACCGTGTCTGGCTGAGCAGATAATGCATCACGATGACGAACACGGCAGCGATCATGACCAGATAGGGCACGCCGTAGAACTTGCCATTGCCGAGCAGCGCGAACCAGGAATTCTGAACCGGCACCGTCGTGCCGCCGGCAAGCAGGAAGGCAACGCCGCGCGCGACGCCGAACATGCCGAGCGTGCCGATGAACGGCGGCACCCTGAGGCGCGAGATGAGCAGGCCGTTGATGATGCCGGGCAAGCCGGCGACGATCACCGCGGCGAGGATGCCCGCCAGCATGGCCAGCGGCAAGGGAATGGCGGCGCCCGCCATATTGGTGGCATGCGCGGCAACGACGGCGGCAAGCCCCATGATGAACCCCAGCGACAGATCGATGCCGCCCGAAATGATGACGAAGGTCTGTCCGGTCGCAAGCAGCAGCGGCGCTATGGCAAAGATTGCGATGGATTGCAGGTTGAACGGGTTGAGCACGAACGTCGCGCCGAAGGCGAACCTCGACCATACCTCGAAACAGATGACCAGACCGGCGAGGAACAACCAGGCGCGCCCTTCGGCGATGCGTCCGATCAGGGTCCTGGCCGGATCGCCATGATCGGCCTGGGGGGCGACATGCTTCTCGGCCGGCTGGGCTGGTGATGTCGAGGTCATGAATACTCCGCGGCGCGGCTGCGTTCAAACAGGCCCCGCCTTTGGGAACCCGGCACGAGCTCCCCCCGGCGGACCGGGAGGAGCCAAGCTCGTCTTGACCTACTCGGAGTAGAGGTACTTCGAGATGTTCGGGTCGGCGATGTTGGACTTGTCCATGATCGTGAAGCCGGTGCCGATCGTGACCGGGATTGAATGGCCGGTCAGGTGGGCATAGGCCGAGACGACGCCGAAGTAGCCGATCTCGGCGGGATGCTGGGCGATCGCCACGTCCACCAGGCCGGTGTTGATGTTGTCGACGATGCTGGTCGGTGCATCGAAGGCGACGACCTTGACGGTGCCGCTCTGCCCGGCCTGCTTGACGCCGTTGGCCGCACCCAGCGCGGAGAACAGATTGGCGCCGAACACGCCGACCAGATCGGGATTGCGCGCGAAGACGGCCTGCAGCTGCGAGGCCGCCTTGTTGGCGTCGTCGTCATTGAATTGGGTTTCCAGCACGGTGATGCCCGTATGCTTGGCCATTTCCTTCTTGAAGCCTTCTTCGCGCTGGTCGGTGGTCGAGATGCCGGGCTTGACGTTCGACACATAGACCTTGCCCTTGTCGCCGACGGCGGTGGCAAGCGCACGCGCGGCGATCTCGCCGCCCAGAACATTGTCAGAAGCAATGTAGGCCAGCGGGAAATCGGCATCGCCAGCACCCGTCTGGTAGACGCCGCTGCCGATGAAAGTATCGACTGTTATGACCGGAATGCCGGCGTCGTTGGCCTTGCGCAGCGGCTCGACCAGCTGGACCTTGTCGGTCGGCGCGATCAGGATCGCATCCGGCTTCTTGGCGATGACCGCGTCGAGCACCGGCACCTGGGTGACCGGGTTGAAGTCCGGAGCGCCCTGGAAGACCAGGTTCACGCCGAGCGCGTCGGCGGCCGCTTGGGCACCCTTGCGCATGGTGATGTAAAAGCCGTCGGTGGTGAGGCCCGGAATGAGCGCAATGGTGTATTTTTTGTCCTGCGCCTGCGCGGGCGCCATCAGCACCGTTGCGCTGACGGCAAGCGCCGCGAGCGCGGCAACGATCTTCTTCATGACATCCTCCTCATTGTTGGCAGTTCTGCCGTTTTCGGTGACATTGGAATGGCCGTTATCCGCTCAGAGGCAGGATGCCGGAACGCCTGTTTGCCTTTCGCGGGCAGCTCCTCCCAAGCGCCCTCCAGTCAAATATCAGCCGGCCGAGCCGACCGGCACAATCCCGTGCTCACTTTCCTCGCCTCCGCGAGGTCAGGGAACCATCGCGCCCGGCATCCTGCACGACGGGTCGGCAATTTGTAACACTTTGCAGAAATAAATTGCAACTCGGTTTTTCCGCGACTGCAACGCCGGCTATCCAGACGCCATCTGACTGCTCCTCCGAGCCCCGGGCGAACTATCGTCCCGACTCCCCGGCGACACAATCGATTTCGCAGCGGCTTCTCTCCGCGCCGACAGCGCCGCATCAGTCCTCATATCTGCCGCTATCGCATTGCAAGAACCGCGAGGATGGCCTGAGCCGTCTTGGTATCCGTCACCAGCGTGTTGATGAGCCCGGAACGAACGGCGCCGATGATTGCCGTCGCCTTCTCCGGCGAGGCTGCGACGCCGATCACCAGGGGCACGGCGCGAAGCTGCGCCGGCGACATGGCGATCATCCGGCTCTCCCCTTCCCAGGCGATCAGGGCGCCTTCCGCATCGAAATAATGGCGAAGGACGTCGCCAGCCGCATGGACCAGCGCCTGCTCGGTCGGCGTGGCGGCACTCGCCTCGGGTGGGTTGATGGCGTGCGGCAGGCCAATGCCGACGATGGCGACGTCGGTCCTGTCCCACAGCGCGACGGCATCGCGGATGGTGGCGTCTCCGAGGAAGGTGTCACGCAGTTCGCTGGACGGCAGATAGGGCGCATGGATAAAGTGCGGTGTCCCGCCAAACTCTTCGGCGGCGAGCCGCACGAATTCATTGACCTGGAAATGCGCCGCGTGCTGCTGCATGCCGCCAGTCGCGGCCACAGTCAGCACGCCCGGCATGCGCGGCAGGCCGGCTCGAATGACCTCGCGCACGGCGCGTCCCCAGCCGATGGCGACCACGGAGCCGGCCACCAGTTGCGCCTGCCTGAGCAAAGCGCCAAGCGGGGCGGAAAGCGCCGTCAGCGCACCCGCTGCCGGCGTTTCGACAACGGCGGCGTCCCGCAATTTCAATCCGTCGACAAGTTGCCTGGTAATATCCTCCGGCGTCGCCAGGTCGATCACCTCGATGCGCACGATGCCTTCGGCCCGCGCCCGCTGCAGCAGGCGCGAAATCGTCGCGGTGGAGACACCGAGCTGCCGCGCTATGTCGACCTGCGACATCTCCTCCACATAGTGCAACTTGGCAACCGTGTGCAGCATCGTGCGCGATGCGGTCGCGTCCTGGGCGGAGGGAACAGACAGCTTGCAATTCCTTTCAGCAACGTGTTACACACGTATACGCCGATGCGAGTTATCGCGCAAATCCGATGAACTCGCAACTTGAGGCGATACCAGGCCAAACGCCGGCTGGGCTGCTTATCCCAGCAGCCGGCGATGCATCAGGCGGCAAACTCTTCCTGCCGGCAGGCGGGCAAACTGACCATTTGTTTTTGTTTCCACGGGATCAGCGCCTCGGCGCGCCAACATCGGACAGAAGAAAACCATGACCAGGATGACCACCGCGGAACTGCGCGGCTACCAGCAGATATGCGGCAAGGACGGAGCCATGGTGGCCATCGCTTGCGACCAGCGCGGCGGCATGCGCACCTTGTTGGCGTCGGCCCCCGAGGACCAGGCCAGGATCACCAACGACATGCTCGGCGACACCAAGGCCGACATCACGCGCTATCTCGCAAGTGCGGCGTCCTGCGTGCTGCTCGACCCACTCTGCGCGGTGCCGAGGGTTGTCGACGACGGCGTACTGAACCGGGATACCGCACTCCTCATCGGCCTCGACGCGTCCGGTTTCGACGTTTCGCCGGAGGGCTATCGCCTGTCGCGGCTGGTCCCCGGCATCGATGCGCGGCGCGTGCGCGAACTCGGCGGCACGGGCGGCAAGATCATGGTGTATCTCAGGGCCGACAAGCCTGAAGCCAACGAACACAACATCGCCATCCTGCGCCAATGCATCGCCGACTTCGGCAAAGAGGACCTGCTGCTCGTCGTCGAATTCCTGACCTATCAGCTCGAAGGGGAAACCCCCGAGGACTATGCGGCCAAGACGCCCTGGCTGGTCGAGGAGGGTACGAGGATTTCGCTGGAATGCGGCGCGAAGGTGCTGAAGCTTCCCTACCCTGGAACGCCGGAAGCCTGCGCCAACATCACTGAAATGGCCGGCGAAGTGCCGTGGGCCGTACTTTCGGCCGGCGTCAACCACACCACTTTCCTTGGCCAGGTCGAGATCGCCATGCAAAATGGCGCCTCCGGCGTCATCGCCGGCCGATCGCTGTGGAAGGACTGCATCTCGCTCGATCGTGACATTCAGCGCGAAAGGCTTAAGACCATCGCGGTGCCGCGGCTGCGAGAGATCCAGGCGGTGATCGGGCACTATCGGCGGAAGGCTGCCGCTTGATATCCACCTTTGAGCGCCGGCACGTGCAGGACGTCATGCCACAAAAGTCGATGGCCATAGGGATCGATATCGGCGGCACCAATTTGCGTGCCGCCCGCATCTCGGGCACCGGTGAAATCCTCGAACGCCTTTCCGAAAAGAGCGCGCCCGACGCGGAGCTGGTGCTTGGCCGCATCGCCGACATGGTGTGCCTTCTCGATACGCCTGATGTGGCGGCCATCGGCGTCGGCGTCCCCGGCCGCGTCGACGTACGGCGCGGCGCGGTCCTGTCGGGCGGCTATGTCAACCTCGCTTCGGTCGCGCTCGCGCAGCGGCTGGAAAGCATGACCGGCAAGCCTGTCGTCGTCGACAACGACTGTAACATGGCGCTGGCCGCCGAGATGGCGCTTGGCGCCGGCCGGGGCCACGACAACATCGCCATGTTCACCATCGGCACCGGCATTGGCGGCGCCGTCGTCCAGAACCGACGGATCATGCGCGGCCGGGCAGCGGCGGGGCAACTGGGGCACATCACCGTCGACGTCAACGGCGAACTCTGCGCTTGCGGGCGGCGCGGCTGTGTCGAAACCACCAGTTCGGGCACGGCGCTCGGCCGTCACATAGGGCGGGCTGGCTTTGGTCCCGAGGTTTCGGTCGACCAATTCTTTGCCCGCGACGCCGCCGGCGACATCCAGGCGCGAGGCATATTGGAAGCCTGGGCGAGGCCACTGCGCGCGGCCATCGATACCACCGTTGCCGTGTTCGACCCCGACCTCGTCCTGCTTGGCGGCGGTCTTGGCCGGGCGGCACACAGAGCGCTCGGCCACGCGCCGGCGCTGGCGCCGTGGTACCAATGCCCGGTGGCGCCGGCGCAGCTTGGCGACGACGCCGGAGTGATCGGCGCGGGTCTCCAGGCGCTTTCGGCACCGACATCGACATCGCTTTCCGTTGAGCCCGCCCGCGCCAGACGCGCCGTGCTCGTCAACGGCATCCCGGCCAGCGGCAAGAGCACGGTGTCACGCGGCATCGCCGACCGCATGGGATGGCCGCTGCTCGCGCTCGATACGGTCAAGAACCCGTTCCTCGAAGTGCTCGGCGGCGGCGACCGCGAATTCAACCGCACGCTGGGCCGCGCCAGCTACCAGGCAATCTGGTCGCTCATCGGCGACGCCCCTGCCGGCAGCACCTTCATCGTCGATGCCTGGTTCGGCTTCCAGCCGCGGCAAGTGCTCGAGGATCATCTGCGCGACGCCGGCGTCGAACATACGGTCGAAATCTGGTGCCACGCGCCGGGCGAAGTTCTGGCCGAACGCTACGGCGCCCGGCTAGGTCAGCGCCTCCCGGGTCATCCCGGCGCTGCCTATATCCCCGAATTGATCGAGCTGGCCAAGCGCGCCGAACCGCTGCGGCGCGGGCCGCTGTTCGACGTCGATACGACGCAGCCGATCGACTTCGAGGCCATCGCCGCATGGCTCCGCGCGACCCTGGCCGGCGACGCGTCGGTCCTTTCAATCAATAACCGACGGTGAAGCGCTGCCTGACATGCGTCGGCTTCTCGATTTCGTCGACCATGGCGATGGCATAGTCCTCGAACGAGATGCTGCTACCCTTATCCGAGGCGAGAAGCGTGTCCTTGCCGACGCGGAACTTGCCGGTGCGCTCACCTGGGACGAACATCGCGGACGGCGACAGGAACGTCCAGTCGAGGTCGCTGACTGTCTTCAACTTGTCCAGGAAGTCGGCGCCCTTCTGTGCCTCGGCCTTGTAGATCGCAGGAAATTCGGCGGTATCGACCAGACGCTTGCCGGGCGCGACTTCGAGACTGCCCGCGCCGCCCACGACGAGATAGCGCTTCACGCCCGAGGCACGCACCGCGGCGATCAGCGTGTCGGGGTCGCTATCCACGAAATGCACCGCGCTGATCACCGCATCATGGTCGCGGATCAACTCGGCAAGGCCTTCCTTATCGAAGACATCGCCCTTCCTGGGGGTCACGCCGGGCAGCGCGGCAATTTTTTCAGGGCTGCGGGCGATACCGGTGACCGTGTGGCCACGATCGGAGAGTTCCTTGAGTATGCGCGAGCCGACAGCGCCGGATGCACCGATGAGAGCGACGTTTGCCATGTTCTTTTCCAGTCCTTGTTGGAGGTCGGTTGAGGATCACGCCGCCGCGATATGGGCGACAAGATTGTCAAAGCTGCCGAACAGCGCGTTCGAACCGATGAGCCGAGGCGCTTCGTTGCGGATGGCCGCTAGCGAAGGCACGCCCTTGGCATGCAAGCGCTGGAACAGCGCGCTGCCCCGATTGACCAGGTCGAGGTGCGCCGTCAGCAAGGTTTCGGTCGGGCTCTTCAGGATCGCGGCGGCATCCATCATGCCAACGCCGGCGAGCACGGCAGCCACGCCTTCCACAGTCACGATATCGCGACCGTCGACATAGCGCGCACGTTGGATTGCCTTGAGCGCGGTCAACCGGCGGCTTGGGTCTTCCAGGCCGGCGGCGCTGATGGCGAGGGTCGCGGCATGCGAGTCCAGCAAGGTGCCACGGATGCCGAGGACATTGTGCTGATAGGGCTGCGTGAACGCTTGTCCGGTCAGACGCTCGATACGCTGGTCGTTCGCCCAGGCGTGAGCGGCAAAACCTTCATCCATCGGCCTCGCGCCCGCTCCCGAAAACAGACCAGTCGGCAGCAATTCGACGCGCACGCCGCTGGCAGCCAATTTGTCCAGCATCGGGGCGGCGCCGTAGCACCAGCCGCAGAGCGGATCGAAAAGATAAATCACATCCGAATTGCTCATGATTGCCTGATATCCCTTGGCGCGGCGTGCAGCGGTCTGGATTGCCAAATCTGTTGCTCCTATGTGGCAGACAACGATCTTGCGATAAACACCATCCAATAGTATAAACTGTCTGATCTGATCAGACAAAAGCGATCGTCGTGGCAGACCTGCTGAACCTCAATCGACTCGTCTACTTCACCACCGTGATGGAGACCGGCTCCTTCACATCGGCGGCCGACCGGCTTGGCGTCGCCAAAGCCGTGGTCAGCCATCAGATCGGCAAGCTCGAGGAGGAGTTGGGCGCGACACTCATGCGACGAACGACGCGGCGTGTCGCGCCGACCGAAGAGGGACGCCTCTTCTATGATCGTGCGATGATAATCCTGCGGGAAGCGGAGGCCGCCTATGGCGAGATTTCGCGCGCGGCCGTCGAACCGGCTGGAATGTTGAGACTGACGGCGCCGCTCGACTACGGCACGAAGGTGGTTGCACCGGTCATCGCCGCCTATCTGAGAACTTATCCGCATATGCGCGTCGAGGTGATCTTCGACGACGCGGTAAGCAATCTGGTCGACGAGCAGATCGACCTCGGCATCCGCGTCGGCTGGCTTGCTGATTCCTCCAACCAGGCGCGGCGCCTGGGCACGATCCGGCAGATCGTGGTGGCAAGTCCTGCGTTCGCCGCAAACCTGCCGCAGAGCGTGAGCCCGCGGCAGGCGCGGTCGCTGGCCTGGGTCGGAAACGCCCAGCTTCGCGGCGTCGGCCAATGGCTGTTTTCCAGGGATGGCGACAAGGTGCTGACCGAACTCAACCCGGTCATCACATGCGACAAGAGCCCGGCTGCCCATGCCTGCGTGCTTGCCGGTATAGGGCTGGGTGTGTTTCCCGACTACAGCGTCAGCGACGACATCGCCGAGGGGCGGCTGGTGCCGGTCTTTGCCGACTGGGCCTTGCCCACCGGCGGCATCCACGCCGTCTTTCCGCCGGCAAGGTTCAGGCCCGCCAAGGTGCGCGCGTTTGTGGACCTGCTCGCCGCCGCCGAGAGAAAGCGATCGCGCGGCAGTGTCGTGGCGTGAATGCAACCGCGGCAGAAGGTCGGTACCCGAAACAAGTCGTCCGCAGCAATATGAGATCGGAACGCGAACGGCCCGCCGGCATTGAGCCAGGCGGGCCGTTTTGTTTGGTTGCGGGGACAGGATTTGAACCTGTGACCTTCAGGTTATGAGCCTGACGAGCTACCGGGCTGCTCCACCCCGCGTCACCACCATGATCGCCTTGTGGCGATTGCGGTATTTGCGATCGCCGTTTTATTTGGCGACTGCGGTATTCTGTCTCCACCAAATGAAAGGGCCGCTTAGAGCGGCCCGGGATCCCTTGGCGGGCCTTTATGCATGTTGCCCAAAAGAGTTAGCGGTTTGGGGCAACGACATGCATCGAACGACGTGCAGAGAAGATTTCACGGTCATCCGATTGGATGAGAGTTTGAACGTGCGTTTTGCAGACCTGGCAGCGACCTACTCTCCCGCGTCTTGAGACGAAGTACCATCAGCGCTGGAGCGTTTCACGGCCGAGTTCGGAATGGGATCGGGTGCAGCCGCTCCGCCATAACCACCAGGTCGGCAAAACGCACGTTATTCGAGAAGCTGGGTTAGGGATTAGTGAGTAGCGAATAGTGAGTAGGGGATACCTATTCGCCATTGGCTCACTGCTCTTCACCTGTCTTTTTGTGCCTG